>SVKP01000146.1 GCA_015068395.1 Oscillospiraceae bacterium
ATGTGCTTGATGCCCTCGGGGGCGGCGACGAGCACCATCAGCTTGATGTGCTTGCAGCCTCGCTTTTTCATCTCGGTGATCGCCGCGTCCGCGCTTCCGCCGGTGGCAAGCATCGGGTCGACGATCATGATATCGCGGGAAGCGACGTCATGTGGGGTTTTGCAGAAGTAGACATGGGGTTCAAGCGTCTCCTCGTCGCGGTACATGCCGATGTGCGCCACACGTGCGGAGGGGATCAGGCGCAGCACGCCGTCCACAAGGCCGAGACCTGCACGGAGAATGGGGACGACCGCGATCTTCTTGCCCTCCAGCGTGGGCATTTCCGCCTTGCACAGGGGGGTTTCGACCGTCATGGTGGTCAGCGGCAGGTCGCGCGTCGCCTCATAGGTAATGAGCATACCGATTTCGGAAACCAGCTCGCGAAAATCCTTGACGCTGGTGTTCTTGTCACGCATGATCGTCAGCTTGTGCGCAACAAGGGGATGGTCCATTACATAGACATGGTCGTCGTTCTGGTACAGCATCGAGTCGTCCTCCATTTTGTATTTATATTTTAGTTTGATTGCTCTGTATCCTTAGCCGCTGCGTCCAGCCTAGCCTTCCGCTCGCGCTCAGCCTGAGAAACGCGCAGATAGGAGATGGACAGCTCCTGCGCCGTGACCGTCTTGCCCTGCGCGGCGGCCTCCTCAGCCGCAAGCGCGACGCCGACGGCGTTTTGATACCGCATCGCCGCAGGCGCGAGAGCACAGTCAACGCCACAGCGTGTGAGATGCGTATGGGCGAGAACCGCGCCGTCGCCCAGGACGAGCTTTTTGCGACCGTCGCCGCGAAGCACTTCCGCCAGCTCGTCCAGTCCGATCGCACGGTCCTCGCAAAGGCGAGTCAGAACGCCGTTTTTTGCCTCGAAGAGCGCATTGTATACCTGACTGCGCCGCGCGTCCATCGCGCAGATGAGCAGCGTGTCCGTGTGGGCGAGGTTCTGCGCCATGGCATAGAGCGTGGAGACGCCGACGCAGGGCTTGTCCGTCGCCCAGGCAAGTCCCTTTAGCGCGCTGACGCCGATGCGAAGGCCGGTAAACGAGCCCGGACCGGATGAAACGGCAAAGAGATCAACGGAGGAGAGCGGCAGCTCCGCGTTGCGGAGCATTGCGTCGACCATCGGAAGCAGCGTACGGCTGTGGGTCAGTCCGGTGCACTGAAAGCTGTGGGCAAGCACCATGCCATCCTCGGTGACGGCGCAGGAAACGCTTTTGGCGGTGGTCTCGAGCGCCAGAATCCTCATAATTCCACCCCCGTGACCGTGATGACGCGCTCGTCGTCGCTCGCGCCGCGGGAAAGGTCGACCGTAATGACCTCCGGGGGAAGCGCGTCTGTGACGCGTTCGCTCCATTCCACGGCACATACGCCGCCGCGCGCAAGATAGTCGTCCCAACCGATATCGTACAGCTCGTCCGACGAGGCGAGCCGGTATAGGTCAAAATGAAACAGCGGTATGCCGCCGTCATATTCATTGACGATGGTGAACGTTGGGCTTGTGACGCGCCCGCGGCATCCAAGCCCCCGCGCGAGCCCCCGCGTGAAGGCTGTCTTACCCATGCCGAGGGAGCCTGTGAACGCGATCACGTCGCCGGGATGGAGGCGCTTTGCGAGCTTTTCACCGATTGCCTCGGTCTCCGAAACGCTGCCGGAAATATATTGCATTTCGAAATCCCCGCTTTCACCCATTCTAAAAGCACAGTATACCATGGGCGCTTTGAATTTACAATTCTTTTTTTCTGGTTTATCTTAATAAAAAGTGGAGTTTACATGCCGCGCGTTTCGTGTTATACTACCAGAGCATTTTCGAGGCGTTGTTTTATTCGGCGCTTCCTCAAGCCAGGAGACAATCAAATGAAAAAAAAGATAATCAGTTTTTCTACAGCCTTTCTCATTTCACTGCCAATCGTGTTTACCCTGATTTTTTTTGGCTATCTTCCGCTACGATTTGACGCGATTGTCTATACAGATAATATTGTGGGGGAGGGCACGTGCAGCAGTTATCTGACGGATTCGCAGAAAAGCTTTTCTTTCCTTTATGAGGGCCGTGCATACTTTGGATCTGAGCTGAAAACGCTAAGATTGCCCGGCCTTCAATACAATGTGAAAAACGTCAGCTTATATATGTATGACATTGAGGAAGTCGATATCATCTCATTTGATATTTCGCTTTTTGATCGAACGATAGCACATATGAGCAAAAATGGGGTGACGCACCCACTCACCCCGACGCCCCGCGAAGCTGTATTTACCGGGGAAGAACCGTTGGCCCATCTTGTCACTGAAAATGGGCAGATTTCAGTTTCTTTTTCCGGCAACTCCGTTATACCGGGCTGGATATGGACCGCTTATTTTGCCTTCATTCTGCTTATAGCGCTGGGCGTGGCTTTTTTTCTTGCGTTTCTCCTTGAACGGATGCCTGCGCTCCGCCTTCCACTGATGAGCGCGGCTGCAGTGATCATAACGATGCTGGCGGGATGCTTCGTTTGTGACAGCCTGCCCTATGTGAATTACACGGATTTTCTGCTGAATTTTGCGTTGCTTTTTTCCGCCGTCCTGCTTGTAAATGCGCTGACCTTGCCATGGCTCGGGACGGCGCTGGTATCGCTGTTCACATATGCGTGGTATTTAGCGGACTGCTTTGTGATTCACTTCCGCAGCAGACCGATCATGCTGGCGGATCTGAAGGCAATCGGCACGGCAAAGGAGGTTGTCGGCAGCTACGATCTGACGCCCACATGGCAAATGGCCGCCGGTATGGCAGTGCTCCTGCTTTACCTGACTGCCGTATTTCTGGCATGGAAAAAGTCTATCCCCAAGGAAAAACCGGAATTGAAAAAAAGACTGGCAATGCGCGGTGCTTGCGCGACAGTTGCTCTTCTGCTTGCGTTCCTCAGCGTCAATAACCCTGTCTTTGACAGCGTCAACACATTTCAGTGGGACGCGTATGTGGTGGAGGGCTTTCACCGGGAGGGCATTGTCCTGACCTTTGTCAAAAATGCGATCAGCTCCCACGTCAGGAAACCGGACGGCTACTCCCGCGAGCTGGTGGACGCGTATCTTGCGGATTATCAGCAGAAGCAGACGGTGACCGGCCCCCAGCCTGTCAGAATCATAATGGTCATGAACGAGGCCTTTTCCGATCTCCGCACGGTTGGCGTTGACAGCAGCATAGACGTCATGCCGTTTATCGACAGCCTGGATGAGAATACCATAGAAGGCAGCCTCTTTGTTTCAATCATCGGCGGAGGTACCTGCAATACGGAATTTGAGGCGCTGACTGGCAATACCCTGGCTTTTCTCAGCTCCGGCGCCTATCCCTACACGGAAAACGTGACAAAGCCGCTGTTCTCGCTTGCGGAATATTTCCGAAATAACGGCGCGTACCTCACGGAGGCATTCCATGCCAACGAGGCAAAGAACTGGAATCGTAACGCTGTGTATCCCAATCTGGGCTTCGAGACGTTCCATTCCGTTGACGACTACCCGGCGCTTACATCTGAAAACTATCTTCGCGGTCTGTATATTACGGATGCGACGGATTATTCTTTTATGGAGCAGCGGGATGCAGCCGACGAAGGAAAGAACCGTTTCCTGTTCAACGTCACGATTCAGAACCATGCGGATTACGACCATTTCATGGATCTGGAGGAGGCTGCTGTGCTGAAACCCTACGAAGACAGCCTGGACCAGTGTGTGCGCGTCTATTTATCCCTGATTAAGGTGTCGGACGACAGCATCCGCCAATTGGTCGAGACATATCGGGACAGTGACGAGCCGACGATGATCGTGTTTTTTGGCGACCACCAGCCAACCTTTACGGCTTCAGCCGCGGCAAAGGTATACACAAATACAAGCTGCCATCTCGACTATTACAAATCGAAATTCTTCATCTGGACCAACTATGAGACGGAAACCGTACATGAGGCGGCAGTCAGCGCGAATTATTTGCCGTGGCTGGTTCTGGAGCGCGGCAATTTCCCGCTGCCTCCCTATGTGCAGATGCTCAAGGAGCTCCATGAGAAGTATCCCGTGATCTCTTCCCAGGGCGTCATAGACGCCGATGGTTACATTTACGACAACGTGGCGATGCTTGAGGATGACCCTCTGATCCAGAAATACAGGAATATCCAGTATGCAAACATGTTTGATGAGATCGATCCGGCGTGGTTTCAGGTGAATCCGTAAATCCATTTCCCAATTATTATTGAAATGCAAAGGGGAGACGCTGTAAAGCGCCTCCCCTTTGCATTTGGGATGGAATAAACTTATTGATAGAGATAACCGTATTTGTCGCGGATCGTAAGGATGAATTCCTCCAGCATCGGCGGGAGCCCGGTCTCTCCGGCGACGAGTTCGTAATCCTTCACGCCGTCGAACATCCGAATGCGCGCCTTGCCGCCGCCGAGGAACAGCACACCGGCGTTCTTGCTGTCCTCCATGTCCTCCGCCGTCTGGAAGAGCGTGAACTTGTCGCGGCAGGGCTCGGAGGCATAGGGGCAGAACTGCGTGCAGTTGCCGCACTCGTTGCACATCTTGTCGATGTGCAGGATCTGATGCGAGTTGTCCGCGAGGCGGATGACGACGTTGGCGCGGTTGGGGCAGGAGTCGACGCAGTTTTCGCACACGACGCGGCACTGGAGGCAGCGTTCGCCCTCGCAGCAGACGTCGGACGCCATCGCGAGCACGCCCTTCTTTGCTGTGGCGCCGGCGCGGCAGGCGTACGCCTCCTCTGGGATGTCATAGGTATGCTTCCTGCCGATCACCGCCTCGGCAAACGCCGCGGCGTCCGCAATGCCCTCGACGATGGTCGCGGGGCCGCGGTGGGCGTCTCCGGCGCAGTACACGCCCTCGATGTTGGTCTGGAACGCGGGGCCCTTGCGCTCCATCTCGATACCGTTCGCCGCCATGAGCGCGTCGTCCACCTTCTCGCCGACGGCGGAGATCACGAGGTCGCAGGGGATGGCGAAGGTCTCGCCGGTCGGTTCCGGGCTGCGGCGGCCGGATGCGTCGGGCGCGCCGAGCTTCATCCGCTCGCAGGTGAGCATGCCGTCCGCCTGCTTGACGGGAGCCGCCAGCTCCAGAAACTCCACGCCCTCGTCGATGGCGAGCCGGAGCTCATGCTCGTCGGCGGGCATCTCTTTCTTCGTGCGGCGGTAAACGATGGTGCTGTGGGCGCCCGCCCGCTTGGCGACGCGCGCGGCGTCCATGGCGGTGTTGCCCGCGCCGACGACCACGACGCTGCCGCTGAGCGTCGGCTTGACCTGCGTTTTCATGCCCTTCATCCACTCGATGACGCCGACGACGTTGCCCTCCATGTCCAGCTTGCCTGCCTTCCATGCACCGGTTGCCATCAGGATGTGTGTGTAGCCCTGTTTTTTGAGTTCCTCGACCGAGGGCGCGGGCGCGCCGCATTTGACCTCGACGCCGTACTTCTGCATGAGCGCGATATCCTTGTCGATCGCCTCGTCGGAGATGCGAAACGCGGGAATGACGTAGCGCGGCACGCCGCCGAGTTTTTCCTCACGCTCGAAGATCGTGGTTTCGATCCCGGCGCGGCCAAGGAAGTATGCTGCGGCAATACCCGTCGGGCCGCCGCCGACGATGGCAGCCTTCTTGCCCGGGACCCTCTCCGGCAGCTTGATCGATGCCATCAGTGCGTCATAGCCGTGCGCGGCGGCGACCAGCTTGGTGTCGCGGATGTGGACGGACTCGTCGTAAAAGCCGCGCGAGCACTTGTTCTGGCAGCGGTGCGCGCAGATCGTGCCGGTGATGAACGGCAGGGCGTTCTTCTCGGTGATGAGCTTGAGCGCGGGGCCGTACAGGCCCTTGCGGCACAGCTCAAGGTACTCGGGAATGTCCTGCTCGATGGGGCAGCCGCCCGCGCAGGGGGCGAGGAAGCAGTCAAGCCAGGGCACCTGTTCCTTGCTCTTGCGCGTGGGCAGGGGTTTGATGGGCTTGACATGGTGGAAATCATGCCGCGCGGAGGCGGCAAGCTCCGAAATTCCGGCGGTATAGGTGCCGTCGAACGCGTGATAGGGAAGCGCCTCGACCTTTTCGACCATCTGGCGCAGGCGGTTGTAACCGCCGGGCTTGAGGATCGTCGTGGCGACGGTGATCGGCCAGATGCCCGCGGCAAACAGCTTGTCGCAGTTGAAGAACTCTGCGCCGCCTGCGAACGAGATGCGCATTTTGCCGCAGAACTGTCTGGAAATGCGGCTGCACATTTCGATCGTCAGCGGGAAAAGACTGCGGCCGGACATGTACATTTCATTCCCCGGCAGCTCGCCGCGCGTGGTGTCGACCGGGAAGGTGTTGGAGAGCTTGAGCCCAAATTCCAGATGGTTGTCGTCCGCAAGCTTTTGCAGCCGCTCGAACATCGGAACGGCGTCCTCCCACTGCAAATCCTCGTTGAAGTGGTGCTCGTCGAAGACGATGTAGTCATAGCCCATGCTGTCGAGGATGGAGCGCGCGGTCTTGTAGCCGAGGATCGTCGGGTTGCACTTGACAAAGGTGTGCAGATGCTTTTCGGAGAGCAGATACGAGGCGATTCGCTCAATCTCCTGCGGGGGACATCCGTGCAGCGTCGAGAGCGTCACCGAGCGTGAGACGTGCGGGGAGATGCCGTCGATCATGTCCGCCTCCGCCGGGAAGAGCTTCTTGAGCACGCGCTTGCACTCGATGAACTGCGGCGTGTTCGACGCGTCCATCATGTTGTCGATGTAGCGGTTGACCTTGTCGCCCTTGATGCCCTCCAGATCGTAACCAACGGACATGTTGAACACAAAGCCGTTCGGGTCGCCGAGGCCGTAGACCTTCGAGAGGACCTTGAGCGCGCACCACGCCTTGATGTATTCGTCTTGCGCCTGCGGAACGGTCAGCTCGGTGGACCACTCCTGATTGTAGCCCTCGTCCATGGCGAGGATGCAGGGCCGCGGCACGCAGGCGGCAAGCTCCGCACCATCCATCTTCTGCACGGTCTTGACCTCGAAGAAGCGCGCGCCCGCAAAGTACGCGGCGATGATGTTCTGCGCGAGCTGGCTGTTGGGGCCTGCCGCGGGGCCGAACGGCGTCTCAATGCGCTCGCCGAAGATCGGAAGCGACTTGCCGCCGGCGTGATACGCCTTATGAACGCCAAAGATATCGCCCGTGCGGGCGTACTCCGTGACGATCCAGTTCATCAGGGACTCAAAGGGAATGGGGTACATTTTTTCGGACATGGAACGAAACCTCCTCACTGCTTTTCTCTTTTAAAGGTGATGATAAACGCGCCCCTCATCTGCGTGGAAGTTGCCATATAATCGTATGTGGCCAGCTCCCAGCCCTCGCTGGCTCTTTGGTTGAGCAGGTTATCCAGCTCAATTGCGTCGCCTTCATTCGCTTTGTCGGACCAGAGCTTTGTGCTGACCCAAAGGATCTCAGTGAAGTATTCGTACATTTCTCGTTTTCCTCCTAATCAGTATGTGCAGTGGTTCAGCTCGCCCCAGAGCTTCTTTGCGGCTTCCAGAATATGCGCGTTGACGGCTTCCTCGTCGACGCCGACCAGCTCGCGGTCGCGCATGAGCAGCCTGCCGTTCGCAATGGTCGTCTGGCACTGACGGCCCGTCATGCCGAAGATCATGTGCCCGTCGATGTTGGCGTCGGAGAACGGGGTGAAGGGCTTGTAGTCCATCACGATGATGTCTGCGGCGGCGCCGGGCTTCAGAACGCCGAGCGGGTCGGGGAAGTACTTCGCGCCGATCCTGGCGTTGTTCTTGAAGAGCATGTCCGTTACCTCGCACCACGCGACGTTCGGCAGGCATGCGTTCGAGCGCTGGGAGCAGAGCGCAACCTTGATGGATTCCAGCATGTCGTTGGTATAGGCGTCGGTGCCCATACCCAGCAGGATGCCTGCCTTGTAGAGCGGCAGCACCGGGCAGATGCCAACGGCGTTGCCCATATTGCTCTCGGGATTGTTGACGACCATCGTGTTCGTGTTCTTGATTAGCTCGATCTCGGCGGAGTTAACGTGGATGCAGTGGCCGAGAATGGTCTTTTCGCCCAGAATGCCGTGATCCTGCAAACGCTGGACCGGGCGGCGGCCGTAGTTTTGCAGGCTGTCATACACGTCGTTCATGCCCTCGCTGACGTGGATGTGGTAGCCAGTGCGGCCGTTGTTCGCCTCGACCATGCGGTCAAAAGTCTTGTCAGAGATGGTGAACAGCGCATGCCCGCCGAACATCGCCGCGAGCATCGGGTCTTTGTTCTTCTCGCACTCGGTGATCCAGTCGGCGTTCTCCTGGATTGCCTGCAGGCATTTTTCCTCGCCGTCGCGGTCGGAGACCTCATAGCACAGGCAGGAGCGGATGCCGAACTGCTTCGCGCTCTCGGCGATGGTGTGCAGCGAGCCGGGGATCTCGCCGTAGGACGCGTGGTGGTCAAAGATCGTCGTCACGCCCTGCTTGATGCAGTCGAGATACAGCGCGTCGGCGCTTGCCCTTGTGCCGTCCATATAGAGATGGCGGTCGATCGCCCACCACGTGCCGTCCAGCACCTCAAAGAAATTTGTCGGGTTATTGCCCTTGATCGACAGTCCCCGTGCGAGCGCGGAGTAGATGTGCGTGTGCGCGTTGATAAAGGCGGGCATGATGACGCCGCCCTTTGCGTCGATGATCTCCGCGCCAGGATACTTTGCGCGAAGGTCTGCTTCCCCGCCGACCTCGACGATCTTCGTCCCCTCGTAGGCGACCGCGCCGCGCTCATAGTAGCCCTTTGCCGCTTCGTCACGGGTGATGAGCCTTCCGTTTGTGACCAGTGTCATGCTGTACTCCTCCTTACAATATAAAAGGTGCTTCCGCAGGGGCGACGATCAAGCCCGTGCGCGAAGCACTTCGTTCCAGCTATCTAAAGCATATTTTATAACGGGATGCACGAAAAAGCAAGAGGAAAATGGAGCAAATCTAGATAGTATTGCAAATCGAGACGGCGATTTCTTGTCAAAGCGAACAGCGTGCCGCGAGGACATGGAAATACCCCGCGTTGGCCGTGTAGCGTACGTTATAACCTGCACCTAGAGGGACAGGTGGGTCGCCTCCGTCCGGCATCACTGCTTCCAACATCCAGCCGCATAAGCAGCCGGGAGGCCTGCAAACCGCCATCCGATCTGGCATCCCGTATAACGAAATGTGGGTTATAGAAAACGCTATCACGAACCACGCAGGGTATTGTTCCCGTAGAAAATGGATCAGACGGTGACGTCGCTGGTATCGGCGTCCGTATCCTCCGCCTGTCTGCTGACGACCTCCGTCTTCACGGAGGAAGTCGTTTCGTCGCTCGATTTCAACTGGCGGGAGATCATCAAAAGATTGCCGCTGAGGAAAACAAAGAATGCGAGCGTAAAGACTACCACCGGGACGGTGAGCCGCTTTTTATCCAGATAACTGAAGAGGAACCACAGAAACGCGAGCAGAAGGCCGTAGAACCCAATCAGAAATACCAATGGACTGGACCGGCTGAGCAGCTCGCCGATGACGGAAAGAATACCGCCGATCACCTTGAGGATCGGAGAGACGATTTCCGAGACGGTATGGAATAAGCCCGATACGGTCTGAAAAAGCCCCGATAAGCTATTCAAAACTCCCTTAACAGCTTCCATAGCAAAGCTCCTCTTTGCCTTGACGACACATTGCATCCGCACGGCGGAAAAAGAAAATCAGTCTTCCTCGTCCTCAAGGATCTGCTCCATGAACAGGTCATATACAGTGTTGATCTCGTTTTCATCCTCGATCTGGACCAGCATCTCCTCGCCGTTGACCATCTCGGCCTTGAGAATAATGAGACCGTATTCCTCTTCATCCTCCTCGGACTCGCTGTCCTCGTCGACGACGGGGAAGAAGGCGCGGTAGACGACGCCGTTGTATTCCAGAGCGTCGATGAATTCCAACTCGATCTCCTCGCCGGTTTCATCGTCGATCAGGGAAACAAAATTCGGGCCGAAATCTTCGCTCATAGGAGACCTCCTGCTCTGTTTGTGTAGCTATTATACACGATAAATCCGAGCGGTGCAAGTGTTCTTTTGTAAAAAAAAGCAAACTCGATGATTTTTTTTTGAAAACAATAAAATTTTGAAAGCACATTCAAAAAAATGTCTGAAAAATACAGGAAAAACCGAAAAAATCGACTTGACAGACGTGATAGAATATACCCAAATGATATAATTTCTGGTGTTATGCGTATTGACGCCGCACAGGGAAAGGGGGCTGGATTGTATGGAGGAAGGCCGCACGGAGGGGAACCGTTATGCCTCCGAAAGGGCTTCATCGCCAAAGAAAAAGAGAAAGAGCGCGGGGCAGATCGTGGGCGGGATACTGCTGGGCCTGGTCAAGGTCCTTTTCACGCTGCTTGTGATCGGACTGCTGACGGCAGGTATTTTTTATCGCACCTTTATGCACTATGTCGAGACGGTGCTTGAGCCGGAGATGGACGTCGATATCGCCGCGTACTCCCTCAAGCAGAGCTCGGTGATCTATTATCCGGACACGGCAAGCGGGCGCTGGGTGGAGTTGACAAAGCTCCATGGCGAGGAAAACCGCACGCTGGTGGATTACGACGAGGTGCCGGACCATGTGGTCAAGGCGCTTGTCGCCATCGAGGACGAGCGTTTTTATGAGCACAACGGCGTCGACTGGAAGAGCACGGGAAAGCAGATCCTCAACATGCTCACGGGGCAGAGGGTGCGCGGCGCGTCCACCATCACGCAACAGCTCATCAAAAACGTCACGGGCAACAATCAGGTGACGATCCGCCGCAAAATACTTGAAATCTTCCAGGCGCTGCGCGCGCATAAGAATTATTCCGAGGAGGACATCCTCGAGAACTACTTCAACCTGGTCTACTTTGGACACAATGCCTACGGTATCGAGGCGGCGGCGGAGACCTACTTCGGCAAGACGGTCGGCGAGCTGACCGTCGCGGAGGGCGCCGCCATCGTCGGGATCACGCAGAACCCGTGGCAGTACGATCCCCTGCGCTCGGACTGGTCGCGCGAGCAGAACCGCAACCGCCAGCTCACCGTGCTGTCCAAGATGAACGAGCTGGGGTATCTCAACGACACCCAGTACGCCAAGGCAAAGAACGAAAAGATGGTCTTCGTCGGCGACACGGACTATGTCGCACAGGATACGGAGGGAACCGAGGGCGAGGAGACGGAGACGGCCGCGGCTGAGAAAAACGACGAGCTGGACTCCTTCTTTGTCGAGCAGGTGTTCCGCGACGTGGTGGAGAAGCTGAAGGAGGAGAAGGGCTACAGCACGCTTGCGGCGCAGCGCCTGCTCTATACCGGCGGCTATAAGATTTACTGCACGATGGTCCCGGAGATACAGGAGATCGTCGAGGAGGTCTATGCCGACCGCGCCAACTTCGACTATACCTCGGAAAAGGGCGAAAAGCTCCAGTCCGGCATGACGATCATCGACAACTATACGCACAACATCGTCGCCATTGCGGGCCGTGTCGGTGTGCGCGAGGGCGCGTTTGAATGGAGCTACGCGTCGAGCCTGAGCCAGTGCGGCTCCGCGATCAAGCCGCTGTCCGTCTACGCGCCCGCGATCGACGCCGGTATCCTGACGGCGGCAAGCGTGATCGACGACTATCCGGTCTACGAGCTCAACGGCAGTCCCTACCCGGTCAACGCCTATACGGGCTATCGCGGGCTTTTGACCATTCAGGACGCGCTGCGCATCTCCTCGAATACCACGGCGATGCGCACGCTTGAGAAGCTGACGCCCTCCGTGTCCTATGCGTTCATGGAGGAAAAGCTCGGCTTCACGCTGGACAGCAACGACCTGACGTCGGTGGGCGCGCTGGCGCTCGGTGGATTGACCAAGGGCGTCTCCACGGTGCAGATGGCGGCCGCGTACTCGGTCTTTGCCAGCAACGGCGTGTACACCGAGCCGCGCACGTTCATCGAGGTGCGCGACAGCTACGGCAATGTCATTCTTGACAACAAGCAGGACTCCTGGGTCGCCATGAAGGAGAGCACCGTCTACACGATCAACAGCCTGCTGACGAACGTCATGCGCAGCGGCGGCACCGGCTCGGCGGCGGCGTTTTCCGGCATGACGATGGCGGGCAAGACCGGTACGACCAATTCCCGCCGCGACCGTTATTTTGTCGGTTATACACCGTATTATACCGCCGCCTGCTGGTGCGGCTACCCGACGCCAGCGCGCATCAATACCAACGATAACCCCGCGGCGGTCGCGTGGAACAAGGTGATGAAGCGGGTCCACGAGAACTTGGCCGACAAGCCGTTTCCCACGACCTCGGACGGTATGGTCAGCGTGACGGTGTGCAACCACACGGGGCTGCTTGCCGGTCCGAGCTGCGGCGATACGCGGACCGTGTTCGTCGCGCAGGGGACCGCGCCCGCGCTGGTCTGCGACGCGCACACCTCGCTGAACATCTGCGTGGAGAGCGGCCTGCCCGCCGGGGAATTCTGCCCGGAGGAGGCAATCGAGTCCCGCTGGATGATCGACCTGACCACGCCGAACGCCACCGCAGGCTTCGGCTATACGCGCGAGCACATCCTTCGTCCGCTCTCCGCGGAGCAGTATGAGCGCTATGCCAAGCTGGTGGAAGCCGGACGTCTGAATGAGATCCCCGAGGGCGCGCCGGTCTACGCAAGCGACAGCGACCACATGCTTGCCGACGTGCTGACCTACGGGTCCTGTACGCTGCATCTGGAGCCGCAGGAGCCGGAGGAACCCGAGGAGCCCGAAGACCCGGATGCGCCGGTCGATCCGAACGCGGAGCCGACCGACCCGAACGGAACGGGAACGCCTGGGCCGGATGGAAACGAAACCGGCGGCGAAAACGACAATGCTTCGTACCTCGACCAATTTCTGAACCTGATCGACGATCTGATCGATCCGGACGAGGAGGAAGAGGAGAACAACGTTGGATAATAAATTGACCGACGCGCTGCGTTTACAAACCGGCGCGCCGGTCTTTTTTTGCCCGAAACCGCATAGGCTTCCAGCAAGGACATGAGATGGGAGGGGATCGGAATGAAGCGAAGAAGACGGACCTTTCACCCGCCGCGTCGGCGCGTGCCGCCGGTGAAAACTGCGCGGAGCCGGAGCGCCGCGGTTCCGCTCAGGATGGGCGCCCTGCGCGTGACCGTGTGCGGCGTGGTGTTCGTCGCGCTTATCGCGCTGAAGCTCGCGCTGCCGGGCGCGCTCGTCGGGCTTCGCGGCACACTGGGGAGCTGGCTTGCCCGCGACGCGGACTTTGCCTCGGCGTTCTCCGCGGTCGGGCACGCCGTGTCGGGCGAGGACGGCGTGCTGGATTCGCTGGGGGACGCCTACGTCGCCGTATTCGGAAGCGAGGCGGCGCAGGAGGTGGCGGGCAGGGCGGAGATCGAAGCGGTGCCGGACGCTGAGCCGGAGCCTGCTTCGGAGCCCGAGCCGGTCGAAATACGCGCCTACCCGGAGCACGCCGCGGCGGAGCAGCGCATACTGGGCTTTGACTATACCCCGCCGCTTACCGGCGCAGTCACCTCCGGCTTCGGCTGGCGCGAGCATCCGACGACGGGACGCGAGTCGTTCCACTACGGCGTGGACGTTGCGGCGGACGAGGGAACGGAGATCGCCTGCTTCGCGGACGGAACGGTCGGCGTCGTGGCGGAGAGCGTTGAGCTGGGGCGCTACCTGACCGTGCACCATACAAACGGCTTTGTCACGCTGTACGCGCATTGCAGCAGTATTTCGGCACAGTCTGGGGACCTCGTCAGGCGCGGGGAGACCATCGCCAGAGTCGGCAGCACCGGGAACGCCACGGGTCCGCATCTGCACTTTGAGCTCCATGAGGGGGAGGACTATCTCGATCCGGCATACTATCTTTCCCAGAGCGGGGCTTAGCGCGTCCCCCGCCTTTTTCCTCACGCTCGCCGCCGCACTGCTCGTCGGCGGCGCGGAGGTCGCCGCCGCCGTGCTGCTTGCCGCGTCCATGCATGAGCTGGGGCATCTTCTGGCGCTCCGCCTGCTCGGCGCGAGCGTGGAGGGACTGCGGCTCGGGGGCTTCGGCGCGGAGATTCGCGCCCGTACCCATCGCCTCTCCTATTTCCGCGAACTGCTCGCGGTGCTTGCGGGACCCGCGGTCAATCTCCTTGCCGCGCCGCTGATCGCCTCGTACGCCGTGCGGCACGGCTGGGACTGGGGCTGCCTGTTTGCCGGGGCGCATGTCGTGCTGGGCGTCTACAACCTCCTGCCGATCCCTCCGCTCGACGGCGCGCGGGCGCTGTACCTGGTCACGGCGTATTGCTTTGACCCGTATGCCGCGGACCGTGCCGTGGCGGCAGTGGGGCTTGTCTGCTCGTGCGTACTGTGCGCTTTCGGGGCATATTTGGCAGTTTGCTGGGGCGGGATGCTGTTTCTGCTGGCTTCTTTTGGACTGTTTTTGCCGCAATTGGGGCTTGCGAAACAGCGCGCGACCGTGTAGAATACAGCCCATGGACAAAAGACTGGAAAGAATCCTGCCACGCGTGCAGAAGCCTGCCCGATACGTCGGCGGGGAGTTCAACGCGATCATGAAAGACAAAGCACAGGTCGATACCCGCATCGCCTACTGCTTTCCGGACACCTATGAGATCGGCATGTCGAACCTCGGCATGCGCATTCTCTATGCTGTGATGAACAACATGGAGGGCGTCTGGTGCGAGCGGTGCTTCCATCCCTGGGGGGATATGGAGGCGGAGATGCGCGCCGCCGGGATACCGCTCTACGCGCTCGAATCCTTTGACCCCATTGGGGAATTTGACGTCATCGCGTTTTCAATCGGCTATGAGATGGCGTTTCCCGCCATGCTCAACATGCTCGACCTTGCGGGCGTGCCGCTTCGCGCCGCCGACCGGGGCGAGGACATGCCGCTGGTCATCGCCGGAGGTACGGCGATGTACAACTGCGAGCCGATCGCAGACTTTATCGACATTGCGCTGCTCGGCGAGGGCGAGGACCAGGTCCCCGAGTTCATCGAGCTGCTTCGGACGGCGAGGCGCGAGGGCTGGGACAGGCCGACGCTGCTGCGTAAGGCGTGCCACCTTGCGGGCGTTTATGTTCCCAGCCTCTATGAGGTGTCCTACAACGAGGACGGCACCGTTCGCGCCATCGAGGCGAAGGACGGCGCGCCGGAGCGTATCCGCAAGCGCATCGTCACTGACATGGACAAGGCTTTTTATCCGGTGAAGACCATCGTGCCCTCGACCGAGATCGTGCAGGACCGCATCACGCTGGAGCTGTTTCGCGGCTGTATCCGCGGCTGCCGCTTCTGTCAGGCGGGCTATGTCTACCGCCCGGTGCGCAGCCGCTCGCGCGAACTTCTCGCCCGGTATGCGCGGGAGGCGGTGGAGGACAGCGGCTATCAGGAGATGACGCTCTCGTCGCTCTCGACCTCGGATTA
>SVKP01000147.1 GCA_015068395.1 Oscillospiraceae bacterium
CAGCGCGGTCATGGTCATCGACGGCGCAAAGGGCGTCGAGCCGCAGACGCGCAAGCTCTTCAAGGTCTGTGCGCTGCGCCACATCCCGATCTTCACCTTCATCAACAAGATGGACCGCGAGGCGCGCGACCCGCTGGAGCTGTGCGAGGAGGTTGAGCGCGAGCTGGGCATCGACACCTACGCCGTCAACTGGCCCATCGGCAGCGGCAAGAGCTTTCAGGGCGTCTACGACCGCGAGAAGCGCTGCATCCTGCATTTCACCGACGCAGGTCACGCGAAGAAGGCGGGCGTCACGGAGGTCGAGCTGGACGATCCAATGCTCGCAGACCTGCTAGGGCAGGAGCGGCGCGACGCGCTCATTGATGAGATCGAGCTGCTCGGCGCGGGGCGTGAGTTCGACATCAAGGCGGTGCGAAACGGCACGCTCTCGCCGGTATTCTTCGGCTCGGCGCTGACCAACTTCGGCGTGGAACCGTTTCTGGAGCACTTCCTCGCGATGACGAGCGCCCCGCTCTCCCGCGAGAGCGACCAGGGCGAGGTCGACGTGTTCTCCCCCGATTTCTCGGCGTTCGTGTTCAAGATTCAGGCAAACATGAACAAGGCGCACCGCGACCGCCTCGCCTTCATGCGCATCTGCTCGGGTAAATTCGAGCGCGACGCGGAGTATTACCACGTACAGAGCGGCAAGAAAATGCGTCTGTCCCAGCCGCAGACAATGATGGCGGCGGAGCGTGAGATCGTGGACACCGCCTACGCCGGCGACATCATCGGCGTGTTCGACCCCGGTCTCTTCTCCATCGGCGACACGATTACCGCGCCCGGGCAGAAGTTCCGCTTTTCCGGCATCCCGACCTTCGAGCCCGAGCACTTCATGTCGGTCTCCCCGATGGACACGATGCGGCGCAAGCAGTTTGTCAAGGGCATCGAGCAGATCGCGCAGGAGGGCGCGATCCAGATCTTCCGCATCCCGGACAGCGGGCTGGAGGACGTGGTCGTCGGCGTGGTCGGCACGCTGCAATTCGACGTGTTTGAGTACCGCATGCGCAGCGAGTACGGCGTCGAGCTGCGCATGAGCGGCCTGCCCTACGAGCATCTGCGCCTCATCGGGGCATGCCCCTGCGACACGAAGGACCTCGTGCTGTGCACCGGCTCGCGCGTGCTGGAGGATTTCAAGGGCCGCCGCCTGATCGCGTTCGGCGGCGAGTGGTCCGTCGGCTTCCTCACCAAGCACAACCCCGGGCTTGAGCTGGTCGACTGGCTGAGCGTTTCCTGAAAAAATAAAAGCCGTCTCCCGCGGAGCCATGCAGCCACGGGAGACGGTCTTTTCGTTATGCGATCATGTCTTGGGCGTTTCCTGCAAAATGACCTCCACAATAACAGGCGCGTTCTCGTTCGGGTAAAACAGCACCTGCCACGGGGAGACGTCGTAAGCCGGCTCCTCCGGGACGTCCGGCTCTTCCTCGTCCGGCGGCGTCTCCGCGGTCTCGTCCCCGGCGCCCTCCCGCGCCTCCGGCGGTGTTTCAGGCTCCTCGGGCTGCGTTTCCGGCTCCCCGCCCGTCTCTGCCTCAAACGCCTCCGCCGCTTCTCCGTCCGGGGACTCCGGCGGCGTCTCGCCGTCCTCCCCCTCGGGCGTCTCAGCGGGCTCGGGCTCCTCCGGCGGATAGATCTCGTCATGCACGGCGCTCACCAGCGCCATGACGCCCGCGCGGTCCGTTCCGAAATAGCCGAAGCGGATCGCCACCGCGCCGCGCCCGTCCTCAATGGCGGCGCGCAGCAGGTCCGGCAGCGCCTCGGTGCTCGTCGCGTTGACAATCGCCTTCTGGTCCTCCTCCGTGCGGCGGTAGCCGAAGCGCACCCGCAGCTCATAGTACGCGCTCTCCACCTTTCCCTCATAGGTGATGTAGTCCAGCAGATACGCGCCGAGCGCTGTCTCCTTCTGCACCTCGACGCAGGCGTCGCCCGCCATGACGCCCTTGTACTGCTCGTCACCGTAGATGCGCACGACGCCGTCCTCGCTGTGCTCGCCCAGCAGGATCAGCAGCGCGTTGACGAGGTCCTGATAGTTTTCCGCGCGCAGTGTGTCAGCGTCCTCGTTCTCCCAGTACGCCGCACTGTGCGGCGTTGTGGAGGCATAGGACCGTTCCAGCAGCGCGTCCCCGCAGCCCGCAAGCGTCAGGCAGAGCGCGAACAGGCTGACGGCGGCGAGCTTCCTCGCCGTTTTGGCGCGCCGACTTACCTGGCTGCTCAATACCCCAGCTCCTCGTCGACGAGCACGACCTCCGTTTTGCAGCTTCCCATTGCCTCCCACAGAACGACCAGCCCACGGCAGATGCGCGCCGGACTCTTGCAGTCATAACAGCGGTCACCCTTCGCGGCGCAGGGAGTCTGGACCCCGAGGCGCTGCGCGTTTTTCGGCGCGGCGATGTTCCGCGCGCGGCGGAGCGCTTCTTCATAGGTCGGGGCAAGCTTGTTGCGCCCGACGACGAAAATCACCTTTTTGTGCCCGTACAGCATCCCGGCGACGCGGTTGCCCGTCCCGTCGATATTGATGATCTCGCCGGTCTCGGCAAGTCCGTTGACGGAGGCGAGGTAGACCTCCGCGGACGCCGCCTCGTCGCGCACCTCCGCGCCGGTTTTCCCCTCCGGCACGTGCCAATGGCTCAAAACGGTGTTGTGGCTGCCGAGCGAGTCGTACAGCCCCAGCTCCTCCAGCGTCACCGAGCCGCCGAAGCCGACGCGCACGCCGTCGAGCTGCGCGTTGAGGTATTCGCCCGCGGCAGCCCCGTCCGGGCAGATCGTGACCTGAAAGCCGCGCTGTTCCAGCGCCTCCCTGACCTTGGTAAAATCCATCTGTCTCTCCTCCGTTTCTTTACAGGATCGTCATCTGTTGGTCTTCCGTGTCCTCTTCCTTCAAAAGTGCGCCCGCCGCCGGAATGGAGCGGCCGCGATAGCGGGCAAGGTTGGTGATCCCCGATTCCTCCAACGTGCAGGCATAGTCCAGCGTCTTGTTTCGCTTGAGCGTCAGAAGCGCCACGCCCTGCGTCGAGCGGGTGGACTTGACGCCGAGCAGCGCAGTGCTCACGACCAGACAGCGCGGCTCCGTGGAGTAGACCGCGACCTCGCAGTCCTCCGCGAGGAACATCGCCGTCCGAAGCGGGCTCTTGTCGCTGTACGCCCCCGTCAGGCGGCGGCGGTTCGACGTGGTCTTGTAGGCGGAGAGCTCCACCTTGGAGCACTTGCCGTTTTCAAAGAAAAACAGCATATAGCCGCGGTAATCCCCCGGCAGGACCATGTATACCACGTTCTCGCCCTCGTCCATGCCCAGCTTTGCCGGCAGGAAGTCGCCGAGCACGGACGCCTTGGTGTCCGCGAACTCGCCGAGGCGGGTCTTGTAGACCTGCGCGCGGTCGGTGAAGAACATGACCTCGGCATTGCTCGTCGTCTCGAAGGTCTGGCTCAGCGCGTCGTCCTCCTTGAGCTTTTGCTCGCTGCTCATGCGCAGCGACGCCGGAGTGATCTTCTTGAAGTAGCCGTGTTTGGAGAGGAACACCGTCACGGGGTACTCGTCGACGGTCTCCTCCTCCGGCTCACTGCTCTCCTGATAGTCGTAGATAATGCCGGTTCTGCGCGGCTCGGCGTATTTTTTGCGCACGTCCTCCAATTCAGAGATGATGATTTTCTTCACGCGGGCGGGGCGGTTGAGAATGTCCTCCAAGTCCTCAATCTCCTCTGTCAGCGCTTCTACCTCCTGCGTGCGCTTGAGGATGTACTCGCGGTTGATGTTGCGCAGCTTGATCTCCGCGACGAACTCCGCCTGCACCTCGTCAATGCCGAAGCCAATCATCAGGTTCGGCACAACGTCCACCTCCGCCTCGGTCTCGCGGATGATCTTGATAGCCTTGTCAATGTCGAGCAGGATACGCTTGAGGCCCTTGAGGAGATGCAGCTTCTCCTTGCGTTTGTTCAGCACGTGGAACACGCGCCGCCGGACGCTCTCCGTTCGCCACGCGCACCACTCGTCGAGCAGCTCGCGCACGCCCATGACGCGTGGCATGCCCGCAATCAGCACGTTGAAGTTGCACGACGCCGTGTCCATCAGCGTCGTGGACTTGAACAGCTTCTGCATCAGCTTGTCCGGGTCGACGCCTCGCTTGAGGTCGATCGTCAGCTTGAGGCCGGACAGGTCGGTCTCGTCGCGCATGTCGGCGATCTCCTTGATCTTGCCCGACTTGATGAGCTCCGCGACCTTGTCCATGATCGCCTCGGTCGTGGTGGTGTAGGGGATCTCATAGATCTCAATGAGGTTTTCTTCCTTCACATAGCGCCAGCGTGCGCGCACGCGGACGCCGCCGCGGCCCGTGTTGTAGACCTCCTCGAGCGCCGCGCGGTCGTAGAGCACCTCGCCTCCCGTGGGAAAGTCCGGCGCAAGCAGGGTCTCCGATATCTCACAGCCGGGGTTCTTGAGGTAGGCGATCGTCGTGTCGCAGACCTCGCCGAGGTTGAAGCCGCAAAGCTGCGACGCCATGCCGACGGCGATACCCTGATTGGCGGAGACGAGAATGTTCGGGAAGGTGGTCGGCAGCAGCGTCGGCTCCTTCATTGAGCTGTCATAGTTGTCGACAAAATCCACGGTGTCGCTGTCGATGTCGCGGAACAGCTCCGCGCAGATGGGGGCAAGCTTCGCCTCGGTGTAGCGGCTCGCCGCCCATGCCATGTCGCGGGAGTAGACCTTGCCGAAGTTGCCCTTTGAGTCGACAAAGGGGTGCAGCAGCGCGCCGTAGCCCTTCGAGAGGCGCACCATCGTGTCATAGATGGCGGCGTCGCCGTGCGGGTTGAGACGCATGGTCTGTCCGACAATGTTGGCGGATTTCGTCCGCGCTCCGGTCAGCAGGCCCATCTTGTACATCGTATAGAGCAGCTTGCGGTGCGAGGGCTTGAACCCGTCGATCTCCGGGATCGCGCGGGACACGATGACCGACATCGCGTAGGGCATATAGTTGTTTTCCAGCGTCTCGGTGATGCGCTGCTCCACCACGTCGGCGCGCAGGCCGAGCACGTTGGGGTTCTTCTTATGCCCGGACTGTTCGGGTTGTTTCTTCTTTGGCATATTCTTCCCTCTTACGACACGTCGATCATTTCCATGTAGCGGTACCCGTTCTCAGCGATATGGACCTTGCGCCCCGCCAAATCGTCGCCGAGCAGCAAGTCGAACACCTGCGCGGTGAGCTCGGCGTCCTCCGGCGTCACGCGGATGAGGCGGCGCGTCTCCGGGTTCATCGTCGTCAGCCACATCATCTCCGGGTCGTTTTCGCCGAGGCCCTTCGAGCGGTCGACCTTGTACTTCTTGCCCTCAAGGTCCTTGACAATGTCGTTCTTTTCCTTATCCGTGTAGGCGAACCATGTCTTTTCGCCGCAGTTGATCTCAAAAAGCGGCGTCTCCGCGATGTAGACGCAGCCCTCGCGGATCAGCGTGGGGCACAGACGCTGGAGCATCGCGAGGATGAGCGTCCGAATATGATATCCGTCGACGTCGGCGTCCGTGCAGATGACGATCTTGCTCCAGCGCAGGTTGTTCATATCGAAGGCGTTGAGCTCCTTGGCGTACTTCCCCGGCACCTCAACGCCGCAGCCGAGCACCTTCAAAAGGTCGGTGATGATCTCGCTTTTGAAGATGCGCGGATAGTCCGCCTTCATGCAGTTGAAGATCTTGCCGCGCACGGGCATGATGCCCTGAAACTCCGCGTCGCGCGAGAGCTTGACGCTGCCGAGCGCGCTGTCGCCCTCGACGATGTAGATTTCCCGGCGCGAGACGTCCTTCGTGCGGCAGTCGACGAACTTCTGCACGCGGTTGGAGATATCG
>SVKP01000148.1 GCA_015068395.1 Oscillospiraceae bacterium
CAAATTTATTATCTGGAGGTTTCAACATGAAAAGAACAGAAAAAACCAATCCACCTCAGACAAAAAGCGGTGTGATGACTGACTCCCTCGGGATAACTCAATCCTCGGGATTAGACCACTTATCTGGATCTCCAGATAAGTGGTCCGTGGCGGTGAGGGTATATGCCAAGTCCTGCTGGTATCCCTTGCCGTTGCCGCCGTTCTCCGGCTGGCGGTCGATGACGTTGCCGACGATGCAGTACGTTTCGGGTTCCTGCTCGATGAGCGGGACATTGTTGCCGCCCGTGCCGTAGCGCGCGGACATCGTCGGCGCAACGGGATGCGGTCCGGTATAGCGGCTGTCGATGCCGTGGTTCTCGTACAGAAGCGGATCGTTTTGCCCGACGAGCGGGATGTTCCCACCGCCCATTCCCGCTGCGGACGAAATTGTGGGGGCAACCTCCATCTCCTTGAATCTCAGGTCATGACCATGCCCCTCGTACAGCACGGGTTGGTTATTACCGCTGGTACCCGCCGCTGAGGTAACGGTCGGGCAGAGATCGACGCCGATTTCCGCGCCGCCCTGCTGCGTCGCCATCACGAGCGGCTGGTGTCCCTTTTCCTGCGAGCGCAGGGAGCCGGTAACGCCTTCGGACAGATCCATGCGTTTGCCGCCCTGATCGTTGAGGCAAAGCACGGCGGGAACCATATTCGTTCCGCTTTCAGATGCCTTGAGCGTGGGGGAACCGTCCTCGGTATAGCCGATGCCGCCAGCGGACGGGCCCGCTCCAGCGCAGAACGCGGCGACGAAGGTCTGCTGTTTCATTCCCGGCTGTGCCCCAAGCGCACCCGCGACGTCGTGAAGGTCGCGTACCTCGTCGCGCTGATTTGCGGCAAAGGTGATCACGCCGTTCCTCCCGGTGGACATCCCGCAGTTGACGCCGAGCGTCGCCGCCCTGTCCCCGGTCAGGTCGCCGTTGTAGCCATCAAAGCCGATAGGCTCCTCCGGCTGCGTGACAAAGGTCTGCATCTGCATATTCTGCGTGTGCATGAGCGCGCCGCTGACGCCGCCGAGGTCGATGCCCTCGTTGCGCTGGTTGATGTGATAGGCGTCACCCGTCGGGATCGTCGTCCGCCTCATTGGGGGCAGTCCCGCTTGTATCCGCAATGCCGATTCCAGCGTAAGCGGGAGCGCTTTCCCGCGTTCCTTCGCCCTGCGGAGAATACCGAGGCACGCGACGGCGCTCAAATAGTATCGCGGGTGCGGTGCGGCCTCCAAAATCTGCGACAAGGAAGATACGACGGCGGCGCTGGGCGACGCCCCAGTATTGAGCGTCGAGGACTCGCCACGCCAGGGAGAAATCAGCTCCCAATAGAATTCGTCCAGCAGATTCCCAGCGCCCGGAGTAAGGTCGAGGGACTGAAACGGAATCGCACTTAATTCGGCATATTTCCTCCAGGACAACGCGGAAGTCCTCTCCCTTTGGTTCTCCGCTGCTAAAGGCGCCTGGGACGTTCTCCCAGCACAGCCATCGGGGACGAACAAACAGAGCTGGCTGTCCATCTCGTATATCTGCATCTCTCATCTCCTTCACGATGCGAACCTGCTCCATAAAAAGGCCGGAACGCTCGCCAGCAAGCCCGGCGCGCGCTCCGGCGACGGAGAGGTCCTGGCACGGGCTGCCGCCGCAGATGATGTCCACGGGAGGCAGCTCCGCGCCATTGAGTTTTGTGATATCCCCGACATGGATCATGCCGGGAAAGTGGTGTTTGGTTACTTCTATGGGAAAGGGTTCGATCTCACTCGCCCACAGCGGCACGATGCCATGTCGCACCGCAGCCAGCGGGAAGCCTCCGATCCCATCGAAGAGGCTGCCCATCGTGAGCATTTTCTTTCTTCCTCCTGCGTTATTTCGCCGCCGCGATGATCGTTTTCGTGGTGTTCACGGCGGTCTGCGCGGTATAGACGGCGGACATGATGTTCGCTTTGGTGCTGGTGTCGAGTCCGAACGCGCCCGCGATCCTCGGCACCTCCGTCGCGGACAGCATGAGTCCGAGACCGAGCAGCGCGTGGTCCCGGAACGCCATAAGCCCCGCGACGAGGATGGTGGATTGCAAAAACGCCGTGAGGCACAATCCAATGACCTGCTTGATCCACTGCACGAATGGATCAATGTAGCCGCGCGGGATGCTGAACATATAAAGCGAGCCGACCGCGATCTGGATGAGCAGGATGCCGCCGCGCTTGAGATTTGCAAAAAACACCTTGATCACCGCGTAGGCCATGAGCACAATGCAGAAAATGAACATGATCGGGCTGGTCAGGACGCCGAGGCCGAAGTGCGCGTTCGAGAGCGCGTCGGCAAGCCCGTCCGCGGTCGTGAATTCGTTCACGATCTCCTCGCCGACCGTGCCGATGCTCGTCCCCGCGCCCGTGATGCCGTAGGCAAGCGTACCCTGCAAGGAGACGGAAAGCGCGTAGAGGCGCACGGGTACGGTGGTGAACAGCGACACCGCCATAAAGCCCTTGAGCGCATTGACCGCCGCCTGCCGCACGTTCCCGCGGCCGGAGGAGTATTCGACGCCGCACTCAAAGGCGCATACCACGAGGCTGACGGCGTAGAGCGCCCAGCCGAGCTTGTAGAAAAAGCCCACAACGCCCTGCACCCACGGCAGGTCGAAGACCTCGACGCCCATGTTGCCCATCGCCGCGAAGAAGTTGGCGAGAAAGCCCATGATCTGTGCGAAGATCCAGTCCATGATGCTGTCCAGAACCGTGGATGCGACAAAGTCCCATATAAACATCGCTTACTGCCCGATGATGCCCCAAATATACGTGGGCGCGGTCAGGGTGAAGATGAGGCAGGCGAGCAGGATCGCCGGGGCTGCCCACTCAAACTGTCCGTGCTTGCGGTAGTCAAAGTACGCGGACCCCACCTTGACAAAGAAAGCGATGGCAAGGATCATGTCCAGCGCCGGGAACACGACGTTATTGACGATGGTTTTGAGCTGTCCCGCGGCCGCCGTCCACGTCTGCTCCACCGCGCCGGACACATCGCCGGAGCCGCCCGCCGCGAACGCGGGGACGCACAGCAGCGCAAGCGCCGCGGCGAGCGTCAGGATCATGCAGAGAATTCTTTTGCGTTTCATTGAGATACCTCCGTAAAGTCTTGGGAGCGCCACCTTGCAATGGCGCTCCCGTAATGGTTGATTCGGTTACATGGTGAGATCGGGCGATTGAGGTTCTTGGTAGGCGGAGCTGTAATACTCCGGCTCCATCTCGTAGTCCGCCTCGGCAGCCTGCCTGTCCATTATTTCCCATAGAACATGGCCGATTTCTTCATCCTCGGTCAGACTCATGCCCGTCCGATCATTCCAATAGTCCGCAAGCACTTCAAGCGGGTCCTTGAATCGGAGCAAATATGCCATTTCTTCCTCGCCTGCTAATTGCATCGTCCTGCGTGCCATGAACTGATACGAGGCAATAACCTCGGCCTGTTCGACAAGGGCGGCGGGCATCAGATTCCGCCATGCCTCCTCATGCAGAGAAAGGCAGTCCCTGATCTTCTGCTCGAAGCACGCCCTGACATCCTGCGTGGGCGCGCCCGCAGCCTCGATACCGCACTCCCGCATCTCCTCGGTGGTCATGCCGAGGTAACGTTCCAGCGCGCGGGCGATGTTCTCGTCCTCGTCAAGGTGTGTCCCGATGAGCTTCAGCGCCGCGGTGAGCAGCTCGTCTTTTCTTTCCGCTGTCATGGCACACCTCTTAATACCCTGTGCGAGGCAGGGGTGTCGAGGGCTTGTACACCCGCGTAACCCAGCGATCCACCGCCATGATCCACTGTCCGTTGTAGAGGCCGCCGACGTCCGCCGTGTTGCAGAACTCCGTACCGCCCGAGACATTGTCAAGCACCTTGCAGTAGACCTGCGGGGCCTCCACCTGACGGAAGTTCGCGGGCACAACGCCGAATACCGCCATAAACTCCGTCACATACTCGCCGGAGCCGAGACCGAGCGCGGCGGGGCTTGCGTTGAGCACATAGTTCCTGTTCGTCGCCAGACTGTCCGCGAGGACGCGGTAATCGCCGCCGGACATGTTGGTCTTGTAGACGATCTTGTAATTCCCGCTGGCGTTCCAAGTGCCGGTGACAATTTTTTCGAGGCGCACCGCGTTTGTCGGGAGCGTGTCGCGCCAGTAGAACGACTGGAGCGCCGTGGTGGAGTTGTTGGCGATGTTCGAGAAATCATAGCGGATGACCTGACCGGGCATGACCTCGACATAGCCGCGCTTGGTGATGCTGACGTTGGTGTAGAGCGACTTGTTGGTCATCGCCGCCTTGACGATCTGTCCGGCAAACTCGATCTCCACCTCGATGGGGGTCTTGTCGAGGCCGTAGAAGTCCGCCGCCTTGGACTCGATCACCTTGTATCTGCCGAGCGGCAGGGGCTTGGTGGCGGCGATACCGTTCTTGTCGGTCTTGATCGTATCGACCAGCTTACCCGCACGGTTGTAGACCTCGAAGATTGTATTCGGGATCGGCGTACCCGCGGGCCAGCCGTTCATGCTGTTGTAGTCCGCACTGGTTTTGAGGATTTGGATCTGGCCGGTGATGGGAGAATTTTTCCACTCCACCAATGTGACCTCGCCGCTCCTGACCTCGACAGTCTTGAGCTGGGTATCGACGATATAGCCGGGATTCTCCAGCTCGCGCAGCCGATACGTTCCGGCGTCCAGCTCCATGATGCGGACGTAGCCGCGGTCATCAGACGTGTACTGCCCCACGACGTTGTTCTTGCTGTCGTAGAGGAGGAAGCTGACGCCGTAAATCCCCTCGCCGGTGATCGCGTCGATCTTGTGGATCTCAATGCCGCTGTATGCCTTGTTTTTAATGGTAACGGTGGTCGTCTTGCCGTCCGCGACCGTGAAGTAATGCGGCGTATTGTCGAGCTTATAGCCCTCCGGCGCCTCGATTTCCACGGCGTAGTAATCGCCCGCGTCGAGCTTTGCGGTCGCGCGGCCGTCCTTGCCGGTCGTGACCGTTGTGACAACGCCCTGATCCATCCTGCGGATCTCAAAGGTGGCATTGCCAAGCCGCTTCGTCTTGTCATTTGCGTCGACCTTCACCAGCTCCACGCCGCCGTCCGCGCTGTTGTAAAACACAAGCGTCTGCGCCTCGCCGCTCTTAATCAGAATGGACTGCGGGGTCGAATCGAGGACGAAGCCCTCCGCCGCCGCCAGCTCCTTTGCGGTGATGGTGACGCCGGGGGTGAGGCCGGTCAGCACGATGCGTCCGGTCGAATCCGTGGTATAGATGCCGTTGTTCGGGCCGACGACCGCGCCGCTGCTGTCGGTGATGAGGAACTTGACGCCCGCGATGGGCTTGGTGGTTCCGGTGACATACTTTTGGATCGTCAGCGTCTGCGTGGCGTCATTGAAGATGTCGATGGTCTGCGTGTCGTTCGCGCCGACCTCCACGGTGACGGGCGTACTGTCGAGGAGGTAGCCCTCCGGCGCCCTTGTTTCGAGAATCTGGATCGTCGAGGGCATAAGCCCACGGATGATGATCTCACCGTTCGCATCGGTGGTGTACATCCCGTTCGAGGTGACCGTGCCGCCGTAGTTGCCGACGAAACTGCCGTCCGCGTAGGTGATCTGGAACTCCGCGCCCTTGAGGAGAGCGCCGGTCGCACGGTCACGCTTGACGATCTTCAGCGTGCCGCAGGGGTCGTTGGAGACCGTGAGCGTCTGCGTATCCCCGGCGTTCACCGTGACCGTTCTCGGCTGGTTGTCGAGGACGTGATTTGCCGGGGCCTTGGTCTCCCGAACCGTCAGCACGCAGGGCTGGAGTCCGGTGATGGTGATCTGGCCGCGCTCGTCGGTGGTATAGATACCGTTCGACGTGACCGCGCCGCCGAGATTCCCGACCGGCTCGCCGTTGGCGAAAGTGATCTGGAACTCCGCGCCTTGCAGGAGCTCGCCGGTCGTGCTGTCCTTTTTGACGATAATGAGCGCGCCCGTGGGCACGTTGTAGAACGTCAGCTCCTGCACGTCGCCGCTCTGGATGGTGATCGTTTTCTCTCTGCCATCGTTGACGAAACCGTCCGCCGCGCGCAGCTCCTTCGCGTGGATGACCGCACCCGGCTCCAGATCGCGCAGAATGATTTCGCCGTGCTCGTCGGTGGTATACTCGCCGTCCGTGTTCCCGACCGCCGCGCCGCGCCCGTCCGTCACAAGGAAGCGCGTGCCGGGGATTGGCGTGGTGGAGCCCTCGACGTACTTGCGGATGATGAGGACGGAGAGCGGGTCGTCGTAGAACGTCAGCGTGTTGCCCGTTCCCGCGCTTCCAGAGGCCGAGCTGGTGCCGACCACGATGGTCTGCGGCGTTCCGTTCAGAACATAACCCTTGACCGTTTTGACCTCGCGCACGGTCAGCACCGTGCCGGGGACAAGCCCGGTGAGGACGATCCTGCCGCTGCTGTCGGTGACGTGCTCGCCGTTGGCGCTGCCGACCGGCGCGCCGTTCGCATCCGTCACAAGGAACGTGACGCCGGGGAGCCCTGTGGTGGTGCCCTCAATAAATTTCTGGATCACAACGCTCTGGAGCGCCGTATTCGTGAAGCGGATGGTCTGCGTATCGTTGGCGTTCACCCGGACCGTCTGCTCCTCACTGTCGAGGACGTAGCCAGCGGGCGGTGTGGTTTCCTTTATCTTGTAGCTGCCCGGCTGGATTTTCGTCAGCGTGATTCTGCCGTGCTCATCCGTGCGGTAGACGCCCCTGGTCGAGGTCTGCCCCTCGTTGTCGTCCACATACTGCCCGTCGATGGTCGTGATGAGAAACTCCGCGCCCGAAAGCGGCTCGCCGGTCACGCTGTCGACCTTCTCGATGATGAGGCCGCCCTTGCGCTGGTTATAAAACGTGAGGACCTGCGCCTCTCCCTCTTTGATGAGGATGGACTGCGGGGTGGGATCGAGGACGTAACCGGAAACCGTGCGGATCTCCTTTGCGGTCACGGTCGTACCGGGCTTGAGGTCAGTGATAGAGATGCGCCCGTTGCGGTCGGTCAGGAACTCGCCGTTGCTCGTGCCGACTACCGCGCCAGAGCTGTCGGTGACAAGAAAAGCCACGCCCGCAATCGGCGTGGTCGTGCCCGACTCATATTTCTGGATCGTCAGCGACTGGACGGGAGCGTTCCAGAACGTCAGCTCCTGCGTCTTTCCGCCGATGATCTTGATGTCCTGCGGCGTTCCGTCAAGCAGATAGCCCTCCACGGTCTTGATCTCCCGCGCCTTGACGATGATATCGGGTTGGATATCGCGGATGACGATCTCGCCCTTGGCGTCCGTATAGTAGACGCCGCCGTCCGGTCCGATCTCCGTGCCGTCGCCCGCCGTGACGCGGAACGCCACGCCCTTGAGCGGCTGGTTGTTGCTGCCCTCCACATACTTGTGGATGATGAGCGTGCCGAGCTTACGGTTTTCAAAGGTAACGCTGTTCACGGCGCCGGAGCGGAGCATGACCGTTTGCAGGTCGGAGCCGTTCCAGTAGCCCTGCGGCGGGGTGTCCTCGGATACCACCACCGTCGTGTTCGGCACGAGGCCGCTGAGCGTGACCGTGCCGTCCTCGCCGGTGACATACTGCTTTTCCTCGCCGATGAGGTTTCCCGCGCCGTCCTTTACCGTGAATTCTGCGCCCGCAAGCAGCTCCTTGGTATCGACGTCGCGCTTGATGATCGTGAGCGTCGCCAGCGGCTCGTCATAGAAGCGAAGCACCTGCGCGTCGTCGGTGCCCACAACCACGGTCTGCGGCGTCGGATCGAGCTGGTACCCATCCGGCGCGGAGACCTCGACCGCGATATAGGTCTGCGGCTGCAGCTTGCCGAGCACGATGCGCCCGGTCTCGTCGGTGGTATAGAGACCGTTTGTGCTGGTGCGGCCCTCGTCGTCCGACACCAGCTCACCGCTGGCGGTGGTGATCCGGAACTGCGCGCCGGGGAGTCTCTCGTTCGTCACTTTGTCATACTTCTCGATGACAAGAGAGCCCTTTGGCGCGTTGGCAAAGGTCAGCGTCTGCGTGTCCCCGGCGTTCACGACCACCGTCTGCGGCTGCCGGTCAAGAATGAATCCGTCCGGAGCCAACTGTTCGGTCACGATATAGGTGCCGGGAGTCAGCTTTTCAAGCACGATCTGGCCGTTGCGGTCCACGGTATACAAGCCGTTGCTGCTGGTAAGCCCCTCATTGTCCGCGGTCAGCTCGCCGTTCGCCGCAACGATCTTGAACTGCGCGCCGGTCAGCGGCTCGCCAGTAGAGGCGTCGATCTTCTGCACGATCAACGTCCCCTTGGGGGCATTGCGGAATTCGAGGCTGACGGTTTCGTTCGCGCGGATCTTGATCGTTTGGGGCGCGTCGTCGAGGACGTAGCCGGAGATCGTGCGCGACTCGCGCGCGACAATCGTGGAGCCGGGCTTGAGGTTGTTGATGAGAATGGAGCCCGCGAAGTCCGTCACGAACTTACCGTTGGCGTTGCCAATCACCGCTCCGTCGCTGTCAGTGACGAAAAATTCCACGCCGGAGAGCGGCGCGCCGGTCAGGGAATCCTTTTTCGTGATGAGCAGGCTGCCCATCTTCTGATTGCCGAACGTAATGGAAACATAGTCCTGATTCTCGCCGCTCAGATAGACCGTGCGGGTGTTGGTCGGGTCGAGAACGTACCCAGCTGGCGCTGACAATTCAGAGATGATATAAGTGCCCTCGTCCAGCCCAGTAACCTCGATCTGACCGTCCTGATCCGTGGGCCACTCGCCGATGGTCGTGCCGTCCATCGAGGTCATTTCATTCAGATACGTCATACGGAACCAAGCGCCAGCGAGAGGCTCGCCTGTCTCCTCGTCCATCTTGCGAATCAAAACGGTCGAGAGCGGGATGTTTTCAAAGGTCAGCACCTTGTCGCGCCCCGCGGCGATATAGCATTCCTGCACGCCGTTGTCCTTGATGCGGTACCCAGCCGGAGCCTCTACCTCCTCGATTCGGTACCATCCGTCGCGGAGCTTATCGAGGCGGATAATGCCGTCCGCGTCGCTGTAATACTCTCCAAGATCATTCACCTCGCCCGTAAAGGTATGGTTGCTGGCGTAAATGATGTGAAAACGCGCGCCCTCAACGGGCTTGCCGGTCGCGCTGTCGATCTTCCTGATCGTCAGCGTGGGCTTGGGATAATTCTGGAACTGCACCACACCGAGCTTGTTCGGCACCAGCGTGATCTGCTGCGGGATCGGGTCGAGCAGATAACCGTCAGGCACGCTCTGTTCGGTGATTTCGTACACGCCGGGGTCCATCTCGCGGAGCAGGATTTCGCCGTTCGCGTCGGTGGTCTCGGTGATGAGGGTGCTGGAATCGACCATGCGGATCGTGAAGGTTGCGCCCGCGACGGGTCTGCCGGTGATGGCATCGGTCTTGATGATGCGCAAATCGGGCTTTTTCTCATTGTTCACGACCAGCTCCGACGTCTTGCCGGGGAACAACTCAACGTGATACTCGGTCGGGTCAAGAATGTACCCGGACGGCGCGGACATCTCCTGCACCGAATAAATGCCGGGTTCGAGGTCGTCGATGCGGATGCGCCCCTGGGTGTCCGTGACGCGGTCGAGGTAGTGGGACCCGTCCTCAATGCGGGCAATGCGGAACGTCGCGCCCGCGAGATACTTGCCCGTCTGCGGATCATACTTGACGATCTCGATGGAGGGCTTTTTCGTGTTGGTGAACACGAACTGCGCGGTCTGATTGGCGACCAGCTCGATGATGCGGCTGGCGTTGTCGATCACGTAACCGGGGCATTCCAGCTCGGTCACGACATACGCGCCGGTCGGCAGCTCGGAGAGGTCGATCTCACCGTTGGCGTCCGTTGTGAACTCGGCGGGACCGTAGCTGCCGTCCACCGCCTCGAAGCGGAACTTGACGTTGGGAATGACCTTGCTGAGATCGCTCGAATCCACCTTCACCAAGTGGATGCCCGGTTTCTGATCGTTGTAAAACAGCACCTGACGGATGCCGTCGCCCGCGTGAAGCTCGATCTGCTGCGGGGTGGGGTCGGCAATGTGTCCATTATCGGTCTGGACTTCCTTTATGAGATACGTTCCGGGCTCCAGATTAGGGAGAACAATCTCGCCCATCGCATCCGTCTTGTGGATGCCGATGCTCGTGCCGTCCTTCCAAATCTCAAAAGAGATGTCCGACATGGTTTGGAGCGTCTTGCGGTCGTACTTGATAATGCGAAGGCCCGGCTTTTCCTTATTGATAAAGGTAACGTCGGAGGTCTGCCCGGTCACAACGGTCGCGGTCCTGGTCGCCTCCACGTCCACGACGTAGCCCTCGATGCCTGCGGTCTCGCGCACCTCATAGCCGCCCGGCTTCAGCTCAGTAAACTCGATCACGCCGCCGGGGCCGGTCTGGCCCGTGCGGGTCTCGCCCGTTTTAAGGCATTTGATCGTGATGCTGACGCCTTCAAGATTGTCGCCCGTGTCGCTGATCTTGTGAACACGCAGATTGCCGTAGGGCGCGTTCCAGAACGTCAGGACGCCGCCTGTCAGCGCCGTGACGGTGACGTGCTGCGTGGAGATCTCGGGCAGAATGTGGTACTGCGGCGGGACGCGCTCGGTCACGGTATAATTGCCGAAGACGTTGATGGGGAGCGTGATCGTGCCGTCCGCGCCGGTGGAAAACGAGCCATATTTCTCACCGCTCGGATACCACACGTCGAAGATGGCGCCCGAGAGCGGCTTTTCTGTGCCTTCCTCCAGCTTGATGATCTTCAGCGTGCTTTCCTCGGGCTCGGGGTCCGGCTCGTCCGGGGGCGGGGGCGGAGGATTGCTGGAGAAGCTGCTGATCGCGGTCGCCGTCGCGGGCGTGCTCGGATCTGTGTCTAAAATGTAATTTTGCAGCCTGCCGTAGCGATCCGCCTCCAGCGTGCTCGCATAGAAGAGCTTGTACTCGACCACGGTAGCGTTCATGATGAGCTGGCAGGTGCCGGACTCGCCCTCGACGGCGGACTTGGGATAGACCACCTTCACCTGCGCCTGATAGCCCGCGCCAGGGGTGCGGGTCGTGGCAAGCTTGATCTGACTGATCTCGTCGTTATCCATGCTCATGATCTTCGTACCCGCGGGAGCGCCCTCGTCCAGCGAGAGCAGGACCGGCGTCAGCGCCCAGGTGTCAGAATTGATTGTAAAGACCTGCTGGTAGAATTCCGTGCCGTTGATGGTGGTGAGGTAAGCCGTGGACTGATCCGGCGTCGAGGTCATCCTGGGGCTGACGAGCTCGTCCCAATACATGCCGCGCTGGTAGATCGCCTTGGTCGCGGTCAGGACGCGCTGTGCCGCCGCCTTGTCAGCGCCGGTCAGATTGGGGTTGACGCCGAGTCCGCTGATCGTCCAGTCGCCGAGAAGATAGATCCAGACGGCGGTCTTGGTCGCGTAGTACGCCTCGTCCACGCTCTGGAGGCCGAGGTCGTCCAACGTGAGGTGCGGGTAGCCGTTGCTGATGATCCCGCAGATCTTCGGGTCATTGACCGTGCTCTCCGCGCTGTAGTGGATCGGCGTGCCTTCCGGCACGGTGCCGGGAACGCCGTAGAGGCGCGGATCCACGCAGTAGGCGGGGATCTCCTTCGTTTCGCCCGTCTGTACGGACTGATAGCGGTAATAGGTATAATGCTGTTCTTTGACGCTGCCGTTCATCGTCAGGTAGTTGAGCGTCGCATCCTTGGCGTAGATGCTCACGTCAGCCATCGCTTCCTCCAGCGTCGAGGCAGCGTTCGCCAGCGGCATGGGAATCATGCCGACGAGCATCAGCACCGCCAGAAGAACGGAAAGGATTCGTTTTTTCAATGCAGTTTCCTCCTTGATTTTTGTGCAAAAAAGCACACCGTTTCCGGTGCGCTTTCCATTGTTTGATTTGGTTTTCCTGTCTGTCACACAGTGCAGATGAAGTACCTTGTTTCCATGAATTCGCCGTCGACGTAGTAGTCCCAGGCTTCCACACGGAATCTGCCGCGCGGGATGCTGGCGACGTGCTTTTCCAGCTCCGCCGCGCGCCAGGGCCAGAACACCGGCGTGTATGCTTCGTACTCGGCGGGGATGGTCAGGTAGACCTTGGCGAGCGGCTTGCCGTCCCGCCACGATTCCGGCGTTCGCCCGATGGCGTTGTAGAGCGTGTACTGCATACGCCTCGTCTCGAACAGGTTCCTCACGAAGATGTTGTCGCCCGCGTCGCTGACGTAGTGGCGCACCTCCGGGGCGGGAAGTGCCACCGGCACGAACAGGCTCCAGTCGCAGGTCGGCTCGGGCAGCTCCGGCAGGGGCCCGGGGGCGAAGCAGTTGTTCTCGAAGCGGTCTACGCTTTTCACCTCGTAGAGCGTCCCGTCATCGCAGGGGATGAGGTCGCCGACGCGCGGGGTGTACTTGCTGCCGTCCGTGGGCAGGGTGACGATCCTGCCGCTTGCTGTCTGCGCTTCCTCTGCATACGGCGCGTTGCTGTCGATCTGAACGGCGCTCCCGTCCCAGCTCACGTTGAACCCGACCGCCTTGCCGACGTCACGCAGCTTGACGTAGTTCGCGCCGCCGATAGCGTATGCCTCCATCTGCACCCGCTGGCCATCGACGTAGATCGCCTGCATCGACCGCTGTGCCGCGACCATCTCCGCCGCCTGCGTCGCGGGTCCCGCGAGGGTCGCACCGAGCATGATCCCCGCCGCGACGAGCGCCGCGTTCTTTCCTCTGTTTTTCATAGCCATGCCCTCCGTTTCATCATATTGATTTGCCTTTCGGCAAGCAAACAATACCGAAACGAAGCGCGAAAGTCTATATCGTAAAGGGAGAAAGAGCGCGGGGCAAACGAAGCATAATGACGATGGGGATTTACGGGATCTCCGTTGCGGAGACGCACCAGCGGAACGCGCGCTGATCGCGGACGCAGGTGTAGAGCGTCAGCGTGTTGTCGGACGTCGCGGCAAGGCCGCTGCGGTCCGTTTCGCTGACCTTGGCGACGCTGGTGACGGCATAGGTGCGCGTGCCGAGCTTTGTGGACAGCGTGATCGTATCGCCGATATTAAGCGTATGGATCTCCCCGAAGCAGCAGTTCGCGCCGCGGTTGTGTCCAGCGATGGCGACGTTGCCGTCCCAGACCGAGCTGTCCTCGAAATGACCCGCGCCCTTGGCGAGCGTATCGCTGCCGGTACCCTGATAGACCTTCACGTTCACGCCGATGGCGGGGATTTTCAGCGTTCCGAGACTGCCGTCCGCATAGTAGAGATCGCTCGTCACGTCGGTATATCTGTTGGCGCTTTCGGTGTAGGGACGTGTGCCGCTGGTGGTAACCGAACCCTCCGCGAGAGCCTGGGGCGCGTCTGCCGCGTCGAACAGCGGCGTGTCCTCCGTCTGCCCATAGCTGGGAGGCGCGATATACTCGCCGCCGATGCCAGCGCCGGTCGCCGCCATCGCGTTCGGGACGAGGTTGGGCGTGAGGTAGGCGGCGTTGTTCGGCGTATACGCGCTGGGACTGCCGAACGCGGGCGGGATGAATGCGGCGTTCTTGCTCACGTCCTCGTTCGACGCCGCGCCGCCGTCCGCCGTGTACACGACCTCGACCGAGGTGTCGTCGGCATATTCGGGATCGTCGGGTTCGGGGATCGTATAGTCGTCGGCGAAGACCGGCGCGGAGAGCGCCAGCACAAAGCAGAGGGACAGCAGGGTGCATAAAAGTTTCTTCATTACGATTCCACCTCCGTTTCAGATGCGTTTTCATTGCGGCGCTTGAGGCCGAGCGCGACGCCGATCCCGGCGCCCACGGCGGCGACCAGGCCGACGGGGACGAGAACGTAGCGCCACGGGAACTGCGCGGGCGCGCCCTGCTCCGGCTCCGTGCGCTCGGTTGGGATGACGATCTCCTCCGCGGGTCCCGCGATCCCCTCCGTTCCCGCGATGCGCGCGCCCTCGAAGATGGCGACATAGCGGACGCGGTCGAGCGCGACGCGCGAGACGGTGCCGGTGTAGTCCGCGGTGATGGTGTAGCCCTTGACGTAGCTGCTGGTCGCCGATCCCGCGTAGGTGGCGATGGCGGTATAGCGGTCGCCAAGGGCGTAACCGTCGACATTGGCGGAGTTGTCCGTCTGCCAGTCGATGCTCTCCAGCGTCAGCGTCCTGCCGCTATCCTCAATGCTCTTGGGGATATACTGCGTATCCTGCCCGATGAGGTTGGGATACGAGCGCGTGGCGGTGACGCGCCGGGTGGTGCTGCCGTAGCCGGAGGCTTCGACGCGCACGGTGTCCAGCTTCAGCGTCAGCGTACCGGCAAGGCCGTCGTCCGTCACGAAATCCTTTTCCTGCGGCAGCAGTGCCAGCACCGATTCCATGTCCTTCTTCTCGCTCTCGAGCGTCACGGTCTCGGTGTGTTGGCGCTCCTCGTCGGTGGGAAGCTCTTGGCGGAGGATCTCCACCAGCGTGTAATGGAAGCCGCCGCGTTCAAAGTCCGAGCGCGGGATGCCCGCGGGGTCGGCGCTGACCGGCAGGTCATAGATGCGCTTGAGCTCCTTGCCGTCCTCGCTGACCTGCACGGCGACGGGATAGCATACCTCGCTGTCCGCGGCAAACGCGGGCAGGACAAGCGCCGCGCTCATGATGAGCGCGGCACAAAGTGCAATGATCCGTTTCATTCTGCTTTTCTCCTTCTTCTACATGGACTGCGCCATGCTCATGCCTTGCGCAGGACGCTCCTGCACCTCGGCCTGCTTCGCCGTCTGCTCCAGCGCCTGCTCATAGGCGCCCATTGCAGCGTCAATGAGCCTTTCACGCGCTTCCTTCGTCACGGCAAACACGATGTCCTGAAACTCGCCATTGACCTGGCGCTGCGGCATTGCAACGAAGGGGCCGTTCTTGCCCTGCACAACGCGGATACCCTTGACGGCGTACTCACCGCCGAGATCCACGGTGATATTTGCGAGCGTAGGCCCGTTGCCGCGCGAGAGATACGCACGCGCGCTCACGCCAATAACTGCCTCCCGCGCTTCGCTTTCCTGCTTCGGTGCAGGGTTTGCCTTGCTTTTGCTCATTTCGTTTTCCTCCATTTTTCATAATTATTATCCCATTTCCATTCCGCCCATTTGGGGTGCGGCGTTTTGTTTCTGCGTTGGCACGCGGAGCGATTCCAGCTTCTCCTGCGCCCAATCGGGAAGATACCGCTCGTCCAGCACGCCGACAAAGTCCTCACGGTTCCAGCGGGTTTCCTCTCTGTCACCGAGACAAGTGGCATAGACAGCTCTGCCGGATGCCTTGGGATCGCAGCCGAAGCCGCCTGTTGCCAGCCAAAGCTGATTTTGAGGCGACCACGCGCTTTCCTTGAGCGTTTCCGGCGAGAGGACAAGCACCTTGCCCTCTACGTTCTCGTCGAACATTCCCGCGGAGCAATGCGCCTGCCCGAACAGATCAAGCGCCTGATATGCTTCCCGCGTCTGATGCACAAGCCGGTTGACGTCCACAACTGCCGCGTTGACCTCGTAGTAGCGGCCAAAGGGGGCGTCGGCGATCACGTTCTGCCGGTTTGCCCACTCGCGCGCTTCATCGCTGACAAGATGCAGGAGCGCGTGGTTCCCGTCGTTTTCCCTGACCGTATGCGCCAGCACATAACTCACGCGCCTGAAACCGTACTGCTCCAACACGGGCGCGATGCAATCGTCGGGAAGATACGACGGGTCGCTGGGGTCGGCGCGTTGCCGGATTGCCTCCTCGATGGACCGGGCGCAGCAGACGTTCTCCCGAAAGCTCTTTTCCCACAGTTCTTCTTCATGCTCACGCAAAGCGTCGCCGTGGCTGCCGTGATAGACGAAGCAATACTCAGTCCTCGCCATAGACGGTATCCTCGTCCATCAGAAGGCATTCCAGCGTTTCGAGGCAGACGCCGCGGTACTTGAGCAGTTGCATCAGCACGGGCGGCACGTCGCTCAGGTCGTGTTCGTAGTCCGCCTGCATGACCGTGACGGTGCCGGTGTCCTGATCGGGCATGGCGGTCACCTTTGCGCCTGCGGGAATGCCAGCCTGCTCGCGCAGCTCGTCCGGCAGGAAGACGTAGCCGAAGTTGTTTTCTTCTGTGAGATCGCATTGCTCGTCGCAGCCGTCGCATTTTCCGAGGATATCCACGAGGCCGTCAAACAACTCCAATGCACATCTGTTCAGCGAGTGGATCGTGTCGATGAGCTCCATCGCCGTCATGCTGCGCCTGAAGGCGACGATTGCGCTGGGAAGGGTGCGATATTCCAGCGGCTGGTTGTCGATCCCGCTCATCATCAGCGCAGTGGGCGGGATGGTAAGGCCCTTTTTGGTGTTTTCTCTGATAAATGAAAGCGTTTCGTTCATGGCAATAAAAGCCCTCCGTTCATATTAAATAGATTTGTTTGTCCCATCAGAAGCTGGGACGTGTCGTTGAGATCATAGTTGGCGATGAGCAGCTCCGGAAACTCCGCGCCGCCCTCAAAACGCTGGCGCATATTGTGAGGGCGCGTTTTTTCCAGCAGGTAGATGCCCTCATGGTCGTACAGCTTCCGCACGAACGCATCATCGTTGTACGAAAGCAAAAAGAGCCCGTCGATGCTCAGCAGGGTATCCCGCAGGAGGATGTGTTTTTTGACGTCGAAGCCGCCGATGTTCTTGTAGAACTGCTCGGAATCGTGATACGGCGGATCGCAGTAAAAGAAGCTCGTCGGGCGGTCATAGTGCCGGATCACGCGCTCAAAGCTCCCGTGCTCGACCACAACGTTCGCAAGCCGCGCCGTCGCCATGTCGATGATCGGGAGATCCCCGCGGATATCGTGCGGCTGGCTTGCAAAGCTGTCGAGGCCGGAGGCGTAGGAGTAGCGGATGAGCTGGTAGTAATACGCCGCCCTGCGGTAATCCGCCATCCGTGCGTCGGGATCGTTCATCACCTTGCGGATGCGGTCAAATTCCTCACGGGAGTTGAGCGAGTATTGCAGCAGCTTCTTCATCCGTCGCGCCTTGCTCCTGTTCTGGACACAGCGGAACAGATTGACCAGCAGGCTGTTGAAGTCGTTGTAGACCTCGAAGTCGCCGCGGGGCTGCTTGTGGAACAGCACCCAGCCTCCGCCGCCGAATACCTCGATATAGCGGTCATAGTGGAACGGGAAGTGCTGCACGATCTCGTCGCGCAGCGCCTTCTTGCCGCCCACCCAACTAATAAAGCTGTTCACGGCGGGTCACCCCCTCCGCTCTTGCCGGGATCGGTCGGGGAGCGCACCCGCTCCTCCGGCAGCAGCGTCATCTGCGCCGAATCAAACTGCTCCAGCGCCTGCGTGAGTCCGCGGATCGCGGCCGCGATGCCGCCGATGCGGTGCGTCATGTGCGCGATGGTCGCGCGCACCTCTTGCTCGGTCGCGGCGTAGAAGTAGCCCGCACTACTGCTGGCAATGGGGACGCCGCTGCGCCGCAGGGTATTGACAAGGTCGCGCAGCTCCTTGCCGCGGATATCGAACGCCGTTTCCAGCTCGCGGCTGGTGGCGGCGTTCCGCTCGCCAAGGTGGTATCGCCTGAGATGCTCCGCGATGGTATCTTTTTCCATTTCGCTCCTTTCCGGCGCGCGCTTTCCCGAAAAGGGCACAAATGGGTATAAAAAACAGGGGCCGCTGTCCCCATCGGGAAAACGGCCCCTGTGATCGTTCTGTTCTCTGTTTTACATCGTCTGCTCCATCGCCATTGCGCCCTGTGTCATCTGCTGCTCCTGCTGCCGGGGCTTGAGATATACGCTCTCCGTGCGGTCGAGGCGGTATCCGCTTCGTTCGAGGGAGTCCTCGGCGAAGCCGGTCAGGTCAAACAGTCCCGCCTCAATGAGCGCCTCCGGTGCGCCCGCTTTTTTCAGTTCGGTTTTCGCGTAGTCCTCCAGCTTGTCAGCCATGACGAAGCTGAACCGTCTGATCTCCTCGGCGCAGCCGATCACGTCCTTGAGCGTGCGGCAGTCGTCGTACTCCATCGCCGCGGCGAGCTTTTGCTCGAAGCCCTGCATCCCTTGCGCACGCTCGTCCAGCAGGAAGCCAAGGTTGTTGCCGTCGTAGACCAGCTCCACGGGATCGTCATACTGTTCCATGAGATTTCCCGCTTCAGGGAAGATACAGCGTGCATCGAGGATGGTACATTCGCTGATCCTCTGAACGCCGAGCCTGTTGAGAGCGAGGACGGTTTCATCCGGTTCGCCGTCGTTTGCCTCGGAATAGTCCGGCAGCCGCAGCCAGACGCCCTCCGGCTTGGCAGGAGAGGCCAGCTTGACCTTGACGCTCCAATCGTCGTCCTTGATCGCGGCAAGGTTCGTGCCGTCGTATGGCACCTGCTGCTCTCCGGTCGGGTACATGACGTAGCAGTCACCGACAAACAAGCCGGGATGACTGTCCTCAAAGGCAACGCCCAGCGCCTCCATATCCGTGTGCGCCAGCACCAGCTCCGGGAGATCCAGATTTGCGTCGGTGAGATAGAACTTTCCCAAGTCCTCGTAGCCATGAGCGGGAAAGCAGATCTCGTAGTCCTGCAAGCCCGCCAACAGATTGATCGCGTCCGCGGCGGTTTCGGGCGGATTTCGCTGCCGCGCCGCGGCGAGGATAATGGATTCTTTTGCCGAGAGCGTTGAGAGGCGTTCCTCCATCCAATCGCCCTCGGCACGGGTATGCGGTAGGTGGAAGAATTCGTTGTAGTCGGTGTTCATCCCTGCGTCATCTCCATTCCACCCATCGTGGGCTGTTCCTTCTGGTTTTCCGCCATGAGCGGCTGGCAGTCCACGCGCTGCACCCTGCCGTAGTCGGTGAGCGCGAATTGTTCCCTTTCCTGCAGCGCGCGTCCGTACTGGTAGAGGTTCACATGAGGCAGCAGCACCTCCGCTGCCTCGTCGCCGAGACAGAAGCGCAGGTCGTATTCCGCGGTTTCCTCAAAGGTGCGCATCTCCGGGGAGAGAAGATACTCGTCGATCCGCTCGGCGAAGTCGAGCGCCGCGCCCAGCTCCGTGACCTCC
>SVKP01000149.1 GCA_015068395.1 Oscillospiraceae bacterium
ACTGGCCCACGCCGATCGCCTTGGGGTCGATCTTCACCAGCTCCGCCAGCGGGTCCTGAAGCCGTCGCGCGATGGAGACCGCGGAGCGGAGGTTCACGTCGTAGTCCGGAAATTCCTCCGCCGCCAGCTTCGAGGCGGAGTAAACCGACGCGCCCGCCTCGTTGACGATCATGTAGCTCAGGCCTCCGCCCAGCTCGCCGATCAGCTCGACCGCCATCTGCTCGGTCTCGCGCGAGGCGGTGCCGTTGCCGATGGCGAGGTGTGCGACGTTGTGGCGCTTCACCATCGCCTTGAGCGTGTCGATCGCCTGACGCTTGCGGCCCGCGCCCTGCGTCGGATAGACCACGGTGGTGTCGAGCACCTTGCCCGTCGCGTCCACGACGGCGACCTTGCAGCCGTGGGCATAACCGGGGTCGAGACCCATCGTCACGTGCCCCTTCACCGGCGGCTGCATCAAAAGCGGCTTGAGGTTGAGCGCAAAGGTGTGGATCGCGCCCTCGTCCGCCGCGTCGGTCAGGCTGGCGCGCAGCTCGCGCTCGAGCGACGGCTCGATCAGCCGGTCGTAGGCGTCCTCCGCCGCGGCGCGCAGGAACGCCTCCGCGCGCGTGCCTTTTTTGATGAAGGCGCAGACCGGGGCGAGCGCAAGCTCGCGGTCGGCGGACAGGTTGACCTTCAAAAAGCCCTCCTTCTCGCCGCGGTTGAGCGCCAGCACCTGATGCCCCTGCATCCGCGGGACCGGCTGCACAAAGTCGTAATAGAGCCGGTAGACAGAGTCCTCCTCCGTCGCGGCGGAAGAGCTGACAAAGCCCTTCTTCTCGTAGAGCGCGCGCAGCGTCTTGCGCAGAGCCGCGTCGTCGGAGATGCGCTCGGCAATGATGTCGCTTGCCCCGGCAAGCGCGTCCTCGGCGCTTTCCACGCCCTTTTCGGCGTCGATGTAGCCCACCGCAAGCTCATGCAGGTCGCCGAGCTCGGCGCTCTGTGCGGCAATCGTGTCCGCCAGCGGCTCAAGCCCCTTCTCCTTCGCAACGGTGGCGCGTGTGCGGCGCTTGGGCTTGTAGGGCCGGTAGAGGTCCTCCACCTCTGCCAGCGTCTTCGCGTTGTCGATGGCGGCGGCGAGCTCCTCGGTCAGCTTGCCCTGCTCCTCAATGGAGCTTTTGACCGTCTCGCGCCGCGCCTGCAGGGAGCGCAGATAGGCAAGGCGCTCCTCCAACGTGCGCAGCGTCGTGTCGTCCATGGAGCCGTGCAGCTCCTTGCGGTAGCGGGCGATGAAGGGCACGGTGTTGCCCTCGTCGAGCAGCTCCACAACGGCGGAGACGTGCGCCTCGCTGCGGTTCAGCTCGTGGGCGATGATGGAAACAATAGAATCCATAAAGTAGTTCCTCTTAAAAATATTACTTGTGGTAGAGGCGGTTGACCTCGTATTTCGGTTCACAGGTGACGTGGATGCCGAGGCGCTTGTAGAGCTGGATATCCTCCTCCGAGATGATGACGGAGAAGTGCGCGTCGGAGCCCTTGAGCTTGTCGAGCTGCTTTTGCGCGCGGGCGGCAAGCGGATTGGTCAGGCCGGAGATCGCCAGCGCCAGCAGCATTTCGTCCGAGTGCAGACGTGGGTTGTTGTGCCCGAGGTGCCGCGTCTTGAGGTCGGAGATGGGCATGATAACCATGTCGGAGATCAGGTCCAGCTCGTCGTCGATCCTGCCGAGCACCTTGAGCGCGTTCACCAGCATCGACGCGGAGGCGCCCAGCAGGGAGGAGGTCTTGCCGGTGACGAGCCGCCCGTCGGGGAGGACCATCGCGCCCGCGGGGGCGCCGGTCTCCTCCGCCTTGGCGAGCGCCGCGGCGTAGGCAGGACAGATGTCTGGAGTGACCTCGGCGCGCTGCATGACGATCTCAAGCTTGCGCACCTGCTCGTCGTCCGCCTCGCCCCGCACGCGCGCGACTAAAGTATTATAGTAACGCCGCAGGATTTCCATGCGCGACGCCTTGCGGCACAGCTCGTCGTCCACGATGCAGCTGCCCGCCATGTTCACGCCCATGTCGGGGGGGGACTGGTAGGGGCACTTGTCCTGAATGCGCTCGAAGATGGCGCGCAGCACGGGGAAGATCTCCACGTCGCGGTTGTAGTTGACGGTGGTCACGCCGTAGGCGTCGAGATGGAAGGGGTCGATCATGTTGACGTCGTTGAGGTCGGCGGTCGCCGCCTCGTAGGCGAGGTTGACCGGGTGCTTGAGCGGAAGGTTCCAGATGGGGAAGGTCTCGAACTTCGCATACCCGGCGGAGACGCCGCGCTGGTGCTCGTGGTAGAGCTGGCTGAGGCAGGTTGCCATCTTGCCGCTGCCGGGGCCCGGCGCGGTGACGACGACGAGGGAATGGCCGGTCTCGATAAAGTCGTTCTTGCCGAAGCCCTCGTCACTGACGATGTGGGCGACGTCCGAGGGATAGCCCGCGATCGGATAGTGGCGGTAGCTGCGGATGCCGAGCGATTCCAGACGCTTCAAGAAGGTGTCCGCCGCGCCCTGACCGGCATACTGTGTCACGACGATGCTGCCCACATAGAGTCCCAGCGCGCGGAAGGAGTCCATCAGGCGCAGGCAGTCGTCGTCATAGGTGATGCCGAGGTCGCCGCGCACCTTGTTCTTTTCAATGTCGTTGGCGTTGACCGCGATGACGATCTCCACGTCGTCCCGCAGCTGTTGGAGCATGCGGACCTTGCTGTCCGGCTGAAAGCCCGGCAGCACGCGCGAGGCGTGAAAGTCGTCAAACAGCTTGCCGCCGAATTCCAGATAGAGCTTGCCGCCAAACTGGTCAATGCGCTCGCGGATGTGCTCCGATTGCATGGACAGGTACTTTTCGTTGTCAAAACCAAACTTTTTTGCCATAATTTCCCCATATCCCCCCATCATAAACATATGCTTAATTATAGCCGAGCAAAAACATGAAAAAAAGGCTTGACATTTGCCGACGCATGCGTTAATATATCCCATGCTGACTCGCGCGGTTAGCTCAGCTGGTAGAGCACATGCTTGACGTGCATGGGGTCACAGGTTCGAGTCCTGTACCGCGCACCAGTGAAAACACCTGATTTCGTTAAGAGATCAGGTGTTTTTTGCACTTTGGCAAAGGACTGCCCTTGCGGCGGCGAACGAGCGGCGCTTGTGCCGAAAAACCGTCTGCCCGGGACAGCGCCTGTGGGACAATTGCATCAAAAAATATCTTTTCAGCCGCCGGGATTTGTGATAAACTGCCATTTTGTGTATTTTTTCCTCGCGTGAAATAACCGCTCTGGCAGGCGGAGAAATCGGAGGAAACGGCATGAAAAAGAGGCTTGGAAGAAAACTGACCGGATGGCTGGGCATGCTTCTCACCTTTGTGATGGCGGCGGCGCTGCTGCCCGCGCAGACCGTCCGGGCGGCGGACGGCTCGTACTGGATCGAGCCGCAGATGCTGCCCAGCGGCGATTACCAGATCAAGCGGTTGGAGGCGAGCTTGCCCTACGAGTATCCGCCGATCGCGGGCATGAAGTTTTCGACCTGGGAGGAAAAGGGCGTTACCATCGACAAGAACGCACCCTATACCGGCACGGTCACGTGGAGTGCCGTGAAGGAATCGGGTGGCACGAGCGGCTATTTCAGCCGGGACGGAACGGAAAGCTGGTTACGCGGATGAAGGACGTCATCTATCCGCAGCGAGCCGACTCCTATTCTTATCCCGGCTACGACTGCGTCCAGACCGTGTGAAAGCTGGAATACCGGGACGGCGGATGGTGGGGCCAGATCAAATACTTCGAGCCGGACTATTACAGGCGTCAGAATGCGACGTTTTCGGCGGACGATATGAAAATCGGCTGGGTCTATCTGGGCTACAACTGCTCCGCGGACCCGGAGGGGTACAACGACACGGAAAAGTCGCTTTACAGCCCGACGCGGCCGCACCTGCTCCACCACCCGGACGTCGGCAAGACCGTGCTGGCGGGAAAGGCGAAGATGGTGAACAGTGCATGGTCCGTCAAAAAGCCGGACGGCATCACCGCTGACTATACGGAAGAGAGCAGCGGCTGGTATCCCGAGGGCAGGGAGGTCGAGGTCGAATACACGGTCTGGAACCACCGGATCGGGGCTATACCACGAAAAGCGGCGTCAATTATCCGACCGGCGCGGCGTATACGCTGCGCGGCTGAGCGCCGCGGCGTCACACAAATCGCGGCGGTTGGAGCATGATGATTTGCTCCGACCGCCGCGTTTTTTCGTCTGCCCCAAACTACACCGCATGGCAGTATATCACAAACTTTTGCGCTTGGAAAAACGTTTTTTGTGCACATATCCCATGCATTGCGCGCCCTTTGACGCTTGTGGGCTGCATTTCGCCGCAAATCCCGCCGCGCGGCGCGGTAATGCCGCGCGCCGCGCGCTATGGGAAAGAACTGCGTACTTGAAAAGGGACGGCACGCGTGGTATGATTGCCCCATTAAGCGCCGCGTGCGGCGCAGGATGGGGGGAGGAAAAAACAGCGTAAGGGGGGGATGACGCCCGGGCGGCGTCATCGGCGGTTCTGCAACAAATCATATCAGAGAAGGAGAAACGGACATGAAGATCGAAGAATGCGTAAAGAAGAGACTCAAAAAGACACTGTCTGTCTTGCTTGTCGCGGCGCTGCTCCTGCCGACTTTGCCGGTATTTGCGTGTACGGAGCTCTACGCGGGTTCCTCCGTGACGGAGGACGGGAAGATATGGTTCGGCCGCTCGGAGGACTATGGCGCGGACTATGCCAAGCAGTTTTACGTGACCCCCGCGGGCGCGCACAAGGCGGGAGAAGCCTATCAGGGCTGCTACGGCTTTACGTGGACGTTCACGCATGACTCCTATGCCTATACGGCGTTCCAGGACGACAGCAGCAACGGCGTCTGCCCCGACTGTGGCGGCGAGCACGCGCACACGCCTTATCAGGCGGCGGGCACGAATGAAAAGGGCGTGTCCATGACCGCGACGGAGACCCTGTATCCCTCCTCCGCCGCGACGGAGTCCGACCCGTTTACCGACGAGGGAATCGAGGAGGCGGAGCTCACCACGATCGTGCTCAGCGAGGCGGCGAGCGCCAGAGAGGCGCTGGAGCTGCTGACCGGCATCTATGACACGGTGGGCGCCAACGCGGGCGCGGGCGTGCTGATCGCGGACCGCGAGGAGAGCTGGTACATCGAAAACCTCTCCGGCACGCAGTATGTGGCGGTGAAGCTGAACGCGGACATGCTGCTGCTTGAGCCCAACGTCGCCATCATCGGCAGGATCGACCTGGACGACAAGGAGAACGTCGTTGCCTCCGACGGGCTGATTGCCGCGGCGAAGGCGTCCGGCACCTTCGTGGGCGACGAGGCGGAGAACGTGATCGACTACGCGTCCTCGTTCGAGGCGAACCGCCTGTCCGAAAAAGGCTCGCAGTTCCGCCGTCTGGTCGCGGGTCTTGCCAGCCTGAACAGCGCCTATGACTATACGCTGGATACGCTCAAGCCCGAGCTTTTCAGCATCAGCAACATCGACGAAAACGGCAAGATCGTGAAGCCCTATACGAACATCCGCGCAGATGGCCTGCTCAGCAGAGAGGACATCTTCGACCTGTATGCGACGCCGAGCATCGGCAAGAGCGCAAACCTGGAGACCCACGTATTCTCCCTGGACGCGAACGCCGCGCTGGAGACCTCCGTTGTGGAGTGGGTCGCGATGGGCAATGCGTGCTACTCCGTGTTCGTACCGTACTATCCGATCCTGACGACGGACGTGCTGGACGCGTACAAGGTCGGCGCGCCGTCTCTGGACCCGGCGGAGACGCAGCCGGAGAGCGGCGTCTGGTTCGGCGGGGACGGCGAGTATGTCGTTTTCCCGGAGAACTGGGCGGAGAGCTATTATTGGAGCTTTGAGCTTTTGAGCCACATTGCCTCCGAGAGCGAGGCGAACGCCGCGGTCATCGACGCGTGCTTCGAGAAGGTGCAGTCGGAGATCAACAGCGATTGGGAGACCCTGCAAAAGACGGTTGCCGAAGCCGCGGACAAGCAGGCCGCCGCAACCGAGGGCAGCAAGGCGCTCGCGCAGAAGGCATTTTCCGCCGCGCAGCAGCTCCTGACCGCGTTTGGCTATTTGCAGCAGGCGGGTTCGCCGCTGAACGCGCCCAACGCGCCCATCACGCGCGAACTGCTCTGCGCAGCGCTCTGGCAGAGCGCCGGCAAGCCCGTTGTCAACTATGCTCTGCCGTTCGCGGACGTCAGCCAGGACGGCGCGTATACCGAGGCGATCCGCTGGGCGGCGTCTGAGAAGCTGGTCGGCGGCGTGGGCGACGGAAAGTTCCTGCCGAACGACGCGCTGACCCGCGAGCAGCTTGCCGTGATCCTCTACCGCTATGCGCAGAACCTTGGCAAGGACGTCTCTGTGGGCGAGGACACCAACATCCTGAGCTACAGCGACATGCTGCAATGGTCGGAATGGGCGGTTCCGGCGCTTCAGTGGGCGGTCGGCTCCGGAGTGCTCAGCGAGAAGGACGGCGGCGTCCTTGATGCGTGGGGCTCCGTCACACAGGCGGAGGCCGCGGCAGTGTTGGCGAAGTTCAACTGATTCTTTCATCTTTATCACCTCGGGCGTGAGCGGGGACGGAACGTCCTGACGCCCGGCGGCGGGGGAGCACCCGGTCTCTTCGGAGTCCGGGTGCTTCTTTGACGGCTTGGCATATAAAAAATACAAGGAAAGCATTCCAAAAAGAACATATTGGGATAATTCGCCATCTTGCATCGTGCGGGGGAATCCTGTATAATGGTTCAAATATACATTTATGCCCAAGCTCCATGAGGTGATGATTATGGACAACACGGACATTGAATATCTCCGAACACGCAGGATCTACACTGCCGTTTTTCATATTGCGCTTTTTTCCCTGTTTCTGTACCTGCTGTTTTCCCCGGAGACGCAGAACCCCGTCGGCGGAAGATCGGGGCATATGCGCGACTTTTCCGAGGACTGGACCGTAAACGGCGCGGCGAGCGTGAATCTTGACCAATTCGCGGCGGCTGACTACGGCGGCAGCGCGACGCTGAGCAGGGCGCTGCCCGAATCGCTTGACTGGAACGACCAGCTCTGCTTTACCACCGCCAATCTGCGCTTCACGGTCAGCATCGACGGCGTGGAGGTCTATTCCTTCGACCGCCCGGAAAACCTCACCGGCAAGGGCTACGGCATTGCGTACCACTCGGTCAACCTGTCCCCGGAGATGGCGGGCAAAACCGTCGTCATCGAGGGCGAGAGCGTCTTTGAAAATCACAAGGGCGGGCGTCTCTACCAGCCGCTGATCGGCAGCGACGCGGGCTTCCGCTACTTTCTGGCGGGGCGCAACCTCATCTCTATTCTGTTTTCGGCCGGTATGCTTTTCGTCGGCGTGATGCTGATTCTGATTTATGCGTTTTTGCCGAAAAAGCAGCGAATGCGCCGCGAGATCGTCTCGCTCGGCGCCGTCGCCTTCATCATCGGGTTGTGGTCGACCAATGACACGGGGATTCTGCGCCTGCTGACGGGAAACGTTGTCGTCGACCGTGTGCTGGACCATGCGCTGCTGCACCTGCTCATTCTGCCGCTCGCGCTGTACATCAGCGCGAACACCAAGGAGCGTCAGACGCGCTATCTGCGGATGATCCTTGCGCTCACACTGCTGGATATCGGATGCTTTCTGCTTCTGCGCTATGGGTTTGGGCTCGATATGGCGTGGCTGTCGCCGATCCTTGCCGCGTACTATGTCCTGTCCTTTACCGTATTGGGGGCAATGTTCGTCAGCGACAGCCGCTATCGTCGGCGGAACAATATTACGGTGGAACGGAAGCTGTCCAATATCGGCGTCGCCGCGATGACCGTCTCCATATTTCTCGATGTGGCCGTCTATTTCATGGGCGTTCGCAGTATGCAGGGACGCGGATTCTTTATGCGCTTCGGATTCGTCGTGTTCGTCGCGCTGATTATCATCCAGACGATCCGCTGGTGGATCACCGACCGCACGAGCGTCAACCGCGACCGCTTTGTCAACCGCATCCTGCAATACGCGGTCTCCGCCAGCGACCCGGACACAAGCATCCGCGCCATGCTGGAATACCTCTGCACCGAGCTGCACGCCGACCGGGCGTATATCTTTGAGGAGATGCCGGACGGCACCTTCGACAACACCTACGAGTGGTGCCGCGAGGGCGTGACCGCGGAGATCGGCAACCTCAAGGGCCTGCCCTATGAGGGCGTGGTGGACACGTGGTACAACGAGTATAAGAAGTCGAACAACATCCTGATCTACGACATCGAGGAATACCGCAGCGTGAGCGAGGGCATGTACAATGTGCTCAAGCCGCAGGGCATCCAGACGCTTGTCACCGGACCCATGGAGGCAAACGGCAGGTACATCGGCTTTTTTGGCGTGGACAACCCGCCGCCGGACGCCATGCGGGAGATCTCGGAGATCATCCGCCTGCTGTCCTTTATCTTCGCGCAGCTGGTGCTGCACCGCGACGAGCAGAAGCGCCTGATGCGCTACAGCTATTATGACGCGATGACGGGCTGCCGCAACCGCCGCGCGCTGGAGGAATTTGAGAAGCAGCGGCTGGACCCCGCGAAGCCCTACGGCTTCGTCATGTGCGACATCAACGGGCTCAAGGCGGCGAACGACACCCTTGGCCACGAGGCGGGCGACGCGATGATCGTCGACGTTTCGCAGAGCCTGATGAAGGTTTTCGGCGCGGACAACGTCTACCGCACGGGCGGAGACGAATTTGTGGCGTATGCCCAGCGGGAGGACCCGGCGGCGTTTGAGGCGGATATGGCGCAGCTGCACGCCCTGCTTGCGGAAAAGAAGCGCAGCGCCGCCGTCGGCGCGGTGTTCCGCGCGAACGGGGACCCGGATTATAAAAAGGCAAAGTCCGAGGCGGACGCCCTGATGTACGAGGATAAACGCAAATACTATCAGGGCAGGAACGACCGGCGGGGCTCCTGAACGGGAGGCGCCGGTCTCCGCCGCGGCGTTGAAGGAGAGGGAAAAGCATGAAAAGGCTCGGCGTTTGGACGGTTTTGCTCTGCGCGCTGCTGCTCGCCGGCTGCAGCGCGAACGCGGGGGAGGACGGAGACTACCCGCGGCGGGACGTCAACGGCGTGGTGCAGTGGGGCGCGGGCGGCGGCACCGACACGCTGATGCGCCCGCTTGCCGCGCTGGCGGAGAAAAACCTCGGCCGCTCCATCGTCATCCAGAACATGACCGGCGCGGCGGGCTCCGTCGCGACGCAGTATGTTTACGACGGCGCGGCGGACGGCTATACGCTGCTCATGGGCGCGGAGAATCCCGCGCTCTACGATGTGCTGGGCATCAGCGAGCTCACCTATGAGGATTTTACCTGCGTGTATCTGCTGGGGGACGAGACGGTGGGCGTCGCGGTGGGGAAGGATTCGCCCTATCAAAGCCTCGCCGAGCTGATCGCCGCCGCGCGAGAAAAGCCGGAGACCGTCAAGCTCTCCACCACCGGGAAGGGCGGCCTCCCGTGGGAGGTCGGCGCGTTTCTCACCGACGTCACCGGCGCGACGTTCCTCCAGATCCCCTATGACAGCGACGCCACGGCGAAGCTCGCCGTGCTCGACGGCGAGTGCGACTTCACCGTCTGCAAGGTGCAGGCGGGGCTTGAGGACTACCGGGCGGGCGAGCTGCGCTTTTTGTGCATGCTCTCGGACGAGTCGTTTCCCGCCATGCCGGAGGTCCCGCCCATCACCGTCGAGTACCCGGCGTTTGCGGACTATCTGCCGTGGGGACCGTTTTACGGCGTATTTGTGAAGAACGGGACCGACGCCGCCGTGATGGAGGCACTCAGCCGCGCCTTTTTCGAGGCGGGGCCGGACGAGGAGTACCAGAAGCTGCTCTCCGGCCTGCACATCCGCTTCCTTGGCTACACCGGGGAGGACGCCGCGCGCTATATCGAGGCGTGGCGGGAGAACACCGTCAACGCGCTCCGGCGCAGCGGCGCGATCGAAGAATGACCGGGTGAACAGCCCGAGAGGACGGAACCAATGAACAGGGAAAAAACACCGCGCCGCGAGCCGGGAGCGCTGGGCTTCGCCGTCGCGCTGCTGCTTCTCGGCGCGGTGGCGTTTGCCGCGGCGCTGGCGCTGTGGTCGCGCATGAGCGAGCCGCGCGTCTCCTCCGCCGCGGCGCTGCCGCTCTTCGTGAGCGGGCTTTGGGTGCTAATGGCGCTCTGGAACGCGCTTACCTGCGCGATGCAGAAAAAAACCGACGCCGTCGGCGTCCGGGAGGCGCTGCGTCACGCACTCCCGCCGCGCACGCTCGCGCTGCTTGCGCTTACGGCGTCGTACTGCGCGCTGCTCTACGGCGGCGTGGGCTTCCTGATTGCCACGCCGCTGTTTCTCTATGCCGCGATGTGCTTCCTGCTGCGCGGCGATTACGTCAAAAACCTGCTGCGCGCCGCCGTGGTGACGGCGCTGATCTGGCTTGTGTTCCACGCCGCCTTCGGCGTGGTGCTGCCGTAAGGGGGCGGGGCGATGGAGCTTCTGTCCGGCCTTGCCGCGGTGCTGCGCGAGCCGCTGCTGCTCGCGCTGGTGGCGGCGGGGACCTGCGCGGGCGTGTACGTCGGCGCAATCCCCGGGCTCTCCGGCACGATGGCGGTGTCGCTGCTGGTGTCCTTCACCTTCGGCTGGGAGACGGACCGCGCGCTGGCGCTGATGATCGGCGTGTACGTCGGCGCGGTGTTCGGCGGCTCGCGTCCGGCGATCCTGCTCAATATTCCCGGCGCGCCCGCGGCGGTCGCCACCGCGCTGGATGGCCATGAGCTGGCGAAGCGGGGCCGCGCAGGGGAGACGATGGGCCTTGCGGCGACGCAGTCGGTCGTCGGCACGCTGCTCGGCGTGTTGGCGCTGGCGCTCTTTGCCCCGCCCATGGCGCAGCTTGCCCGCGGCTTCCACTCGGTGGACTATCTGCTGCTTTCGCTCATCGGCCTTTTGACCGTCGGCTCGCTGAGCGGGCGCTCGGTGCGCGCGGGCGTGATCGCCGCGTGTATCGGCATCTTTCTCGGCTGCGTGGGCGTGGACGGGCAGACCGCTGTGAAGCGCTTTACCTTTGGCGTTGCCTATCTGAACTCCGGCGTGGACTACGTCGTGGCGCTGCTGGGGCTCTTCGGCGCGTCCGAGGCGTTCAGCCAGCTCGCGGGCGAGGATACCCCGCCCGTCCGGCAGCGGGTGGAGAAGCTCCTGCCCTCGTGGGCGGAGACGGCGCGCTATCTTCCGCTGACGCTGCGCTCCGCGCTCATCGGCGTGCTGGTCGGCGCGCTGCCCGGCGCGGGCGGCGACGTCGCCGCGCTGTTGAGCTACGACCACGCGCGCCACACGGTGCGCCATCCCTCCGCCCCCTTCGGCGAGGGCGCGGTGGAGGGCGTGATTGCGCCGGAGACCGCCAACAACGCCGCCATCGGCGGCGCGTTCATCCCCATGCTCACGCTGGGCATACCGGGGGACGCGGTCACGGCGGTGCTGCTCAGCGCGTTCGCGGTGCAGGGCCTGCGTCCCGGACCGGGACTGATTCTCGAAACGCCGGAGCTGTTCTGGCGGATCGTCGCCTGCCTGTTTTTCGCGGCGCTGTTTCTGCTGCTGTTCGGGCTGACCGGCGTGCGCGTGTTCGTCAGACTCACAGAGATCCCCAAGGACGTGCTTATGCCCTCGATCCTCGTGCTCTCCGCCGTCGGCGCGTACGCGATCCGCGGCAGCCTGTACGACATCTTCTGGATGTTTCTTTTCGGCGTGCTGGGCTACTTCCTCAAGCGCTATGGCTACCCGGTCGCGCCTGTCGTCATCGGCGTGATCCTCACGCGCCTGTGCGAGGAGAACTACCGCCGCGGCGTGATGCTCTCCGGCTCCGTGCCCGCCATGCTCGCGGGCGTCTTCACAAGCCCCGTCTCCATCGTCCTGCTGGCACTGCTGTGCATTCTGCTCGCCGCGCAGGTCCGCGAGCACAGAAAGGGCTGACAGCACTCCCTCTAACTCCCTCAGTCGGCTCCGCCGACAGCTCCCTCAAAGAGGAAGCCTTATCGTTCAAACCCTATTAATTTACATAACAACAATCGGGAGGAACACAAGATGAAGCTTGCCATCGGCAACGACCATGCGGCGGTCGAAATGAAAAACGAGATCATGGACTACCTCAAGAGTAAGGGCATCGAGGTCGTCAACGTCGGCACTGACACCGCGGAGCGCTTTGACTACCCCGTCGCCGCCTACCGCGCCGCGAAGCTGGTCGCCTCGGGAGAGGTGGACGGCGGCGTGCTGATCTGCGGCACGGGCGTGGGCATCGGGCTCGCGGCGAACAAGGTTCGGGGCATCCGCTGCTGCATTTGCAGCGACCCCTACACCGCGAAGCTCTCCAAGCAGCACAACAACGCGAACATGATCGCCTTCGGCGCGCGCGTCATCGGCATCGAGACCGCGAAAATGATCGTGGACGAGTGGCTGGGCGCGACCTTCGAGGGCGGACGCCACGCCGAGCGCGTCGCGCTCATCACGGAGATCGAGCAGACGCAAAAGCTCGCCTCCCGCGGGGAATAAAATATAACCGCCGTTCCGGGCTCGGGACGGCGGTTTTCTCTGCCCGCCCTGCTTTGCGCATTTCAACAAATAACCCCCATGGGGGGTTGGGAAAAAGGGAGAAAAACCGCGCCGCCCCGGAAAAGAAATTGCATCGCAGCTTATTCTTTATTATAATTAAACTGTATATTCATGTGCATATGATCGACAAGGAGGAATGCCGTTATGGACCCGATCAGAGTGATTGAAGTAAAGGAAAGCATTTTCGCGGACAACAACGCCGACGCGGACAAGCTGCGCGCGCAGCTCAAGGGGCAGGGGACCTTCCTGCTCAACGTGATGTCCTCTCCCGGCTCGGGAAAGACCACGATGCTCAAGCGCACCATCGGCGCATTGAAGGACGAAATGAGCATCGGCGTCATGGAGGCAGACATCGACTCCGACGTGGACGCCGCCGCCATCCTGGAGACCGGCGCGCGTGCCATCCAGCTGCACACGGGCGGGATGTGCCATCTGGACGCGGACATGACCCGCCAGGGGCTGACCGAGTTCGGGACCGAGGGGCTGGACCTCGTGGTCCTCGAAAACGTCGGCAACCTTGTCTGCCCGGCGGAGTTTGACACGGGCGCCGTCAGGAACGCGGTCATCCTCTCCGTGCCCGAGGGGCACGACAAGCCGCTCAAGTATCCCCTGATGTTTGAGGTGGCGGACGTGCTGCTCATCAACAAGATCGACGTGCTGCCCTATTTCGACTTCGACCTCGAAAAGCTGACGGAGTACGCGCACATGCGCCATCCGGGGCTGGAGATCTTCCCGATCTCCGCCAAGACCGGCGAGGGCATGGAGGCATGGTTCAACTGGCTGCGGCGGCAGGTAAAGGACTGGAAAGCGTAAGCAGAAAAGCTCAATATAGAATTTAAGGAGATTACACCATGGCAGCACAACTCAGACCCAAGATCGTCAAGCTCTGTCACGTTGTGGGCGGGCTGACGGGCGTCGTCAACAAGATCGACGAGAACGCCCCCGAGTACTACTCGCTCGCCTCCATCCTCACCGATGACGAGGCGGACGTTGCCATCGCCTGCGGGCTGCGGAAGGAGCGCACGACCGAATACCTCGCCAAAAAGACCGGCAAGAGCATTGAGGAGACCCAGAAGCTCGCCGAGCACCTTGCGTGGATCGGCGTGTTCCGCATCACCACCGACCCCTCGGACGGCAAGGACCGCTTCTACATGCAGATTTTCGCGCCCGGTATCATGGAGATGCTGGTCAACAACAAGGAGCTGCTCGCCTCGCACCCCGAGGTCGCCCGCGCGTTTGAGGAGTACACCCGCATCCGCATGGCGACCATGGCGCCCATGATGCCGGACGGCTCGGGCCTGATGCGCGTCGTGCCCATCGAGAGCGCCATCAAGGACATCCCCAACGTCCGCGACGACGAACGGCTCAGCTACTACCTCAACAAGTACGACATCTTCTCCGTTTCGCCCTGCTCCTGCCGCGCCTCCCGCCGCACGCTGGGCGACGGCTGCGGCCATCTGGAGGAGGACATGTGCATCCAGATGGGCAAGGGCGCGGAGCACTACATCCGCACCGGACGCGCCCGCCAGATCAGCCGCGAGGAGGTC
>SVKP01000014.1 GCA_015068395.1 Oscillospiraceae bacterium
AGGCGTAGGTCAATCGCGCGTTTGCGCCGCCCATCAACTCCGTCAGCTCGTCGCTGACGATCTTGATGACCTGCTGCGCGGGCGTAAGGCTGTCGAGCACGTCCTGCCCCATCGCCTTTTCGCTGACCGTGGCGACAAAGTCCTTGACGACCTTGTAGCTGACGTCCGCCTCGAGCAGTGCCATCCGCACCTCGCGCATGGCAAGCTTGATGTCCTCCTCGCTGACGCGCCCCTTGCCGCGCAGGGTCTTGAACACGCTGTTGAGTTTTTCGGAAAGGCCCTCGAATGCCATTGGTATCTCCTTTTTGCCCGTTATTAGTCTTTCAGGGCTGTGGTCTCCCGCTCGATCACCGCGCAGAGGTCCTCCAGACGCTGGTCCTCAAAAAGACGGTAATTGAGCTGCTTGATCTCGTTCACCGCGTTCTCGATCGCGTCGATGTGCCCGCTGAGCTGCATGAAGCGCTTGACAAGGCCGGTCTTGTCCTCGATCTCGGTCATGTATGCCTCGGCGCGGACGATCACGTCGCGCACGCCCTGGCGGGAAATGCCGTAATTCTCGGCAATTTCGCTCAAGGACAGGTCCTCGTCATAGTAGAGCTGGTAGAATTCCTTCTGCCGGTCGGTGAGAAGCTCCCCGTAAAAATCGAAGAGCATGGTCATGCGAAACGTCTGGTTTTTCACGGGAAAAGCCTCCTTGATTAGATTCCGTGTAAAGTCTTAGAACTTTACAGCAAGAACTAGTTTACCCTATCGTAGCAGAAATGTCAAGGAAAATTTGCGGGAAAAATGGTGGTATTCTTTCTTAATTCGTGTTATGCTACTTCTGTTACGCCGTTGACGCCGCTCCGAGGACCGGGCGGCGCCAATCTGACGGCGAAGGGACGGACTATGCAGACAATTCGCAAGATGCTGTTTCCCGGCGTCTATCTCAATTATGTTCATGCGACGAAATTTAAAACGGGGCTGATTTCGGTCCAGCTGGTGACGCCGCTGACCGAGGGCGGCACGGCTCCCGGCGCGCTGCTTCCGGCGGTACTGAACCGCGGCAGCGAGCGCTATCCCGACCTGCGCGCGCTTTCGACCGCGCTGGACCTGCTCTACGGCGCGGGGCTGAGCTTCACCGTGCGCAAGAAGGGCGAAAACCAGTGCGTCGGCTTTCTGACGGGCTTTGTGGACGACGCCTTCGTCCCCGGCGGCGAAAAGCTGCTGGAACCGGCGGCGGCGCTGCTGGGCGAGGAGCTGCTCTGCCCGCTGCTCGCCGACGGCGCTTTTCTTCGCGCCTACGTCGACGGCGAGAAGGACAACCTCATCGACGCCATCCGCTCAATTTTGGACGACAAGCGGGATTACGCCGACATGCGCCTCATCCGGGAAATGTGCCGCGGCGAGCGCTACGGCATCCCGCGCCTCGGCACGGAGGAGCAGGTCGCCGTGCTCGACGGGAAAGAGCTGTATGATTTTTACCTGCGGCTTCTTTCGACCGCGCGCGTAGAGCTGTTTTACTGCGGCAGCGCGGAGCTTGCGCGGGTGGAGGACGCCTTGCTGCGCTCCCTGGAGGGTCTGCCCGCGGGCGAGCGCGTCGAGCCCGCCGTTTCGCAGCAGGTAGCGGCGCCGACGGAGGCGCGGCGCGTCACCGAGGCGATGGACGTGACGCAGGGCAAGCTTGCCATGGGCTGGCGCGCCGCGACGCAGGACGTCCACGCGATGATGCTCGCCAACCTGATCTTCGGCGGCTACAGCAATTCCAAGCTCTTTCTCAATGTGCGCGAAAAGCTCTCGCTGTGCTACTACGCTTCCAGCGGCTACCACCGCTCGAAGGGGATCGTCACGGTGTCCTCGGGCGTGGAGTTTGCCGACCGTGCGCGCGCGGAGGCGGAGATCCTCGCGCAGCTCGAGAGCATCCAACAGGGAAAGCTCGAGCCGTGGGAGCTGGAGGGCGCGCGGAGCGTTCTCGTCAGCGCCGTGCGTTCGCGCGAGGATTCCGGCGCGCGCATGGAGGAAAACACGCTCGGTCAGGCCGCCACGGGCATGTGGGAGACCGAGGAGGAGCTGATCGAGCGCCTGCGCGCGGTGACGCCGGAGCGCGTGGCGGAGGCGGCGCGGAGCATGACGCTCGACACCGTCTATTTTCTCACAGGAGAGGAGGCGGAGGGCGATGACTGAGACAAGCTATCCGCGCATCGGCGAGACTGTCCGGCGCGAGACGCTGGAAAACGGGCTGCACGTCTGCGTCGTGCAAAAGCCGGGCTATTGCCGCCGCTATGCCTTTTTTGCCACCCGGTACGGAGGTATGGACCGGCGCTTCCGGCTTGGCGGCGTCTGGCACGACACGCCCGCCGGGATCGCGCACTATTTGGAGCACAAGATGTTCGACACCGAGGACGGCAGCGCGATGCAGCAGTTTTCGCAAAACGGCGCGGAGCCGAACGCCTTCACGGCGAACGCGATGACCGCCTATTACTTTGACTGCACCGAGCATTTTGAGGAGAACCTGCGCATTCTGCTCTCGTTTGTCTCGAAGCCGTATTTCACGCAGGAGAGCGTCGACAAGGAGCGCGGCATCATCGCGCAGGAGATCCGCATGACGGAGGACACGCCGGACTGGCGCGTGTACAAGAACCTGCTGGGCTGCCTCTACCGCGCGAATCCCGCGCGGCTGCCGATCGCGGGCACGGTGGAGAGCATCGCGGAGATAACGCCGGAGACGCTGTACGCTTGCCACCGGGCGTTCTACGCGCCGTCGAATATGATGCTGTGCGTCGTGGGCGACGTGGAGGCGGAGACGGTGCTTGCGGCGGCGCGCGAGATCCTGCCCCCGGAGCGGGGCGAGGCGATCGAGCGCGACTACGGCGACGAGAGCGGGGAGGTCAACGAGCGCTCCGTGACCTGCCAGATGGAGATCGCGACGCCGCAGTTCCTCGTGGGCTTCAAATGCCCCGTCAGCGGGGAAGGAGAGGAGCAGCTGCGCCAGAGCCTGATCGGAGAACTCGCCTGTGATATCCTGTTCGGCGATTCCTCGCCGCTCTATATGCGTCTTTACGACGAGGGGCTGATTAACGGCAGCTTCGGCGGAGACTTTGACCAGCTTCCCGGCGCGGCGTACCTCTACGCCGGGGGCGAGTGCAAGGAGCCTGAGCGGGTCGCACACGCGCTCATGGACGAGGCGGCGCGGCTGGGCGCGGAGGGCGTGGACGAGGCGTTTTACCGCCAGATCCTGCGCGCGAACTTCGGCGCGTCCCTGCGCTCGCTGGGCTCGTTCGAGAACGTTGCCTCTGGCATGGCGGACGGCTGGTTCCGCGGCTTCGACCCCTACCGCTTCCCGGAGGTCTACGATTCGATCCGGCGCGAGGACGTCGAGGCGTTCCTGCGCGAGAACGTCACCGACGCGCGGCGCGCCATGTCAATGCTTACGCCAAGGGGGAAGAAAGCATGAGCCTGAAGGATATCATTCCAAACAGCTCGCCGATTTCGTTTCCCGGCTTGTTTGGAGACTGGCAGTTTACGCTCGGCCCCACGCTGGGCGACCTGTTTGAGGGACTGCCCGCCTTTCTGGGGCGCATCCACTGGTACGGCGTCCTGATTGCATTGGGCCTGCTGCTGGGCCTGGGGCTGTGCATGCGTCTGTCCAAACGCTTCGGGCTTACCGAGGACAACGTCATGGACACGGTGCTCTGGGGCGTGCCGCTCGGCGTGCTCGGCGCGCGGCTGTACTATGTCATTTTTTATCTCGATCTCTACAAAAATGCGGACGGCTCGCTCAACTTTTCGCAGATGCTCCGCATTCAGGACGGCGGCCTTGCAATCTACGGCGGCATTATCGTGGGCTTTTTGACCGCGTATATCCTCAGCCGTGTCAAGAAGTTCTCGTATCTTGCGATGATGGACGACATCGTGATGGGCGTGCTGATCGGGCAGGCGATCGGGCGCTGGGGCAACTTCATGAATCGCGAGGCGTTCGGCGCGGTGACGGAGGCGCCGTGGCGCATGCGGCTCTGGGCGCGCGATGGGCAGCTTTATGACGTGCATCCGACCTTTTTCTACGAGAGCCTGTGGAATCTGATTGGACTGCTTCTGATCCGCTTTGTCGTCACGCCGCGCCGCCGCTTCGACGGGGAAAACCTGCTGTGCTATTTCCTCTGGTACGGCCTTGGCAGGCTCTGGATCGAGGGCCTGCGCGAGGACAGCCTCTACCTGTTCAACGCCACGCTCTTCGGCGAGCCCGTGCGCGTGTCGCAGGCGCTCTCGGCGGTGCTGGTTGTCGTCTCCGCCGCGCTTCTTGTGTGGAAACTGCGCAAGGCGCCAAACAAGGCGGAAGAGGCGAAAACCGAAAGCAAATAACAGCTTGATACATCGGAGGCGGAAAATGTCGGTTGAAGAAGATCAAACGGTCCGCGAATGGCTGGACCACCTGAAGGGCTTGCAGGTCAAGACCAAAAAGATGTTCGGCTGCCATTGCCTGTACTGCGACGGGCAGGCGGTCGGCTGGCTCCACGACGGCGTCATGAGCCTGCGGGAGGTCGGACTGGACTATCTGCCCGAGGATATCAAACGGCCGGGCAGGGACGACGCGATACAGGAGCTGGTGATCCCGTTCGACTATGTGAACGCCGACTGGCTGCCAAGGGCGGTTCAGGATACCGCGGATATCCGAAAAAGAAAGGGGTAAACACAGCGGCGGCAGAGGCACAAACGCCTCTGCCGCCGCTTTCTGCGTAAACGCGGAGCTTTTTACTTTTTCGCAGCCTCTCTGCGCTTCCTGCCGATGTTGTCGATCACGCAGTAGTACACGGGTGTGAAGAGCAGCGTGACGATCGTGGAGATCAGCATGCCGCTGACCATCGTGACGCCCATGTCGCTCATCATCTCATTCGACTGTCCGATGCCCAGCGCCAGCGGCATGATCGCGAGAATCGTCGTGAGCGTGGTCATCAGCACCGGGCGGATACGCAGCGGGCAGGCGTTGAGGATCGCTTCGGTGCGGTCCTCGCCGCGCTCGCGGCGCTGGCGGACGTAGTCGATGAGGATGATCGAGGCGTTGACCACCGTGCCCGCGAGCATGATGAGCGCGACCATGGAGATCATCGAGAGGTCGCGTCCCGTCAGCGGCAGGGCGAACAGCGCGCCGGAGAAGGCGACGGGCAGGATCATCATGACGATGACCGGCATGACGAAGGACTCGAACTGCGAGGCGAGCACGAAGTAGACGAGGCCCAGCGCCACGATCAGCGCAAGCGTCAGGTCGTGGAAGCTGCTGCGCAGCTCCTCATACCCGCCGCCAAACTTGACCTCATAGCCCTCCGGCATGGTGTAGGCGTCGAGGATCGCCTGGATCTGCTCGGTGATGCCGTTTGTGTCGCCGCTGATGCTCGTACCGGTGATCGTCACCGCGCGCGACTGGTTGGAGCGCGAGATCGACGCCGGGGCAAGCTCCACGTCGACATTCGCCACCGAACCGAGCGGCACCGTGCCGCCGGTAGGCGTCGTGACGGCGAGCGAGCGCAGCGCGTCCAGTCCGGCGCTTGCCGCGCCGTCGCCGCGCACGATGACGGCAATCTCCTTGTTGTCGATGTTCACGCGCGTCGCCGTCGCGCCGCTGAGCTCCGCGCGCACCGCCTGGCCGATCGCCGCGGCGGTGAGCCCGTACTGGGACGCCGCCTCGCGGTTCATCGTCACCTTGACCTGCGGGATGTCGTGGCTGACGGTGGAGGTGACGTCCGCCGCGTCCGGCAGCGCCGCGATGGGCCGGGTGAGGTCATTCGCAATCATGGTCAGCGTGTTGTAATCGGTGCCCGTGATTTCCACGCTGATGTCGTTTCCGGACATAAAGGCGCTCATATCCATCGCGCTGACGATGATCTCACAGCCCGCCACGTCCGCAAAGGAGACGCGCAGGGCGTTGGCGATCTCAGTCGCGTTCCGCTCACGGTCCTTTTTTGCCACGAGGCGGATGCCCAGCTCGTTCTGGCTCTCGCCGACGACGTAGTAGACGGATTCCAGCTCCGGCACCTCGTCATAGATGATGGAGACCATCTGCTCCGCGACGGCTGCGGCCTGCTCCGCGCGCGCGCCCTCCGGCATGGTGATCGTCGCCTGGATCATGTTCATGTCCATGTCCGGCAGCAGCACCTGCTTCGTGGAGAGGCATGCCGCGACAAAGCCGCCCACCAACACCAGCGAGACCAGCACGCCGATGGCAAGGTGGTTGACGAAGAAGCCCAGCACCCTGCGATAGGCGGCAATGAAGCGCTCGTGCGCGCCGCCGGTCCTTTTCAGCATCGCCTGATGCGCCTTGCTCTCGTCGAGAAGGAAGTAGCACAGCAGCGGGACCAGCGTGACCGAGATGACCAGCGAGCCGAGGATCAGGAACGAGATGGTCAGGCAGAAGTCCTTGAAGATCATGCCCGCGAGGCCGCTGGAGAGACCGAGCGGCAGGAAGACCGCGACGGTGGTGAGCGTGGAGGCGGTCAGCGAGAGCATGACCTCCCTGGTGCCCTCCACGCAGCTCGTCAGCCGGTCGTGGCCCTCGGCGGCGTAGCGGTAAACATTTTCCAGCACAACGATCGAGTTGTCCACGATCATACCGACGCCCATTGCGACGCCGCCCAGGCTCAACAGGTTCATCGTCAGCCCGCAGGCGTACATCAGCACGAACACCGTCAGGATGCACACGGGCATGGAGACGGCGATGGCGAGCGTCGCGCCGAAGCGGCGCAGGAACAGAAATACGATGACCGTCGCCAGCACGACGCCGAGGACGATGTTTTCAATCACCGCGTTGACGACGATGTTGATGTACTCGCTGGCAAGGTAGGGGATCGCGTAGGTCACGGAGCGGTTCTTTGCCGCCAGCTCCGCCATCTTCGCGGCGACCTTGTTGGCGACCGCCGCCTCGTTGGCGCCAGACTGCTTGGAGACCTGCAAAAACACGGCGTCCGTGCCGTTCATTTCGCCGATGTCGCGGCGTTCGGTCGTCTCGAGCACAACGTCCGCGATCTCACCGAGGCGCACCGTGCCGCCAGTCTGGAGCGGGATGATGACGTTGCGCACGTCCTCGACGCTGCGCAGCTGCGCGTCGGTGGAGACGGTCAGCTTCTGGCTGCCGTTTTCCAGATCGCCGCCGGGGTAGAGCAGGTTTTCCGCCACCAGGATCTGCGAGATGTAGCTGTTGCTCAGGCCCAGCCCGCGCGTGCGGGCGGAGTCCAGCTGCACGGCGATCTGCTGCTCAACGCCGCCGTAGTAGCTCACCGAGGCGACGCCCTCGATCCGCTCGAGCGCGGGAACGACCAGCTCCTCCGCCAGCGACTGCACGGAGGCGAGGTCGTCGCCCATCAGCGCGACGTAGGCGGTGGGGAGCATATCGCTGACGTTGATGTTCATGATGACCGGCTTGCTGCAATCCTCCGGCAGCGTCAGCGCGTCCAGCTTTTCACGCAGCTTGGTCGCCGCGATATCGACGTTCGTGCCGTCGACATAGCTGATCTGGACGGTGGACAGGCTGTCCGCCGACGAGGAGGAGATCGAATCCACGCCCGGCACCGACATGACCGCCGATTCCAGCGGGCGCGTGACCAGCTGCTCCATGTCCTCGGGCGCCGCGCCGTTGTAATAGCAGTAGACATAGGCGGCGGGGTACTCCATGTTCGGCAGGAGCGCCAGCTGGAGCTCGCGCAGATACACGACGCCGAAGATCGAGATCAGGATGAACGCGAGCAGCGTCGTTACCTTATGCTTGATACAAAAGCTTGCGATACCGCCCATGGCTCACCCTCCGACCACGCGCACGGCGTCGCCGTCGGAGAGGTACTGCTGCCCGACGACCACGAGCTGCTGGCCCGCGGAGAGCCCGGAGTAGACCTCCGTCACGCCGTCGCCGTTGAGTCCGGTTTCGATGGCGACGCGCTTTGCCGTGCCGTTTTCGACGACAAAGACGTACTGCTCGCCGTTGACGGTGAGGATCGCCTCGGACGGGATCGCCACCGTGTCGGAGGCGGTCTGGGTGTAGAAGGTCACGTCCGCGAACATGCCGGAGATCAGCCCCGTCACGTCGGACGGGACGCCGAGCACCACGGCGTAAAGGCGCGTCTGCTGGTTTGCCGTCTGATCCACCGTGCGCACCGTCCCGGTGAACACCGCTCCGGCGGAGGCGACGCTCACGCGCGCCGAATCGCCGGGGTGCAGCTTGGGGACCAGCGCCTCGGAGACGTAGACGGCGATCTTCATCTGCTCGGCGTCGCAGATGACCGCGACCGGATAGCCCGCCGCGACGTAATTGCCCTCCGTCGCGGTCAGCGAGACGAGCATGCCGCCCCGCGGCGCGACGACGTTGCCCTTGTCGTCCACGTCCTCCATGACCTGCGAGAGCTGCTCAAGGTTGGAGCGGTAGCTCTCCATGCCCGCACGGAGCTGGGAGAGCGTGGAATCCCGCTGTGCCGTCGTGGAGAGGATCTGGAGCTTGAGACCCTCCAGCTCGGTCTTCATGCCGTCCAGCTCCACGCGGGCGCTGTCCAGCTCCATCTTTGCGCCGTCCAGCTCCAGCTGCGCCGTGTCGACCTCCATCTGCGAGGCGGCGCCGATGGCGAAGAGCGACTTGGTGTCCGCCAGGTTTTTCTCGCGCAGCGCAAGCGTCCGCTCGGTCAGCGCGATCGAGTCCTCGCGCAGCGCCATGCCCTTTTCGTACTGCTCGATCTGCGCGTTGAGCATCTTTATCTGCTCTTCAAACAGCGCCTTTTGCTGGTTGTAGCTTGCGACCGCGCTGTCATAGCTGATCTTGGCGGCGTTGTAGCTCGAACGGGTCGAGGAGAGGTCGAGCGTGCAGATGACGTCGCCCTCCGCCACGGTGTCGCCCGCTTCGAAGTAGACGGCGGTGCACTTGGCGTTCGCCGCGACATAGATGGAGGTCTCGTCCTCGCTGATTACCGCGCCGCTGGCGCGCTCCTCGGTTGCGACGTCGCGCCGTTCAACGCTCTTGACCTGCACGGCGACGCCCGCCGGGACTGCGGTTTCCACCGGCTTTTGCTCTGCGCAGCCCGCGAGTGCGAGCAGCGCCGCGCATGCGAGCATGCATGCGATCCGTTTCCTTTTCATAGGCGTTCTCCTATCCGTTTATCCGTTCAGAATGCCGTATTCCACGGCCCATTGATAGCTGCGGAAGTGGGAAAACAGCTCCCGCTCCGCGTCCGACACCGCGTCCCTTGCCGTCGCCAGCTCATCCGCCGCGTCGGCGAGCGCGTTGGCGGAGATGTTCCCCTGCTCGAACTTGAGCGCGGAGACGCCGTAGCTCAGCTCCTGCGCCGAGAGCGCGTCGCGCTTAGCCTCCAGGACCTGTGCGCAGTCCCTGACCTGGGCGTACAGCGTGCGGAAGTTCAGCTCGTAGTTCAAAAGCGTGCTTTCGTAATTGTACTTGAGCGCCTGCAGGGCGTGATTGACCTGCGAGACCTCAAAACGCTTCTCATTGCTGCCGAGGGAGTCATGGACCTTGTCGTATGTGTCCTTCTTGAAGTCGTCGAGCTGCTTTTTCGCGTCGAACAGCTCGTAGCTCGCCTCCATGGCGCGCGCAAGGTCCGCCTCAAGGTCCATCGCGGCAAGCTGTTCCTCCGTGACCGTGGGCAATACGCCGAGGGAAAGCGGCTCGCCGAGGTCCGCGCCGACCATGCTTTTGAGCTGAAGCAGATAGGCTTCGATGTTCATTTGCAGCGTTTTCTGCCCGCTGACCGCCTGCGTACGCCCGGAGCGCGCCTGCGCAAGCGTCAGCTCGGGGATCTGCCCGAACTCATAGCGCAGCTCCAGCTCCTGTACCGTGCGGTCCAGCTGTGCGATCTGGCGCGTCAGCGCCGCGTCCTTCGCCATCATGTCCAGAAGCGCGACATAGAGAGATTCCCCGGCAACGACCGCCTGCTCCTGCGCGTTGCGATACTGGCGCAGCGTGTCCTGGTCCTCCTGCTGCGTTTTGCCGCTGTCAATGTCCTCGAACTCCTTGCGCATCTGCCGGTACTGCGTGTCCAGCGCCTGATAGGAGGCGGTCTCCGTGATGAGCGGGTTCATGGTGGTCATCATCCACTGATAGGAGACCAGAGAGTTGATGTTGTCCCGCAGGTCCTCATAGCGCCAGTCGTAGTCGCGGTTTTCCAGATCGTCGATGCTCTCCTGCAACGCGCGGAGTGGGTAATAATGCCGCAGCATGCGCGCGCGGAGGTTTTCGAACGTCAGGGTCCCCGTCGGGTCCAGCGGCGCCTCGGGCTCCTCCTGCTCCTCTTCCTCCTCGGGCGGGTCAACGTCGTCGTCATCGTCCCGGTGCCGCGCCTCCGCAAGCCCCGCGGCGTCCGCCGTCCGGCTTTCTTCATTCTCCGCGCGCGTCCCGGGGCAGGCAAGCGTAAACGCCGCCGCAAACGCGAGAAGCAGCGCGGTCCATCGTTTCAACATGGAATCGCCTCATTTCAAATTAGATTTTGTTAAATCAATATTATAAGATGATTTGGTGGGACTGTCAAAGGGAACACAACGGCAAAACTGTAAATAAAATGTTAAGAATGCTGTTTACATCGGGGCGGTTTTGCGGTATGCTGAAACTGGACCTGTAGAAATCGGCAACAGTGCGAAGGATGGTATATCCAGATGAAGTACCATATCGAAAAAAAGGGGGCGCAGAGCGCCTATCTTCAGCTCTATCTCCGGCTGCGCGAGGACATTGTGGCGGGCGCGTACCCACACGGGAGCAAGATGCCCTCCAAGCGCCAGCTCGCGGACGACGCGGGCGTCAGCCTCGTCACGGTCGAGCATGCCTATGCCATCCTCTGCGACGAGGGGTATCTTGAGTCGCGCGAGCGCAGCGGCTACTTTGTCTCCTATCGCGCGGGCGACTGCTTTCCGGGAGCGGATGCGCCCGAAGCGCGCGCCGAAACGAGCCTGCGCGCGGTGGAGCATGAGTTTCCCTTTTCCGTGCTTGCGCGCACGATGCGCCGCGTGCTCTCGGACTACGGCGAGGGCCTGCTCGTCAAATCGCCGAACAACGGCTGCGCCGCGCTGCGCCAGGCAATCGCGGACTATCTGGCGCGCTCGCGCGGCATCCGGGTGAAGCCGGCGCAGGTAATCATCGGCTCCGGCGCGGAGTATCTTTACGGGCTGATCGTGCAGCTGCTCGGGCGGGAGCGCGTGTACGCCGTCGAGGACCCGTCCTATGAAAAAATACGCCGCGTCTATCGGGCGAACGGCGTAGTCTGCGAGGCGCTGCGACTCGGCGCGGACGGCATCCGTACCGACGAGCTGCGCCGCACGGGGGCGACGGTGCTGCACGTCACGCCCTTCCACAGCTTCCCCAGCGGCGTCACCGCGAGCGCGGGAAAGCGCGCGGAGTATATCCGCTGGGCGGGGGAGCGGCAGGGCTATATCGTCGAGGACGATTTTGACAGCGAGTTTACGCTTTCCTCCAAGGCGGAGGACACGGTGTTCTCGCTGGAGCCGGAGCGCTCGGTCATCTACGTCAACACGTTTTCCAAGACCATCGCGCCGTCAATCCGCGTGGGCTATATGGTGCTGCCGCCGTCGCTGCTGGACGGGTTCGAGCGCGCCGTCGGCTTTTACTCCTGCACGGTGCCGCTCTACGAGCAGTATGTTCTGGCGGAGCTTCTGCGCAGCGGGGATTTTGAACGGCACCTCAACCGCATCCGCCGCAAGCGCAGAAGGGAACAGGGGGAGTAATCATTTCCAGGTGTGCTGCTCGACGAATTCGCGGAGCGCCGCCTCGTAGCCCGCGCGGTCGGTGAGCCAGCTTCGGCAGTGCCCGGCGCCCTCGACGAGCAGGAGCGCCTTGCCGCTCGCGCAGGCGTCGTACATCTGCTTCGTCATGTAGCTGGGCACGAATCGGTCCGCCTTGCCGTGGATGAACAGCACCGGGAGCTCCGTCTTGCGCAGCGCGTCGAGCGCGCTGCACTCGTCGAGCGAGAAGCCTGCGAAAAGCCTCGTGTACCAGTTGAGCAGCCAGACGGTGAAATAGGCGGGCAGGGGGGTCTTGTTCCGCAACACGGCGGAAACCACCTCGCGGGGCGTGGTGAAGCCGCAGTCGGCGATGACGCCGCGCACGTTGGCGTTCATGTGCAGCGCCGACGCCATCAGCACCGCGCTCGCGCCCATCGACATGCCGTACAGATACAGCGGGTGCCTGCGCCCGAAGCGCTCCGCCGCGTACGCCGTCCAAACCGGCACGTCCAACCGCTCGCGGGCGCCGAAGGTCATGTACTGGCCCTCGGACTCCCCCTGCGCGCGCTCGTCGATGAGGATGCATTGCAGCTCGAGGGAGTGGAGGAACGGCAGCAGGCACAGAAAGTCCAGCTCCGGGGAGGAGCGCCAGCCGTGGAACAGCAGCACTGTCGCCCGCGGGGCGATGTGCGGCACAAGCAGGGCGTGGAGCACAAAACCGTCGTCGCTCTGCACCGTGAGGTCTTCGACCTCCTGCCGTGCGAGCCATGTGCTTCCGGCGCGCCATGCGTCCAGCCACGCCCGGTCGCCGCTCTCGGCGACGGAACGTTCCTCCCAGCCGTCGCTGCGGTCGCGCCGCGCGCAGGCGTTGTGCAGCAGGGCGAAGCCGTAGAAAACGAGGCAGAAGGGCAGCAGAAAGAGGACCCAGAGCATGTCAGGCACCCGCCTCCCGCAGCGCCGCGGCGAGCCGCGCGAATTCCGCAAGCCCCAGCCGTTCGCCGCGGACGTTCGCGTCCAGTCCGCAGGAGACGACCAGCGCGGCAAGCTGCTCCTTGCCCAGTGCGCCGAATGCCGTCATCAGGCTGTTGACCAGCGTTTTTCTGCGCAGCGCAAACGCCGCGTTGACCACGCGGAAGAAGAACGCCTCGTCCTCCACGGCGACGGGCGGCGCCTTCCGCACCTCCGCGCGCAGGACCGCCGAGGTGACCTTCGGGCGGGGGATGAAATACTCCGGCGGTACCTCGAAGCAGATGCGCGGCGTCGTGTAGTACTGCATAAACACGGAGAACGCGCCGTATGCCGCCGTGCCCGGCTTCGCGCAAAGCCGCTCGGCAACCTCGCGCTGGATGAGCACGGTCAGGCTTTCAAAGCAACCCGCCTCGAGGAAGGCGGTGAGGACCGGCGTTGTGATGTTGTAGGGAAGGTTGGCGCAGACGATTGGCGTCAGACCCTCGAAGCGCTCCCGCACGAGCGCGGCGAGGTCCAGCTTCAATACGTCCGCGGAGACGATGGAGAAGTTGTCAAAATCCGCCATCGTCTCGTCCAGGATCGGCAGCAGCGACGTGTCCAGCTCGACGGCGACGACGCGTCCCGCGCGTCGGCACAGCTCGCTTGAGAGCGCGCCGATGCCGGGCCCGACCTCCAGAACGCCGTTCGACGCGTCCGCCTCGGACGTGAGCGCGATCCGGCGCGGTATTTCCCGGTCAATAAGAAAGTTCTGGCCCTTTGCCTTGGAGAAGTGAAAGCCGTGCCGCTGCAACAGCGCCTCGATCGCCCGCTGTTCATTCTGTGCCATTTCGATTCCTCCCATATTTACTACCTATTATTATAATGTTTACCGCTGCCAAACGCAAGGGCGAGAAACCCGCGCCTGCAATGTCCGGAGCGCAATGAAAAAGTCGAAAGAGGTCGATTTCCGGCAGTTTTACACGAAGCTCAGCAGATTGGTATTGAAATCTCTCATTTATCCATGTTATAATCGTTTTGAACATGCGGAAAACGCGCTTGGAAGAAAAAGGATTAAGTTAACATAATTTATTTTTCAGGAGGTTTCGCCATGGAGCAGAAATTCAAGAGACTCATCACGAGAAGCGACTTTGACGGCCTGGCGTGCGCGATGATGCTCAAGGAGCTGAAAATGATCGATGAGATCAAGTTCGTGCACCCCAAGGACGTGCAGGACGGCAAGATCGAGCTGACGAAGGAAGACATCACCACCAACCTGCCGTACGATCCGCGGGTGGGCATGGCGTTTGACCACCATGAGTCTGAGATCGACCGCCTGAAGGCGACGGAGACCGGCGGCAAGCTTATCATTGACCCGAAGGCGCGCAGCGCGGCGCGCGTGGTGTATGAGTATTTCGGCGGCAAGGAGAAGATGCCCCGCATTTCCGACGAGCTGATGGCAGCCGTCGACAAGGGCGACAGCGCCGACTTCACGCTCGACGAGATCCTGGAGCCCGAGGGCTGGGTCCTGCTGCACTATCTGATGGACGCGCGCACCGGCCTCGGCCGCTTCCGCGAGTTCCGCATCTCCAACTACGACCTGATGATGGAGCTTATCGACTACTGCCTTGACCACAGCATCGACGAGATTTTGGAGCTGCCCGACGTCAAGGAGCGCGTGGACCTCTATTTCGATCAGGCGCAGCAGTTCAAGGAGCAGCTTCGCCGCATCGCCAGGGTCCACGGCAAGGTCGTTGTGCTCGACCTGCGCAATGAGGAGATCATCCACGCGGGCAACCGCTTCATGATCTACGCGCTCTATCCCGAGGCGCAGATCTCCGTCCACGTCGCCTGGGGCTTCAAGAAGCAGAACACCGCCGTGATGATCGGCAAGTCCATCGTCAACAAGCACTCC
>SVKP01000150.1 GCA_015068395.1 Oscillospiraceae bacterium
CTGTAGTTCTCGTTGCCGCTCGCGACGCTGATCTGCGTGAGCGACGTGCAGGCGGAAAACGGGCCTTCCCCGATGCTCGTCACGCTGTCCGGGATCGTCACGCTCGCGAGCGACGCGCAGCCGGAAAACGCGCCGTTCCCGATGCTCGTCGCGCCGCTGATGACGACGGTCTTGATGCTGCCGCGCGAGCCGTACCACGGCACGTCGGATGTGGAAAGATAGTCATCCATCGCGCCCGTGCCGCTGATGGTCAGCGTGCCCGCGTCATCCAGCATCCAGGTCAGGTTGTCGCCGCAGCTGCCGCAGCTGTTGCAGTGGATCGTCGCCGAGGTCAGCAGGTCGTTGTCATCTCCGATGCTCACCGCCGCCCACTGTTCCTCGCTGCCGGTGTAATGCACGTCGGCGAGGCTGGTGCAGCGGTCAAACGCGGCGTCCCCGACGCCCGTCACGCTGCTCGGGATCGTCACGCTCTCCAGCGACGTGCAGCCGGAAAACGCAAATTTCCCCACGCCCGTCACGCTGTCCGGGATCGTGTAGGACGTTTCCTTCTTTCCGGCGGGATACTGGATCAGCGTCGATTGGTCATTGGTGAATAGAATGCCGTTCTCGGAAACAAAGCTGTCGCTCTCGACGCCGATCTGCGTGAGCGACGCGCAGCCGGAAAACGCCCCGTCCTCGATGCTCGTCACGCTGTTCGGGATCGTGTAGGACGTTTCCTTCTTTCCGGCGGGATACCGGATCAGCGTCGATTGGTCAATGGTGAAAAGAATTCCGTTCTCGGAAATAAAGCTCTCATTGCCGTTCGCGACGCTGATTTGCGTGAGCGACGCGCAGCCGGTAAACACACCGTTCCCGATGCTCGTCACGCCGTCCGGGATCGTCACGCTCTCCAGCGACGCGCAGCCTTTAAACGCCTCGTTCCCGATGCTCGTCACGCCGTCCGGAATCGTCACGCTCGCGAGCGACGCGCAGCCGTAAAACGCGCCGCTCCCGATGCTCGTCACGCCGTCCGGGATCGTCACGCTCGCGAGCGACGCGCAGCCGGAAAACGCGCCGTTCCCGATGCTCGTCGCGCCGCTGATGACGACGGACTTGATGCTGTCGCGCGAGCCGTACCACGGCACGCCGGATGTGGAAAGATAGTCATCCATCGCGCCCGTGCCGCTGATGGTCAGCGTATCCGCGTCATCCAGCGTCCAGGTCAGGTTGTCGCCGCAGGTGCCGCGCGTGGCCGCGGTGCTGTTGTAGTGGATCGCCGCCGAGGTCAGCGGGGCGTTGCGAGAGTCGATGTGCACCTCCGACTTCCACTGTGCCTCGCTGCCGGCGTAATACACGTCGGCGAGGCTGGTGCAGCCGTCAAACGCCTGGTATCCGATGTACTCCATGCCTTTCGGGATCGTCACGCTCGTCAGCGACTCGCAGCCGTAAAACGCGACGCCCCCGATGCTCGTCACGCCGTTCCCGATCGTCACGCTCGCGAGGCCTTCGCAGTAGGAAAACGCATTTTCCCCGATGTCTGTCACGCTGTCCGGTATCATCACGCTCTTCAGCGACGTGCAGCTGGAAAACGCGCGGTCCCCGATGCTCGTCACGCTGTCCGGGATCGTCACGCTCTTCAGCGACTCGCAGGCGAAAAACGCGCCGCCCCAGATGCCCGTCACGCTGTTTGGGATCGTGTAGGAGATTTCCGTCTTTCCGGCGGGATACTGGATCAGCTTTGATTTGTCCTTGCTGAACAGAATTCCGTTCTCGGAGCTGTAGTTCGCGTTGCCGCTCGCGACGCTGATCTGCGTGAGCGACGTGCAGGCGGAAAACGCGCCGTCCCCGATGCTCGTCACGCTGCTCGGGATCGTCACGCTCGTCAGCGACTCGCAGAAGGAAAACGCATATCCCCCGATGCTCTTCACGCTGTTCGGGATCGTCACGCTCTCCAGCTTTTCGCAGTTGTAAAACGCTTCGCTCCCGATGCTCGTCACGCTGTTCGGGATCGTCACGCTCGTCAGCGACTCGCAGCTGTAAAACACTTGCTTCCCGATGCTCGTCACGCCGTTTTCGATGACGACGGTCTTGACGCTGTCGCGCAAGCCGTACCACGGCACGAAGCATTCCTCCATCGCGCCAATTCCGCTGATGGTCAGCTTGCCCGCGTCGTCCAGTGTCCAGGTCAGGTTGTCGCCGTAGGTTCCGCTGCTCGCCGCCATCGCGGAAACGCTCAGCGCCAGCGCCAGCGTCAGCAGGACGGGCAGGAGCTTGTTGGGTTGTTTCATCGGTATCCCTCCTAAATGCTTTTTTTGCATGAAATGACAGCGCATCGTTACGTTTTGCTCCGCAAAACGTGTGGGAAGATATCTTCCCACCATGAGCCTTCGGCCCAATTCAAGCTATTATATCTGTATCGGCGCGAAATTGCAAGAGCGGCGCGCCGGAATCCCGCTTTTCCGCGGCAGCGGGCTTTTGGGGAGCGCAAAAAATCTCCGAAAGCCGCAGCCTTCGGAGATTTTCCTGGGTTTTGTTAACGCTTGGAGAACTGAGGCGCGCGACGTGCGGCCTTGAGGCCGTACTCCACAGTTCGTTGGCGCTTGAACACCGCTTGATTACGGGCTTTGCGGACTGCGCCCGAAAAATTGACCCGTAATTTGACCCCTGCAATTATGAGGCTTGAAGTTCGCCCGCCGTGGATCTGCCCGCATGTCCAAAGGCTCCGTTCACCGCGGCAGCAAGTTCTTTGGGACGATTATACTTCACTTTGGCGTAGATGTCCATAGTGATTTTGCTGTTTTCGTGTCCGGCGAGATACTGAACGGTCTTGGGGTCTACGTTTGCATGGATCAGGTTTGTAATATAAGTGTGGCGGAGCTGGTGCGGCGTCACGGAGAAGTCGATGGAATAAACGACCTTGCCGTTGTGCGGAGCCGTCTCGCCAAGTACCGGCTTGATTGTGCGCTTAATCTTCTGACCGTTGATATACCGCGTGTACGTCCGCTCCTTGGCCGTTCGGACAACGATGTATTTCCAGAGCAGCTTGAACTGCGTGTAGGTCAGCGGGCCTCCGTCCCTGTTGGCAACCACATAGGCAGAGGTTGATTGCGCTTTCGCTTCGCGCAGGCAATCCACCAAGCACTGCGGGATCGGTATATCCCGCCGCGCCGCCTTTGTTTTCAGCTCGTTGAGAATCACGGGGCGATTGTTTTCCGTGTGCCACGCGCGCTGAACGGAGATATACGGAGTTTCCCCGTCCAGAAAAACGCAATCCCATTGAATGGCAAGGATTTCCTCCCGTCTCAATCCCGCATACAAGCCGATCATCACGAACACATACGGCGGAAGCCCCTTGATCGCGTTGAGCAGCGTCGCGGCCTGTTCATCCGTCAGCGCGGCACGCTCCTTCTGCGGAATGCCGCCCTTTGCCGGCAAGCTCTTGGTCGGATTCTCATATATAATATGACTCTCCTCGGCGGACTTAAAAATGCTCTTGAACAATGTGCTCACGGAGCGATAAACCGACGCGGATTTCTTCCCGGCGGGCAACATGCTGAGCTTCACGTCGTCCGCAGTAACCTCCGCCATATATTTGTGTCCCAACGGTTTGATGATATAGTTTTTTACCTTGGAGGTATAGTCAGTCAGCGTTGTGGCGCGAATGTGGGCAGACTGCATGAGCAGCCACTTTTCACAGTATTCAGCGACCGTGGGCGTCGATCTTCTGAACGTGCAGTCCTCGATCTGGCGCTTGGCTTCCTCTACCTTATCATATAGCTCCTCGCGGGTCTTCCCATAAATGGCCACCCGCTTGCCGTCCGCGTCCTCGATGCGTGTTCTGTAGTATTCTATACCGCCATTCATAACGGTTCCGTATTCGGGAATCGCTTTTCTTTTCTTCGCCATAATAGGCACCCCCTCATATAGATTCATCAGCACTGACAGCTTCTTTTTACCAGAGCTGCAGTAAAAGCGCAATGTTGTCGCCTTCTACTTGGCTTTTGCCTTGCGGAAGGTCTCCCGCCTCGCTTCGGGAATTGCCCGGTGCGTACATCTTGCGACATACTCCTGAAGTCCTGCCTCCGTGAAATAAACGCAGCCGTTGTCAACATACTGCACGAAAGAGATCAATCCGCTGTTCCGCGCCACGTCAAGCGTTGCAAGGCTTATTCCCAAAAGGCTGGCAGCTTCTTTTCTTGTAATGAGCTTTTCCATTCCTGTCACCTTTCCTAAATCGTTATCCGCAGCGCGGCCGTACGCTCCGCCTCTGCTTGATTTTCAGTGTACAGGATGAGGGGTAAAAACACATTGAGCGGGAATTGAGCAAGATTTGACCAAAGCTGATGTAGTTTGTCTTTGCTAACTTCCCTTGACAGAAAATGCGTTGACGTGAAATCCGCGTACCGCTATACTGTTATAGAAAGGTGGTGAAGGTAATGGAGCCGATGGCGGACAATTCAATGAAGCGGCCTGACTTTGAGCTTTTCAAGAGCGAAATCTGCCATCGCGTCAAGCGGATGGGCGACATTGACTTCATCATAGACACCCTTGAAAGCCGGGTTATACGGGAATACGAAAAGCGCGAGTGGCACCCGGAGTGCCTGTATCTGCTTGCGATGCTGGATTATCTATGTCGCGTGAACAACGTACCGCTGTGCGACGAATATGACGATCTGCGCCGGTGCAGGCTGCAAAAAACGGTTTATCCGCGCAGCATCCGCGCAATGGCGGCGGTGATGGGCAGTGACGATGCGTTGCGGGAATCGGAGCGCGAGGCGATCCCGGAGTTTATGCGATTCAACATCGTGGAAAGTGATGTGCGGAATGTCGTTTGAGGGAAGAAGGCAAGGTGAAGTATATGGAACGCTGTGATTTCGCATCCGTCACCGCCAATATCCGCGCCGATCTGCTGGACGGCAGCTTTGGCAATCAGACGGATTTTGTGGAAGCGCTCTTTGGCGCATATCTGCAAAGCGGCGCAGATTGCTGCCTGGATATGGGTCTTGTCAGTAAATGGCTGAACGGTCTTGCCAAGCTCAGCCCCGCTATCTCGACGTTTTATAGCGAACGCAGTAGTAAAAAGGAATTGACTGTCACCATCGAGGACGTAATCCTACCGTGCCTGTCCGACAGCGCGATGGTCGCGCAGAACGTCTACGCCCTGCTGGTGGGCGACGCATCCGTTTCCGAGCAGAAAAAAGCCGAGCTTTGCAAGCGTTATCCCTGCAAAAGCGCGGCGGATGAGGCAGCGTTTCTCGCGGAGGTTCTTGTTTTCGGCATGGTTCGCCCCTTCGTCGCCCGCGACATCCGCAAGCCGAGCCTACCGCCCGCTGGGAGCCTGTCCCCGCTGCTGGGCGACTTCGTGACCGATGAGGGCGTCCCCAAGCCCTGCCGCCACTTCTGCGGGCGCGAAAAGGAGCTTGCCGTGCTCCATGAGGCGCTGGTCGAAAACGGCAAGGTGTTTCTCCACGGTATCCCCGGTGTCGGCAAGAGCGAGATCGCCAAAGCCTACGCCAAGGAATATCGGAAGGAATACACCAACATTCTGTATTTTACCTACACCGGCGACCTCAAGCGCGATATTTCCGACCTGATTTTTGCCGACGATCTCCCCGGTGAGGACGAGGACGAACGCTTCCGTAAGCACAACCGTTTCCTGCGGACGCTCCGGGAGGATACCCTGCTGATTGTTGACAACTTCAACACGACCGCCACGCGCGACGCGGTACTGGACGTTGTGCTGAAATACCGCTGCCGCGTCCTGTTCACGACGCGAAGCGCCCTGCCCGGTCAATGTTGCGTGTTGGTCGAGGAGATCGACGACGCCGAGACGCTGTTCCGGCTCGCGGCGAAGTTCTACGCCGACGTGGAGGCCAACCGCGCCACCGTCGAGCAAATCATTGAAACTGTCCACCGCCATACGTTAGCGGTGGAGCTTGCGGCGCGTTTGCTGGAAGCGGGCATTTTGGAGCCGCAGGCGGTGTTGGACAAGCTGCGCGAGGAAAAGGCGTCGTTCGACGCTTCGGATAAAATCAACATTTCCAAGGACGGCAAGAGCAGGCGCGCGACCTATTACGACCACATCCACACGTTGTTTGCCCTGTTCAGCCTGTCCGTGCCGCAGCGCAGCATTATGACGAACATGACGCTGATCCCGCTGACGGGCATCCCCGCGCGGCTGTTCGGAGAGTGGATGGACTTTGACGACCTCAATGAGATCAATGAGCTGGTCGAGCTGGGCTTTATCCAGTCGAAACCGGGCAATCGGATCGTGCTCCACCCGATGATGCAGGAGGTCGCACTTTCCGACCTGCCGCCGAGCATCACGAGCTGCCGCACAATGTTGGAGAGCATCCGCGCGACGTGCCAGCTCCACGGCGCAGACGTGCCGTATCATCAGCTCATGTTCCAGACGGTCGAGAACGCCATCGACCTCGCCGCGAAGGACGACGCCGCCTTTTATCTGCTGCTGTTGCAGGACGTGTTTCAGTATATGGATAATTACCAATATGCGGACGGCATGAAGCACATCGTTGACGAACTGGACGTGCTTCTCAGCGACAAGAGCGTGGGAACGCCGAAGGATCGCGCGCTCCTGCTGGACTGCCGCGCGACGATGGCGAAGAATCCCAAGACGGCGATCCAACTGACGGAGGACGCGCTGGCGCTGCTGCCGGAGGTCACGGAGGACAACGCCCTGCTGGTGTCCAACCTGAACGCGAATCTTGGCGCGCTTTATCATAATGAAGGGCGAATCGAGGACGCCAAGCACCGCATGGAGGCGGCGATCCAGATTTTGGAGCGGCACGGGCTGATCGGGTATCACGACAGTCTCAGACAGTTTGTCAACTACGCCGTGCTGCTGAATAACACTGGCGAGCCGGAGCGCGGTATGGACGGTCTGCGCAAGGTCGAGCGCATCGTTCGGGAGCAGAACCCGGACTCCGGCGACCACGCGGAGATTTTGGAAACGATGGGCGCGATCTGTCTGTCACAGGGCGAGGTCTCCCAGGCGACGGAGCATTTCAAGCGCGCCATGAGCATCTATGAAACGGTATGGGCGGACGAGCCGAATTTGATCGGTGGAAAAGTTCAGGAAATTCAAGAGATGTATCAGATGGCGAATACTACCGCGCCGCCGGTATTCCCTATTTGATATTTTCCTCTTTTAAATCAGAAAAGTAGAAATCCCAAGTTACCGGTTCCAGTAACTCAGGATTTCTGGTTTCCTATCAATTGTGTGATATTTTTTTTCGGCTTCGCTTAAAACGGTGCTGTTAAATTGAGGACTCCGCAGCAGTTGATCTAAACAGTCCTTTTTCCCTTGCACTAACTCATCAACAATCTCTTTAGCCTCAGTAAGAGCACAACATATTTTGTCGTGTTCACATTTGCAGAGAGAAACTAAATCCTTTGTCTCTATACGGGTGCTTTTTGAATTGAGTGCATCGCAAATTGCTCTTTTCGAAAGAATGCAACGAGCAACCATTATAATATAAAATCTCAGTTTGTATTCAAAACTATTGAATTTCTTTTTTGCAGCCATATCCAAAAAGCAGGCAAACAAATAATACGAAATATAGTAAATCTCATATGGCTGATCTTCTTGGAAAAGTTTTAACTGCCGATTCTTTAAAATATTGGCCGGATTGTTATTGTATACAATATATGGCTCTTGAAAGTATACACTAGTAACACTCCTTATGATACTATGAAGAGTTGCAACCTCGTAACAGTTTTCCGAGTTTTTTCGAAGGGCTAATTCTCCAGAACGCCGTTCATAAAAAACAGTCAACGGCATTTCCTTGGAGTATTCTTCAAAAACTTGTTGTAGATGCTTATGGTAGCTTTCGAGAGCAACAAATGCCTCGTTCGGAACCGGTGTTTGACGATTTGTAGATTTAACAATCATTGATATGACATCTTGATCCGTTGTGTGTATAATTTTCACTGGAACAAGTATGTCTTTTGCACACTGCCTAGCATTATAAATCTCATGACTTGTTTGGCAACCATTAACAACTTGAAACTCTCGCAACTCAAACATATTTGAACCCAATGATTTGAAGTGCTTTGTTACTATCGTAATGCCATTATTTAATAGAACAAATTTATCGCGAAGTGTTCTGGTTTCTAAAGTGTGCCGAATTTCTTTATTCACCGGATTCCCAACACCTTGATAATCACGCACATTTTCATAAAAAATTCTTGTACGTATATCATCGTGGCTGTCCATTATGATTTTCAAGTATTCATCTCCAGATAAATAGCCTAGATATGACTGTTCGATATCATTGATTTTATCAAATGACAAATAGTTTTTAAAATTAATTTGCACATCAACGCTGTTTTCAAGTTCGCTATATGTATCTATCACATATGAACTGCCATAGACATTTACTTTCGCTATTTTTATTTCTGGAAACATTGCCGGAATCTCGGCCTCAGCTGCGCTCACTATTCCGGCCACAAGCGTTTTATCCCAAGTACGGGCGGCAGTGACAAAGTGAATTACACACTGCGGGCTTGTGGCATTAAAATATTTTGAGTACTTAAAAATCTCTGCATAAATCTCGTATGCGTTATTGAGCTCCGGGCTTGTTTCAGTCAAAAGAGCATGATCTCCCAAAAAACTCTTCGTTGCACTAATTGTTTTTAGCAGATCTCCGCTTTCACACTTCTCCTCTGTTTTTGCTTGTATTACAAGCATGGTTACATCTAAATACTTTGATTTTGCATAATCACTGATATCATTTTTGCTTGTAACCAAGTTCCCATTAACAACAAAAGCAATCCCATCAATCCCAAAAAGGCCCTTTTTGTCAACACTTATAGATTCAAAATCCCCGGCATCGTTAAATGCTTCCGGATGATATTTGGCTACTGTAATATAATTAACAATGTGCTCAAATATTCGAGATTCATTTCCTTCTAAAGTATACTTTCGTTGGAAGTCGGAAACAATCCCTTGAAGTATCTTATCTAACGCCATAGCTACACCACGCCTTTCTTAGTATGTTCCTTGCATCTCAAAATGTAATCAAAGTTGATTACATTTACTATTCTATCACATTTCTTACACATGTCTACTGTTATTCACTTATTGAGTTCGTCCAAATAACGAAATGAGTTGCGCAATTATCTCAATCATCCCTTGATTTCCGCTCAATGCGTTTTTCTCAGCCCGTTGGTACAATATCGACCGTATCAGGAGCGGCAGGCAACGTAGACGACATTTTGTCGCTGACGTGGTGCCGGCGCCAAGCGCCGCCACCAAAAATCAGATGCGCAAAATGCACATCTGATTGATAAGGTACCCGTCACCGTGTCGCCCACCTCCAATCAAACCGTAACGGTTACGTTTTGATCGCACTAAAACCAAAACGAGCCGCGCTCGTTTTGATCGCAGTTCCTAAAAACGACAAGCAAGGCGGCAAATTGACGACTTGATCTTCGAGCGTCAATTTGTCGTCCGAACCTCATACCCCTTCCCGCAGACAACAGCTCCACGCTGCCGTCTGCGGGATTTTTGCGTTTTTGCTCAATTTGCGCTCAATCCCCGCTCAATGTGTTTTCGCCGCTCCTCCCGTAAACTGAAATCACCGACGAGGCAGTACCGACGCGCGTTTTTCGGTGCCGCTCCCGCCGGAATTTCACGAGAGGAGTGTTCTTTTATGAACGCAATCACAACCAATCAGGAGGTGCAAAGCGCATGAGGGACTTGAACGGCGTCAAAATCATCGCCGTGGACAATGGCTACGGCAACACGAAAACCGCGAACACGGTCACGCCCACCGGCCTCGCCGTTTCGGACACCGAGCCGATCTTCTCCGGCAATCTGCTGGAGTACGACGGCAAATTCTACCGCGTGGGCGAGGGACACAAGCCCTTCGTCGCGGACAAGGCGACGGACGACGACAACTACATCCTCACGCTCATGGCAATCGCCAAAGAGCTGAACATCGCGGGCATCCGTGAGGCGGACGTCCATCTCGCGGCAGGTTTGCCGATGACGTGGATTCGCCGCCAGCGCGAGGCGTTCCGCGCGTACCTGCTCCGTAACGAGCGCGTTACTTTCAGCTTCAATGGCAGGGAGTACCGCGTCCGCTTCGTCGGATGCAGCCTGTTTCCGCAGGGTTATCCCGCTATCATCAACCGCCTCAGTGAGTTCAAGGGCACAAGCGTCCTCGCGGACATCGGCAACGGCACCATGAACGTGTTGTACCTTGCCAACCGCAAGCCCGTGGAAAGCAAGTGCTGGACGGAAAAGCTGGGAGTCGATCAATGCGTCACCGCCGCGCGGAACGCGGTGCTGGACAACCTCGGCGTCAAGATTGACGACGGCATCGTGGAGCAGGTGCTTCGCACCGGCACCGCCGATATTGCCAAGCCCTACCTGGACTGCATTATCGACGCGGCGAGGCAGTACGTCGGGACGATCTTCGACACCCTGCGGCGCTATGAGTACAATCCCGACCTCATGCGGCTTTACGTCGTGGGCGGCGGGGGCTGCGTTTTGCGTCACTTCGGAGAGTACGACCGCGAGCGCGTCACGATCATCGAGGACATCTGCGCCACCGCCAAAGGTTACGAGTATCTGGCGTATATGGCGTTACGGAAGGAGCGTGCGACATGAGTGAAGTCAAATGCACCAATCTCCGTTTCAATCTCGACAAGCCCGTGCAGCGCGCGGCGTGGGAGTGCCTGCAAACGATGGACAAGGCGCAGTTCAAGTCGTACAGCCAAGTCATCGCGCTCGCCGTCGTGGACTACTTTGACCGGCTTGAACGTCTGCAGGACGACCCGTATCTCGAAACGCGGGAGCGCGAGGAACGCTTTGTCGCTCAGATCGTCGCCGCCGTCGAGCGCGCCATGAAGGATGCCCTGCCGGTATACCTCGCGGGCTTCATGACGGGCTTGATGCAGGCAGCGCCTCCCGCTCCGCCGCCGACGCCAACGCCGGAGGCAAACGTGGAGGACATCGACTGGGGTTATCTCGGAAAGTAATACTCAGCGCGGCGAAAGCCGCACCAATGCGGAGCGGCACCGGCACCGGAGCCGGAACGAAAAAACGCCGGTGCCGCTTTCAACGAAAACAGATACCGACGACAGGCTTTTGAGAGCCGGAAAGGATATGAATTATGACCAACGACGCGACGGAGAAGCAGCTCGCGCAGGCGCGGCACCGCTTGGAGGAAGCACAGGCGCGGGATCGGAAGAAGGAACGCAGCGAGAGGACGCGGCGGTTGATCCAGAAGGGCGCGATTCTTGAAGGCACGATGCCGGAGACGAACGATATGACGCTGGACGAACTGCGTGAGTATCTTTTCGGCCTGTCCAGGCGGCAGAGCTGACTCGACTCAGGAGCGCACCAACCATCCGGGGCGCTCCTTCTCTTCTATGAAGAGCGCACTTACTCACCACCCGCTTCGCGGGCGGTGGTATCCCTCCCTGCGGTCGGGCGCGTGCGCTCTCACGAAAGCCCCACAGGGGCTTCCTCCGAGGGGCCGACAATGCCGCGCGCGTCATCGTCGGGCAGTTGGCCGGGCTGCCTGCGGGCATCCCACCGCATCGCTCCGGCACGGAGCGATACTGCCAACTGCGTATGCGCCGCGCTGCGTCGCATTTTCTTTTCGAGAAAAGAAACAAAAGCTTTCCCGCTGCGGCGGGGACGAAGGGAGGTTAGAACGATATGGCGATCTACCACATGGAGGCGAAGGTCATCACGCGCGGCACGGGGCGCACCGCCTGCGGCGCTGCCGCGTATATGTCCTGCTCCGAGATTTACAACGAGTACGACGGCATCCAACACGACTACACCCGCAAGGGCGGGCTGGTCTGGGAGCACGTCTTTCTCCCGCCGATGGCGCCGGCAGAGTGGAGCGACCGCGCGGCGCTCTGGAACGCGGTCGAGGCGGCGGAGAAAACGAAGGACAGCAGGCTCGCCCGCGAGTTCATCGTCGCCCTGCCTGTCGAGCTGGACAGGGCGGCGTGGACGGAGCTTTTGACCGGGTTCATCACGGAGAACTTTATCGCGGACGGGATGTGCGCCGACGTGTCCATCCACCGACCGAAGGGACACGATCACGACAATCCCCACGCGCATATCCTGCTGACCGTGCGCCCGCTGGACAAAACAGGCGCGTGGCAGCACAAGACCGAGAAGGAATATCTCTGCGTCCGAAACGGCGAGGAACGCGGCTTTACCGCCGCCGAGTTCAAGACCGCGCAGGCAGAGGGCTGGGAGAAGCAATATCAATACAAGACCGGCAGGAAGAAGGAGTACATGGCCCCGTCCGAAGCGGAGAAGCGCAGGCTGGAGCGCGCGTCGAAGTACCCGAAGGCGACGAAGTTCGGGCGGCAAAATCCCATCTCGGCGCGCTGGAACAGCGAGGAGGAGCTGCGCCGCTGGCGGGCGGCATGGGCGGATGCGGTCAACCGCGCGCTCGAACGCAACGGCGTCGAGCAGCGCGTTGACCACCGCGGCCACGCCGAGCGCGGGATAGACGAAAAGCCCACCGTCCATGAGGGCGTCAACGCGCGCATCATGGAGAAAATGGGCTATGTTTCCGACCGCTGCGAGCTGAACCACCAGATCCGTGCGGACAACGCGCTGATGAGGCAGTTGAAGAATAGCATTAAAAAGCTAACGGATGCGTTGGTAACGACGCTGGCAGATATGGCTCGCGCGATGGAGCAGTTGCGCCAGAGCATGATTATCCTGCGCTATCACCTAACGCACCTCCGCAAGCGTCGCAGCAAGGCAGTGGAGTATCTGTCGAAAGCCGAGCCGATGTATCGGGACTACGGCGAGCTTGTCCGGCAGATCAAGGAGAAAAGCGCAGAACGTCGGTCGATGAAAAAGGAGCTGGCGGCGCTTTCTCCGCTGAGCGTGTTCAAGCGCAGCGAACTGAAGAAGCAGATCGCGCAGCTCTCCGAGGAGATTGAAGAATTGACGTTCAGCAAAAATGAGATCGTGACCGGCTTCGGCAAGGAGGACGAAAAGGAGATGCCCGCCGTTCCCAAGCAAATTACAGCGGTCAAGGCAAACGTCGCCAAGATGGACGAGCTGGAAGCTCGCTATACCGGCGACATTGAAAAATCCGGGCAGGAGTTCGACCGGCTGAAAGAACGAGCGAAGCAGTACGACCTATACGACCTGACCGACGCCCGCCTTGCGCTCCGCCTGCAGATGGAGGACGAGGCACAGGAGCGTATCAAGAAGGATATCCCTGACGAAAAGCTCAGCTTTTGGGATTTCCAGATCAGCACCAGCATGACGGACGAACAGAACCGCGAAGATAGGATGGAAACGTGGTACAAGGAGCAGACCATGCGCCGCCGCTTGGAGCAGGAGTGCCGGCAGCGATGGGAGCAGCCGCAACGCAAGCCGAGAGAGCGAGATATGGAACGGTAAATGAGAAACGTTGGAACAGAAGATCCTTACTTGATCTCCTGCTCCAGCGCGTCAAACTCCGGCGTAGAGAAAAATTCCCCAAGAGTCATGTCTAGTCCGTCACAGAGCTTCTTGATCGTGATAATCGACAAATCTCTGCGATTGCCATCCATCATGCTGTAAACGGTGGATGGCGTGACGCCCGCTAAATTTGCCAATTCGTTCGTTTTAATGCCCTTCTGGTTGCAAATCTGCCGAAATCGCTGCACAACCGCATCCTTTACAGTCATAAAACCTCACCTCAAGGGCATTTTAGATTTTATGACGCAATCGCGTATACGCACTTGCGTATACCTGCAAAATTTGATATAGTGAGCGCAAGTCAAGAGAGAGGGTGCGATTATGGATATTCGAAAAGACCTGCTCCTGAAATCCGCCGCGAGGCTCTACAGTCTCGGCGTGGATTTGGAGATGGCGCGGGATAAGCTGCGGAAGCTGGTGGAGCAAGGTGTTCCCTACGATTCCAAGGAGATGAAGGACGCCTACCGCGAGTTCTCGGAGCTGGACGCGCAGTGGAAGGAGTTGGAAAAGCAGCACCTTGAGCTGCGCGACGAAATCGAACAAGGTTAAATCAATCAAGGTTTCCTCCATCGGGCATAATAAAAGCGCCGAACCATCGGCGCAGATTGGAGGGAATCATATGAATGGCACGACCTATGGGTATATCCGGGTATCGTCGAAGGATCAGAACGAGGACCGGCAGCGCATCGCCATGCACGACGCGGGCGTGGATGAGCAGCATATCTTCATGGACAAGCAGAGTGGCAAGGACTTTGATCGCCCCGGCTGGCGGCGCGTGCTGCGGAAGATAAAGCCTGGCGATACGCTGATTGTTAAGAGCATCGACCGCTTGGGGCGAAATTATGACGAGATCCTTGACCAGTGGCGATTCATCACGAAAGAAAAACAGGCGCACATCGTCGTGCTGGATATGCCGCTGCTCGACACGCGGCAGGGCCGCGACCTGACCGGGACGCTGATTGCCGACATCGTATTGCAGCTATTGAGCTATGTCGCTCAGACTGAGCGCGAGTTCATCAAGCAGCGACAAGCGGAGGGGATCGCGGCGGCAAAGTTGCGCGGCGTCCACCTCGGCAGGAAGCCTATGGAGCGTCCCGACACCTTTTGCACCGTATACGACGAATGGGCAAAGGGTGAAATATCCGCCCGTTCCGCCGCAAAACGGCTGCAAATCTCGCATCCGACGTTCCTGCGGTGGTCTAAGGAAAGCGGTAGCGATGGTACGCTTTGCGTTCCGCCTTCAGGAAGCCTTGATTGTAGTACATAACGCACAAAACTCGTTGTCAAATTATAGCAGAACCTTAAGCAAAGCGCAAGATTCGAGCCGATTTTTATATTGGAACGCAAAGCGTACCTTGTTTACCAGCCCGACAATTCCGGCTGAAAAAGGCATTTGCCCCGCCTTCGGGGCAGATGCCTCTTTCTTCGGCATCTTTGCCTGATGTGAAAAGGGGGATGCCCATGCTTATCAATATCACCGACGATATTGTCCGGCTACACAAGGCGGGCATTCTCGACCGTTTGCTCTGTGACAAGACCACCGGCAGGAACATCCTGTGGGCGACGGACGCCTATGCGGAGCTGGGGCCGCGCTATGAGCGAAACGAGGAGATCGCGCCGGAGCTGATCACGGGCGCGAGCCTCGGCGTCATCAAAACACGAGCGCGCAAGGCGTTTGAGCAGCAGACGGAGCGCACGCGCCACCGGGCGGAGGTCTTCACGCCGCTGTGGATCGTGCGGAAGATGTGCGACCACGCGGACGAGACATGGTTCGGTTATCCAAATGTGTTTTTCAAGGACGGCGCGCCGACCGAGCGCGTGCGCTTCTTTGAAAACAGCCACACCTGGCGGGACTATGTGGACGCCCGCCGCATGGAGATCACCTGCGGCGAGGGACCGTTCCTCGTCAGCCGCTACGACGCCGCGACCGGCGAGATCATCCCCGTCGCGGAGCGCGTCGGCGTTCTCGACCGCAAGCTGCGCGTCGTGAGCGAAAATGCCGCAGATGAAGCGGAATGGCTGGAATGGGCGATCCGCGCGTTTCAGGCGTCGTATGGCTATGAGTGGGCGGGCGACAATCTGCTGATCGCGCGCGTCAACCTGCTCGCGTCCTTCCGGGAGCACTTCGAGGCTCGCTTCGGACATTCGCCGGAGGCGCGGACGGAGAAGAAGCTCGCCAATATCATTGCGTGGAATATTCTGCAAATGGACGGCCTGACCTACGCCGTCCCATACGCGCATGCGGTCGATGACCAAATCAGCCTCTTTGAATCCGAATACCGTCCCCCGCCCTTATGCCGCACGTTCAACTGGAGAGCAAGAAAGAACGTGGAGCTGAAAGGGGTCGGGACAGAAATGAAGTTTGATTTTATCATCGGGAATCCGCCGTATCAGGAAGATATTGCTGATGGCGGCAACAAAACATATGCTGCTCCCATATATAACAGGTTCTTGGATTGTGCCTATCAGATTTCTGACAGAGTAGAAATGATTCATCCTGCCAGATTTCTTTTTAATGCTGGTAGTACGCCAAAGCAGTGGAATAAACAGATGCTTGGGGACACACATCTAAAGGTTGTTTTCTACGAGCAAGATGCAAGTAAGGTTTTCAACAATACCGAGATCAAGGGCGGCGTTGCAATCACTTATCATGATACGACTCGGAATTTTGGGGCAATTGGAACTTTTACTGCATACAGCGAGTTGAACTCAATCATCAAAAAAGTTCGTGATTTTTCGGATTTTTCAAAGCTCAGTTCAATCGTTGTCACAAGCTATGCATATCATTTTTCTGATAAACTGCATTCTGACTATCCAGATGCCGCTGATGCTCTGAGTAAAGGGCACGCATACGATTTGAAATCAAATGTGTTTGCCCGATTACCGCAGGTTTTTCTCCAAGAAAAGCCAAATGACGGTTATGAGTATTTACAAATTTACGGCCGAGACAACAATGAGCGCATTTGTAAGTTTATCCGAGCCGAATACATGAACAAGGTTGTAAATCTCTATAAATACAAGGTGTTCCTGCCTGCTGCCAGTGGCAACGGCGGATTGGGGGAAGAATTAGCGTCTCCCTTTGTCGTTGCTCCCGGAATTGGCTCAACAGAAACATTTTGTAGCATTGGCGCATTTGACACAGAAGCTGAAGCTCAGAATGCGTTATGCTATATCAAAGCTAAATTTACAAGAGCTTTACTAAGCGTTTTGAAAGTAACACAGCATATCACACCTGAAAAGTGGGATTACGTCCCCCTCCAAGATTTCACCCCCGCCTCCGACATCGACTGGTCGAAGCCCATCCCCGAGATCGACCAGCAGCTCTACCGCAAATACGGTCTCGACCAAGCCGAGATCGACTTCATCGAATCCCATGTAAAGGAGATGACCTGACATGAGCCTCGCGCCGAATATCAGCTCCTTTGAGCGGGTCATCCCGATGATCTACGCCTATACGCACCCGGACGTGCCGAGCCATGCGGGTTGGACGAAGATCGGTTACACGGAA
>SVKP01000151.1 GCA_015068395.1 Oscillospiraceae bacterium
CAAGTACCCGGACCTGCGCGACGCGCTGGAAAAGCTTCAGCTCAACGACGCCTCGCTGAGCTTTGAGCCGGAGAGCTCCGTGGCGCTGGGCTTCGGCTTCCGCTGCGGTTTTCTGGGCATGCTGCACATGGAGGTCATACAGGAGCGCCTGGAGCGCGAATTCGACCTCGACCTTGTCACGACCCTGCCGAGCGTCATCTACGAGGTCTACAAGACCGACGGCACGATGGTGCGCGTGGACAACCCGCACAACTATCCCGACCCCGGCGTCATCGAGCACGCCGAGGAGCCCTTCGTCAAGGTCACGATCGTCACGCCGCCGGACTACGTGGGGAACATCATGCCCATGTGCCAGGACCGCCGCGGCGAGTTCAAGGACATGCAGTATCTGGACACCTTCCTCGTGGAGATGCACTACGAAATGCCGCTCAACGAGATCATCTACGACTTTTTCGACACGCTCAAGGCGAACACCAAGGGCTATGCCTCGCTGGACTACGAGCTCTCCGGCTATCGCCCCAGCGAGCTGGTGAAGGTCGATCTGCTGCTCAACGGCGACCAGGTGGACGCGCTGAGCTTCATCGCCCACAAGGACAAGGCATATCCCCGCGCGCGCCGACTGTGCGAAAAGCTCAAGGAGAACATTCCCCGCCAGCTTTTCGAGGTGCCGGTGCAGGCGGCGATCGGCGGGCGCGTCATCGCCCGCGAGACGGTCAAGGCGATGCGTAAGGACGTGCTTGCCAAGTGCTACGGCGGCGACATCACGCGCAAGAAGAAGCTGCTGGAAAAGCAGAAGGAGGGCAAAAAGAAAATGCGCTCCCTCGGCACGGTGCAGGTGCCGACGGAGGCATTTCTCGCGGTGCTCAAGCTGGATGAATAACGGCGGGATACTTTTTCGCCGACGAGCTATGCGACTGACAGAATGAAGGGGAAGATATGCAGGAGATCAAGTGCCCGAAGTGCGGCGAGCTGTTCACGATCGACGAGGCGGGTTATGCCGCCATCGTCAAGCAGGTGCGTGATAAGGAGTTTTCCAGAGAGATCAAGGCGCAGACGGAGGCAGCGGTCCAGCTCGCGGAAGCGGTAAAGGACAAGGCGCTCGCCGACCTGCACGCGCAGCTGGATGCGGCGAAGAGGGAGCGTGAGCTTGCCGTTCGCGACGCGGTGGACCAAAAAAGTGAAGAGCTTCGGAAGAGAGAGCAGGAGATCGCCCGGCTCAAGTCTGAGCTGGACGCCCAAAAGCGACTGCTGACCGCCGACAAGGAAAACTCCCTACAGCTCGCAGAAGCGGAAAAGGACAAGATCATCGCCGAGCTGCGCGCGCAGCTTCAGGCGGCGCAACAGGAAAAGGAGACCTCCGTGCAGCTGGCGGAGGCAGCCAAGGACAGGGAAATCGTGTCGCTGACGGCGAAAATCGAGAAGATGAACAGCGACTTTACCTTGCAGCAGGAGCAGGCGCGCAGCGAGCAGGAGATCATTCTCCGGCAGAAGGACGAGCAGATCGCCTTCTATAAGGATATGAAGACAAAGCTCTCCACCAAGATGGTGGGGGAGACGCTGGAACAGCACTGCGAAATCGAGTTTAACCGTCTGCGCGCCGCGGCGTTTCCTCTGGCATATTTCGAAAAGGACAACGACGCCAGCGGCGGCAGCAAGGGCGACTTCATCTTCCGCGACTTCGATGAAAACGGCATGGAGTACATTTCCATCATGTTCGAGATGAAAAACGAGATGGACGCCACCGCCACAAAGCACAAGAATGAAGATTTTTTTAAAAAGCTGGACAGGGACAGAAACGATAAGAAGTGCGAATACGCTGTTCTGGTGTCGCTGTTGGAATCTGACAGCGAGCTCTACAACGCCGGTATTGTGGACGTGTCCTACCGCTTCCCCAAGATGTATGTCATCCGCCCGCAGTTTTTTATCCCGCTGATCTCACTGCTGCGCAACGCGGCGCAGAACAGCCTCGGCTATCGGCAGGAATTGGCGCTGATGCGGCAGCAAAATCTGGACGTGGAGAGCTTCAACACTCAGCTCAACGATTTTAAGCAGCGCTTTGCCAAGAACTACGAGCTGGCGAGCCGCCGGTTCGGCGAGGCGATCGACGAGATCGACAAGACCATTGCGCATCTGCAAAAGACGAAGGAGGCGCTGCTTTCGTCGGAGAACAATCTCCGCCTCGCGAACAACAAGGCGGAGGACCTTACCATCAAGCGCCTGACAAAAGGCAATCCCACGATGACGGAACGGTTTACCGACGCCGGTATCAAAATCGAGTGAGTCCGATAATAATACTACTCTTCAACAAAACCATTTCATTCGTTTCGGCATATTTTCCGCCATGCCGCGTCGTTGTCCTTGGCGGGCGTCAGCCCGCCTGCGTCCGCCTCCTTGCACGAAAAAAATCTGCACGAAACTCGGCTAAAAGCGTTTTATCGAAGCGTAGTATAAAAATGACGTCATGCTTTTCGGCATGGCGTCATTTTTGTCCCGTGCGGATTTGCTCACGGCAGCGGAAGCTGCGACTGCTCCGCCTCTGTTTTCAGGTAGCCCAGGAAGGTCTCCTGCGGAACGGGGCGGCTGAAATAGTAGCCCTGGATCAGGTTGCTGCCCGAGTCAGTGGCGTAGCCGAGCTGCGCCTCGGTCTCCACGCCCTCCTGCACCACGTTGCAGCCCAGACTGCGGATGACACGGATCAGGCTTTCCAGCAGCTCGGCGGTGGTGGGGTTGTGCTCGGCGTCCCAGAGCAGCGACTTGTCGATCTTCACGTTTTTATAGCTGCTGCTGATGAGCTGCATCAGGTTGGAGTAGCCCGTGCCGAAATCGTCCAGCGAGAGCGTGTAGCCCAGCGCGCGCAGCCGTTCCAGCGCCTCGGTGATGGCGGGGGTCTCGCGGGTGGAGGCGGATTCGGTGATCTCAAGGTTGAGCTTGTCCACGCTCACGCCGAAGTGCCTGCGTATCTCCTCGAAGCGGCTGACCAGATCGCCGTACATGAACTGGTAGATGGAGAGGTTCAGCTCGATGTACTCGAGCCCCTGCAGCCGGTCGCGCTCGAAGCGCAGGAAGCGGCAGACCTCCTCGAAGACAAACAGCCCGATCTCCCGGATCAGCCCGGTCTTTTCGGCGATGGGGATGTACTCCTCCGGCGAGATCTTCCGCAGCTCGTCATCCTCCACGCGCAGCAGCGCCTCCGCAGCCACGGTGCGCTGCGCCTCCGACGACCAGATCGGCTGGTACCAGACCCGCAGCCGGTGCTCCTCCACCGCGCGGCGCAGCAGCGCCTCGACCCGGTGGTCGCGCAGCTGGGCGGAGAGCTCCGCGACCGAGACCCGGCGCGTGCCTCCGACATTGAGCGCCTCGGAGGTCAGAAGCTCCTGCAGCACCGCGCCGTTGGGCGCGTCCTCCGGCACGCGGATCACGCAGACCCCGGCGCACAGCCGGAACGCCATGCCGCGCACGGTCCACTCGCCCTCAAAACGGCGCAGCACCTCGTCCGCCAGCTCGTCCGCGCCGCGGGGCGCGCCCTCGCCGCAGACGATGGCGAAGGACGTGCGCCGGAAGCAGTACAGATCGCGCTCCGAGGAGAGCTTTGTGAGCCACGAGGCGACGTCCATCAGCAGTTCCTCCACCTCCCGGCCGCTGAACAGCGCGGAGAAGGTCTCCAAATCGGTCAGGGAGACCACCACGAGACTGTAGCTCTGGCGGTTTGCGATCAGCCTTCGGTTCGCGTCCGCGAAGGCGGCGCGGTTGAGCGCACCCGTCACGACGTCGAGGTGTCCGCTGCGCTCCTCAAGCAGCACCATGAGCGCAAGGCTTGCCAGCGCCTCGCAAAACAGCTCCAGCAGCAGATGGGACCAAACCGCCTGGATCACGGTGCCCAGCGTCGCAAGCCCCATCACGACGCCGATGGTGATGCTGTCCGCCCGGGAGACGGCGCGCTTGTAGCGGAAGAAGAAATAGAAGCCCAAGGCGACGTAGAACCCGCCGGAGGCATAGAGGACCGGCATCAGCACGCCGCGGTGATAGACGATGTTCTCGTCCATGTAGAATGCGAGGTGTGTGAACCCATTGGTGAGGACCAGCAGCTCCGTGAGCAGATACGGCGTCAGGAACAGCCGGTAAAAGCGCTTGCTGCGCCCCATGCTCGTGCCGTTCACGTTCATGACGTAGATGCAGAAGCTCACGGACAGCGTGGAGTGGAAGACAAAATAGGACGCGTGCAGCAGGTACTTCCAGTCGCCCAGCTCCGCTCGCCCCAGCGTTTCCAGATAGACGCCGCCCACAGACACGATTGCGGAGAATATGTTTGCCAGGACCATGAGGATAAAGACGAAGTGCTGATCCAGCAGCTTGTTTTTCAGCCCCTTTGGGGGAATGTACTGCCGACGGTTCGCCGTGAGGCTGTAGACCAGGCAAAGGACGGAGAGGACCAGCGCCGCAATCTCATAATTTGTGCTGTACATGCTCCCGCCCCCTTGTCTTTTTCGGATTGTCCGCGCGCGGCTCAGGCGCGCCTGCCTGTGATCTGCTTGAGCTGCGCGGCGTTTTCTTCGCTCAGCGCGTCGGCAATGGCGATCTTACGCAGAATGTTTTTCATCGTCGTATCAAGGATCGTGCCCTCGCGATAGTCCGCGGGGAAGATGAAGTCCACGCGGCCGTCCGCCAGCAGGCTCTCCACGCCCGCGCGGTTGCTGTCCTGATAGACCGCCACCGCCTGCCCGCCGTAGGCGCGCATCATCTTCATGCACGGCACGTCCGAAAGCCCGTCGCCCACGTAGACCATGTTGGCGAAGGGGACGCGCTTGCTGTCGTCCGGCATGGAGGCGTTGAGGTCACGGTCGTTCGCCACATCCAGCACGCCCTTGTTGATGCGGTAGACGAACTGGGTCTTGTTCGTAAAGTTGACGTCCAGCTTCGGCCACATGGCAAGCCCGTCCGCGCCGTAGAGGAATTCGCAGGCGTAGATCTCCCGGAACTCATGGGCGACGCCGCTGCCCTCGATGATCTCCTTGAGCCCCGAGGAGAGGACATAGTGCTCCACCGTGACGCCCAATTCCTCGCCATAGGCGTTGATCCGCGCGAACCAGTCCCGGACGCCGGGGAACATCTCAATGGCGTTCCCGCAGGAGACCAGAAATTCCCTGTCCAGACGGACGCCCTTCTTGCGGCACTCGTCGATCATCGTGTACATGTAGGCAAGCAGACCGTCCATGTGGTTCTCCCAGCCGAAGCTGTTGGCGATGCGCCAGAACTCCGCCGGCGTATAGCCGAGGCTGGGGATAAAGCTGTAGTCCTGCATATCCGTCGTACACAGGGTCTTGTCGAAATCATAGAGGATGGCGGCGATCGGCTTTCTCATGCTCTACCCTCCAACATTGTATAGCAACACAAAAACGGCGCATTTGCGCCGTTTTTGTGTCAATTATCGTTCTCGGCGCTGTAATTGCGTCCAAACTTGAGCTCAGAAATGCGGATCGCGCGCGTCGGTTCCCCGACGGGCTCCGCCTCGGCGTCGCTCTGCTCCGCCGCCTCGACAGGCGCCTCCGCCTGATGGATGGGCGTGAAGCGCACCGTGGCGTCCGTCAAAGGTTGCTCCGCCGCGGGCGCCTGCGGCTTCTCCGCCTCAGCGCCGCGCTCGTAGGAGGCGACGATCTTCTCGCCCAGCGCCGCGATATCCGCCGCGGCATCCCGCGCGCGCTTCGCCTCCTTCGAGGTCTGCTCGATCTCCTCCGGCGACAGGTCCGGCAACTTATCGAGCTGTTCGAGCTGCGTCTGGCACACCGCGCGCGTCTGCTCGACAAACTCGCGCGTGCTCGCCTTGATTGCGTTGAGACGCTTCTGCTCGAACACGATCTCGTCATGCAGCGCGCCAATCTTCGCCCGCGCCTCCATCTCGGCGTCGGCGAGCAGCGTCTCCTTCTTCTCCTCCGCCTCAGAGACCATGTTGCTCGCCATCTTTTGCGCGGCAAGCAGGGCGGAGCGCATGGAGTCCTCCGTCGCGCGGTACTCCTCGACCTTGTCGACGAGCACCTTCATCTTTGCCTTGAGGGCGGCGTTTTCCTTGTAGAGCGCGGTATAATCGTCGGTCAGCTCGTCCAGAAATTCGTCCACCATCGTCATGTTGTAGCCGCCAAACGTGGACTTTACGAATGCGTGCTCGGCAACCTCCTGCGGCGTCAGCATAAAGATACCCCCTCGTGCGCAGCGGCTCCGCCGCCGTTAAATGTAGAATCCGCTGTTTTCCAGCTCGTCGATCAGGTCGCCCATGATGTCGACATGGTACGGCGTGATGATGTAGGTGTTGGCGGCGACCTTCTTGATCTTGCCCTCGCCTGCATACGCCACGCCCGAAAGGAAGTCGATCAGGCGGCGCGCAATGTCCTTGTTCGTGGATTCCAGATTGATGACCACCGTGCGCTTTTCCTTGAGGTGGTCCGCGATCTCGGACGCGTTTTCAAAGCGCTCCGGCTTGACGAGCACGACCTTGAGCTGCGTGGTCGCGTGAATGTTCACGACCTTGTTGCGCCGCTCGTCCTCGCGGCTGCGCCCATCGCCGCGGTCAGAGGAAAAAGCGCGCGCCTCGCCGCGCTCGCGCGGGTCGGTAAAGCCCTCCTCCTCGTCGTACGGCTCATCCTCTTCGTCGTAGGGATGCGCCCACTTTTTCAGATCGTCCAAAATACCCATGTTACTTGCCCCTCTCTTTGTTTCGCGGCGTGTATCATGCCTGTGCGGCGTAATTGCGCCTGCCGAAAATCGCGGTGCCGACGCGAACGACCGTCGCCCCCGCGCGGACGGCGTCTTCGTAGTCGCCGCTCATACCCATTGATAACATATCTAGTTTATTATGATACATTTTTTCGTTGATGTCAACATAAAGCCGCCGAACTTTTTCAAAGTAGGGCATGCTTCCGTGCTCCTCCTCCGCGACCGGCGGAATGCACATCAGTCCGCGCACGCGGATGTGGGACAGCGCCGAAGCGCTCTCCGCTGCGGCAGACAGCGCCTCCGGGGCAAAGCCGCTCTTGGACGCCTCGCCGCCGATATTGACCTCGAGCAGGACGTCCTGCACGAGCGCCAGCTTCGCCGCCTGGGCGTCTATGCTTTGCAGCAGCTCGTCGGAGCCGACGGATTCGATCAGCGCGACGTTTCCCACGACGAATTTGACCTTGTTGCGCTGAAGATGGCCGATGAAGTGCAGCGGCGCACCGTCGTAGGCGTGCTCGGCGAGCTTCTGCGTCATCTCCTGCACGCGGTTTTCACCCAGCGCGTCGATCCCGGCGGCGATCGCCTCCCGGCAGGCGGCGGAATCGTTCATCTTGCTCGCGCCGACGAGCAGAATATCCCTGCCGCTCCGTCCGCTCTCCCGCGCGGCACGCTCGATATTTTCGCGTACGACGGCGATATTTTCCGCAATAGACATTTTTAGCTCCCTTCTAAGCCTTGTCTGAAAAATGGGCAATGTGCCCAATGTCGAGGGAATTTTTCGTCAGACAAGGCGATTTTTTGCAGGAATACTTTGTGTATTCCAAGGAAAATTGACGCAGTATGGCGGAAAAAGACCCGCCATTTTGGTATGTCGACATGATTCAAACAAGGCCTAGTGGATGACCTTGCCGTTATACAGCTCGTTGGCGGAGACGATCGCCTCGTCGCCGACGCGCAGCGTGTAGAGCACAAGATCGCTGTCCTTCGCGGCGTGGATCTCGCCGGGCATGACCAAAAAGTAGTCTTCGCCCTGATAGACGATCTCCACGGGCTTGAAGTAAGCAAAGCGCCCGAGGCGGCAATATACGCCGGTCTGTCCGTTCTCTCCGATGCGCAGCGCGTTTTTCGGTACGCGCAGCCCGGAGTGGGTCTCCAGAATCAGCTCCGCGCTTTGATTGCGCAGATTCGTGACCGACGAGAGATAGCGGTCGGAGGTGAGGATCAGCAGCCGTCTCCCGTTCTGCGCGCCCGAGAGCATCGTCACGGTGACGGGCAGCGGCGTATCCGTGCCCGTAATCAGCAGCTCATAGCTCCGCGACACGTCCAGCCCGTAGGCGGCGGACTCCTCGACCACGGCGGCATAGTACCAGCGGTCGCCGCGGATCAGCTTGCCGACGGTGGAGTCGGCGTGCTCCGGCGTGAGCTGCTCGAACTGCGAGGGCGTGAGCGATTGCAGGATATCCGGCGTCAGCACGCTCTCCCAGCCGTCGACGACGGAGGAATATGTACCGGAATAAGGCGCGGAAACAACGCGCGACGCGCCGCCGAGCGAGGCGGAGACGGTGCGGATCTGCTCCTCCAGCGTCTCGATGCGGTCGCTGAGGTCCACGCCGCCCCGATAGGCGTACTCGCGCCGCAGCACGCTGCTCTTGAGCGCGGCGGAGGCGGTCTCCAGCGCGGAGAAGTTCCTTTGCGCCAGCGCGGCGCGCAGGGCGACGACGTTGCGCTCCACCTCGCTGTCGAGCTTGAGCGCGCTCTCCGCGTCGCGGGACGCCTGCCTGGCGTTTTTCAGCTGCGCAAGCTGCTCGTTCAGGGCGTCCAGCTCCCGTGCGTCCTCCAGCGCGCGCGTGCTGCCGTACACGGTGGCGAGCGGCGCGCCCTTTGCCACGCGCTCGCCCTCCGTGCGCGTCAGCTCCACGAGCACGTCTGTGCACTCCACAACGCTCTCGTCCCGCACGACGAAGCCGTTCAGCGCGAGCGTGCGCTCGGCGCGGTAGGAGTACACGGCGGCGGTGGTCTCAGAGGCGGTGAAGTAGTTCCACGCCTGAAACACAAAGTACGCCGCCACCGCAATGGAGAACAACAGAGTGATAAATTTTGTGGTCAGGGAGCCGTGTTTCATGGATGATGTACCCTTTGCCTTGCCGATGGGGGAACGCTCACTCCTCCGCGCCGCTCAGGTCAATGCTCTGCGCCGGTGTGATCGTGGAGATCGCGTGCTTGTAGAGCATCTGCTGCCGCCCCTCGCTGTCCAGTATGACGACGAAGGGGTCAAAGCCGCGCACGACGCCGCGCATCTGGAAGCCGTTGACGAAAAAGACCGTCAGCGGCATGCTCTGGCGGCGCGCCTGGGTGAGAAAAGCGTCCTGCAGGTTGGTGTTCTTTTTCATATGCGTATCCGTCCTTTCTTTATCGGAGCCTGTCCGCTCCGTCAAGGGTCAGGATACGCCCTGTTCATGCAAAATTTCTGTCGAAAATGCGAGAGCATCCCGGAAATTTCGCGGGGTTTTCCAGTAGTACCAGTGGATCTCCGGGTCCCGCCGCAGCCACGTCAGCTGCCGCTTGGCGTACTGGCGCGAGCGCAGCTTGATCTCGGCGATCGCGTCCTCGCGCTTTCCGACGCCGTCGAGACAGGCGAGGCATTCCTTGTAGCCGATCGCCTGCAGCGCCGTGGCGTCCCGCGGGACTCCGGCGTCCAGCAGTGCGCGCACCTCGTCGAAGAGCCCGCGCGCCGCCATCTCGTCCACGCGACGGTCGATCAGCGTCTTCATGTCGTCCCGGTTTTCGAAGGAGAAGCCCAGCTTCACCGCCGCATAGCGCGGGGGGATCGCCCGCGTCTCCGCGTTGTGCTGCGTCAGGGTCTTGCCGGTCTCGTACCAGACCTCCAGCGCGCGGATGAGGCGCTTGCGGTTCGCGGGGTCTACGCGCGTGGCGCTCTCCGGGTCGATCTTGCGCAGCTCGGCAAGCAGCGCCTCCGCGCCCTCGGCGTTTAGCCGCGCCTCGAGCTGCGCGCGCACCGCGCCGCCCATCTGTCCCGGCGCGAAACCGCGCCCGGAGAGCAGCGCGTCCAGATACAGCCCCGTGCCGCCGACAATGATGGGAAGCCTTCCGCGCGCGAGGATATCGTCCACGCAGCGGCCCGCGTCCTCGGCGTAGCGCGCGGCGGAGTAGGGCTCGCGCGGGTCGATCACGCCGACCATGTAGTGTGGGACGCCCTCCGTCTCCTCCGCCGTCGGCGCGGCGGTGCCGATCACCATGCCGCGGTAGAGCTGCATCGAGTCGCAGGAGACCACCTCGCCGCCGTACTGCTTTGCCAGCAGCACGCCCATCGCGGTCTTGCCGCAGGCGGTGGGGCCGACGACGCAGACCAGCTTATTCCTCGTCATCGCAGCCGTCGTCTTCCTCCGGCTTCCCGATGATGGGTCTCCCGGCGCTGTCGAGCAGCGGCGTGAGTCCGCCTGCATTGCAGTCGGAGAAGAAGAGATAGTGCACCCCGGTGTAGCGATCCATGAGGATCTTCACCTGCGACATGCCCATGCCCTCGGTGTAGACGACGAAACGTTTTTGCTTTCTTGCCATTGTGTTTTCCTCCCGGTTTAAACGATTCTTTTGAACATTTTTTCCAGCTCGCGCCGGGTGAGCAGCGCTTTCACGGGCCGCCCGTGCGGGCAGTACTCCACCTCGCCGGACTGCACGCGGTCCACCAGCTCGCGCAGCTCGCGCTCGTCGCTCTTCCAGCCGCCCTTGATCGCCGCCTTGCAGGCGATGGTCGCCAGCAGCGCGTCCCGCGCGGCGCCGGGCTCGGCGTTTCCGCCGTTTGCCAGCTTCTCCGCCAGCTCCTCCAGCGCGCTCACGGCGCCGTCCTCGTCGATGTCGGCGGGGATGCCGCGCAGCAGCAGCGCGCCGTCGCCAAAGTCCTCGCAGTCGAAGCCGAAGTCCCGCAGCAGCGCAAACCGCTCCGTGGCGGCGGCGTACTCCGCGCTCCCCAGCTGCGCGACCAGCGGCGTGAGCAGCGTCTGCGACATGATGGGCCCGCTCTGCGCGCGCAGGCGGTCGAAGTTGACGCGCTCGTGCGCGGCGTGCTTGTCGATGAGCCAGACGTTCTGCTCGGCGTCCTCGCAGACGATGTAGGTGTTGAGCACCTCCCCGGCGATGCGCCAGGGCGTCGGCGTCTCCGGCAGCAGCGTCTCCTGCGTCGGTTCCGCGGCCGCCGCGGGCGGCTCCGGCACAGGCTCCGGGGTCGCCTCCGCAACTGCCGTTACGATTGGAGCGGATGGGGGTGGAACCGCTGCGGCGGGGACGGGCGGCGGGCTCTCGCGGCGGACGTAATCCGAAAGCCGGGCGCGTCCGCCCAGCTCGCCCAGCTCCACCGGCGGGATGCCGGTGCGGAACGTCGTCGGCGCGGCGGGCGCCTTCGGCTTATCCCGCGGCACGTCCGGCGGCTCCGGGCGCTTGGTCGGCGGGGCGGCGGGCTTGTCCGCGGCGTACTGCGCGCGGAACTGCTCCGAGGTCATGGACTGATAGAAGTCGCCGCGGGGGTTCTGTATCTGCCTGACGCTCTTCTCCGCCGCCGCCGCGGGCCTTGCCTCCCGGTCCAGCGCGTCGGAGACGGCGTGATAGACAAGGTCAAAAATCAGCTTGTCATTGACGAATTTGACGACGGTCTTTGCCGGGTGCACGTTGACGTCCACCATGTCGAAGGGCAGCGTCACGCACAAAACGCAGCCGGGGAATTTCCCCTTCATCATGCGGTTGGCGTAGGCCTCCTCCAGCGCGGCGGTGAGCAGCTGCGAGCGGACAAGGCGTCCGTTGACGAAAAAGGTCTGCATGCTGCGGCTGCCGCGGGAGTTGAGCGGGCGCGTGACGAAGCCGTCTGCCGCCAAATCGCCGTCGCGCCCCTTTACCTCGGTCAGGGAGAGCGCGAACTCGCGCCCCAGCGCCGCGTAGACCGCGGACTGGAGCGAGCCGTCGCCGGGGGTGTGGAGCGTCTCCGCCCCATCCTTGAGCAGCTTGAACGAAATATCGGGCCGCGAGAGCGCGAGGTGCGTGACGAGTCCCGTAATGGCGGTCGCCTCCGCGCTGTCGCGCTTCATGAACTTGAGCCGCGCGGGCGTATTGAAAAAGAGGTCGCGCACGACGACGGTGGTGCCCTCCGGGCAGCCCGCCTCCGTCACCTCGCCGGGCGCGCCGCCCTCGAGGTGCAGCGTGGCGCCGCTCTGCGCGCCCCGCTCCCGCGTGAGGACGTCGAGCCGCGAGACCGACGCGATCGCCGCCAGCGCCTCGCCGCGAAAGCCCAGTGTGCCGATGGCGGCGAGGTCGCCCGCGCTGCGAAGCTTGCTTGTCGCGTGGCGCAGGAACGCCGTGGGCAGCTCCTCCGGGGCAATGCCGCAGCCGTCGTCGCTGACGCGCAGATAGGTCACGCCGCCGTCCCGTATCTCAACGGTGACGGCGCTCGCGCCCGCGTCGATGGCGTTTTCGAGCAGCTCCTTGGCGACGCTCGCCGGGCGCTCCACCACCTCGCCCGCGGCAATCAAATCCGCGACATGGGGGGATAGTTGTTGAATATGAGGCATAGTGGCTTCAAACCTCCATAGGGAAAAGCGTTGACGAAACAGGCGGCGCTGTTTTACCGCTCCAGGACGTATTTATACGCCGCTTCTGTCGGGTGCTCGTAGTAGTTTTCCTCGATGCGGTTCAGATGATAGCCGCTATCTTCAAAGGCCTTCCGCATCGCCGTGTTCGACGCGCGCGTTTCACCGCAGCAGCGCTTCATGTCCGTCCGCTCCATTTCCTCCGCAGCCTTCGCCAGCAGCTTTTGCGCCAGGCCCTGCCGCCGATGATCGGGATGGACGGCGAGGTTCATGATCTTGATATAATCGTTCTCGCCCTGCCAGTTGTAGAGGAACAGGTCGCCGGCCAGTCTGCCGTCGTCCAGCAGGGCATAGTAAAAAGCGCGCTCGTCGGAGAGCAGGTCACGCCAATCCTCCTCTTTCCAAAAATCCGTCGGAAAACACAGCTTGTCGAACGCCATGATCTCCTCCGCGCGTTCGATGCCGAGTCGTTGTATCGAAATCATCGTGTTATCTGCCAACTCCTTTGCGTCATTTCGCTGCGATCCGCTTCACCAGAAAGGCGTAGTTGAAGGTCATGCCCAGCTCGCGGGTATAGAAGCGCAGCAGCTCCTCGTAGCGGTTGGTCGCCGCGATCAGCTCGATGAGGGCGACCTTGTCGGAAAGCTCCTCTTCCAGATACTCGCAAAGCACCCTGCCGACGCCCTGTTTTCTGAAAGAGCGCGTCACAAAGAGCTCGTCGAGCTCAAAGGCAGTCTCGCCCGTCTTGCCGTAGGAGTGGTCCCGTTCCAGCGTTTCCTCGTGTCCCATGGCGTAGGCAACGATTATCCCGTCAGAAAAAGCCGCATAGACAGGCTTGTCCAGAAACTCCTCCGCGTCGTTTGCGCCGTAGGACGGGCAGCAGCCCTCGTCCGCCCACTCGCGCGAGAGCGCCATCAGCTCGTCCAGCAGGGCGCGCCGCTCCGGCTGCTCTATTTCACTCTTAGAAATAAAAAGGGTCTTGTATTCCAGCTCCATCGCGTTGTCACCCCACCCACAGCGCCAGCGCGTTGACGCTCATATGCAGCAGGATCGACGTCCAGAGCGTACCGGAGCGGTCGTATACCCAGGCAAACACCGCGCCGGGGACAAAGTACTGCGCCAGAAGCAGCAGCTCCGTGAAGCTCCAGCCGCCGCGCGCGAGGGAGTAGACGTGCAGCAGCGCGAACAGCACGCAGGAGACCGCGTAGCCCAAAAGGCGGCTTTTCTCCTTGAGGCAGCCGAACACCAGTCCGCGGAACAGCACCTCCTCGACGAACGGCGCGAAGAAGACGACGATCGCCGCCGTCAGCCGCGGAACGGATTCGATCTGCGCGGCGATGGTCACGTCGTTGAGATTGACGCGGGAGCCGAAGGCAAGATGACACAGGCGGTAGAACAGCTCGTTTGCGCCGTAGAACGCCACAAGCCCAAGCGCCCACGCCTTCGACGCCTCGCCCAGCGTCTCGAAAAACCGAGAGGTCGTGTGGGCAAGGTACTGGTGGAACAGCAGCAGCGTCGCCGCGAACAGAACGTAATAATACCAGATATTGCGCTGTTGAGCGCCGATGGACGCGCCCAGCAGCCGTCCGAGCAGGTCAAACAGCCGACTTGCCAGCAGCGGCATCACCAGCAGATACACGAGGAAGAAAATCGTGCCCGCGATGCGCTCCATGCCGGTCATTTGGGTCGTGCCCGCCGTCTTTTTTGCCATAGCTTACTCCTTTATTGCAGCTTCTGCTTCAACTCGTATAAAAGCTGCATCGCCTCGATGGGCGTCATGGTCTCGGGCTGCGCGCGGCGCAGGGCGTCCAGCGCCTCCGCCTCGCCGAGGGCGGTCATGCTCAGCTGGTCCTCCTCGCGCCGGGGGGCGACCTCGTAGCCCTTGCCCTTTTCCAGCTCCGCGAGGATGGACTTCGCGCGCGTAACGACCTCCCTGGGCAGGCCCGCCAGCGTCGCGACCTCGATGCCGTAGCTCTTGTCCGCGCCGCCGGGGACGATCTTGCGCAGGAAGATCAGCTCCTCGCCGCGCTTTTTGATCGAAATGTTGTAGTTTTTCACGCCGGGGAGCGTGTTTTCCAGCTCCGTCAGCTCGTGGTAGTGTGTGGCGAAGAGCGTCTTCGCGCCGAGCTTCTTCGGGCTTGCGCAGTATTCCAGCACGGCGCGCGCGATGCTCATGCCGTCGAAGGTGGAGGTGCCGCGTCCGATCTCGTCGAGGATCAGCAGGGAGCGCGGCGTCGCGCGGTGCATGATCTCCGCCACCTCGCTCATCTCCACCATGAAGGTGGACTGGCCTCCGGCGAGGTCGTCGCTCGCGCCGATGCGCGTGAAGATGCGGTCCACCACGCCGATGCGCGCGCTGCGCGCCGGAACGAAGGAGCCGATCTGCGCCATGAGCGTGATGAGCGCCACCTGACGCATGTAGGTGGATTTGCCCGCCATGTTCGGGCCCGTGATGATGGAGACGCGGTTCTCCTTCTCACCCATATAGGTGTCGTTCGGGACAAAGAGCGTGTCCTTCAAAACCCGCTCCACCACGGGATGCCGTCCGTCGTGTATCTCGATGACGCCGGAGTCGTCCACGGTGGGGCAGCAGTAGTTGTTCTTCGATGCGACCGTTGCGAACGAGCAGAGCGTGTCCAGCTCCGCGACGGCGGCGGCGGTTTTCTGCACGCGCTCCGCCTCGGCGGCGACCGCGTCGCGCAATGCGGAGAACAGCTCGTATTCCAGCGCGTTGACGCGCTCGCCCGCGGTCAGGATCTCCTGTTCGAGGTCCTTCAGCTCCTGCGTGACGTAGCGCTCGCCGTTGACGAGCGTCTGCTTGCGGATGTAGGTGTCCGGCACCTGGTCCTTGAACGAGTTCGAGACCTCGATGTAATAGCCGAAGACCTTGTTGTAGCCGATGCGCAGGGTGCGAATGCCCGTGCGCTCCTTCTCGCGCTCGGTGATCTCGACGAGCAGGTTCTTCCCGCCGGAGAGGATGTCGTGCAGGCGGTCGACCTCCGCGTTGAAGCCGGGGCGGATAAATCCGCCCTCGCGCACCGAAAACGGCGGCTCGTCCACCAGCGTCTCCCGAATCTGCGCGGCGACGTCGTCGAGCGTGTCGAGGCTTTCATACAGCTCCCTGAGCTTGCTGTTCGTAAACGGCCTGAGCTGCTCCTTCACCGCGCCGAGGCGTTCCAGCGACGCGCGCAGCGACGCGAAGTCGCGCCCGCCCGCCGTGCCGTAGACAATGCGCCCGATCAGGCGTTCCATGTCCGCCACGCCGGTCATAGCCAGCGTCAGCTCCTCGCGCGCCATGGTCAGCTTCGTCAGCGCCTCCACCGCGCCGAGGCGGCGGTTGATCTCCGCCACGTCGCGCAGCGGGCGCTCAAGATACGAGCGCAGGCAGCGCGCGCCCATGGCGGTTTTGGTCTTGTCCAGCACCCAGAGCAGGCTGCCGCGCTTGTCCTTGCCGCGCAGGGTCTCGGTGAGCTCCAGATTTCGCCGCGCGGCGAGGTCCAGCTCCATGAAGCGGCCCAGCTCATAGTATTCCAGCTTGTTGATGTAGGCGAGGTCGGTCTTCTGCGTCTCGTGCAGATAGCTCAAAAGACCGCCCAGCGCCAGCACGGCGGCAGGGTTGTTCCGGGGCAGGGAGGCGCACGCCTCCTCGCCGTACTGGGTCCGGACCGCCTTCTCCGCCGCGCCGAGGTCAAAGCGCCGCTCGGCGTTTTCCACCGCACAGTTCAGCTTTCGCAGCAGCTCCGAGAGCGCCGCGTCCTGATATGCGTTCGCGTTGAGCACCGCCTCGGCGGGCGTGAAGCGCACCAGCTCGTTGCGCAGATGCTCCGCGCGCTCGTCCCCCGTGAAAGCGGTGACGTGCGTCTCGCCCGTGGACATGTCGCAAAAGGCGACGCCCGCGTTCTGCGCGTCGAGAAACACGCCGGCGAGGAAGTTGCCCCGGTTTGCGTCGAGACTCTGCGCGTCGATGACCGTGCCGGGCGTGACGACGCGCAGGATATCCCGCTTGACGAGGCCCTTGGCGAGCGCCGGGTCCTCGGTCTGCTCGCAGATGGCGACCTTGTAGCCCTTGGCGATCAGCCGGGCGATATATGCGTCGCTTGAGTGGTAGGGCACGCCGCACATCGGCGTCTGCTCGTCCTTGTCCTTGCCGCGGTCGCGGGTCGTGAGCGTCAGATCCAGCTCCCGCGAGGCGGTGAGCGCGTCGTCGGCGAACATCTCGTAAAAGTCGCCGAGGCGGAAAAACAGTATTTCGTCCTTGTGCTGCTCCTTGATCTCAAGGTACTGCTTCATCATGGGGGTCAGCTCCGCCATGGTCCGATCTCTCTTTCTCTCTCAGATTTCGTATACGCCGCCGGTATGCATGGCGACCAGACGGTCTCCCAGCGTCTCCCGCAGAACGCCGAACGCCTCCGGCCCGGTGCAGTGCCCGGTGTAGAAGACCGTGTCCCGCCGCTTTTTAAGCTCGCGGGCGATGCTCTCGACCAGCTCACGCGGCTGCGTCTCCCCCAGCGAGGGGTTGTAGAGGTGGAAGCCCGCGAACACCGCGTCGGGCGCGCGTCCCAAAAGCTCCTCCGCGCGCCGCAGGATGTTGACGACGCCGTTGTGCGCGCAGCCACCGAAGAGCGCCGCTTTCCCGTTCTCGGTGACGAGCAGGCTCTGCTCGTGGCGGAATTCGTCCGGCGGATAGTCCTCGCCCACCTTCTCGCGCAGCGTGTCGTTGGCGTGAGACCAGAAGTCCCTGCCCATGCCGCCGGAGAAGATCGTCAGCTCCCCGTCCGGCTTCGTCACGCCGTCGACGAGGCGGAAGCGGTCCTCATAGCGCCGCAGCGCCTTGTCGAGGCCAATGTACCTGCACTTTTGCGGCGTCACCACGTAATACTGCCCCCACGCGTCCTTTTGCAGATAGACCGGGGCGTGGTCGTTGCGGCGGCAGAAAAGCTCCAGCCCGCCGCTGTGGTCGTCGTGCGCGTGGGAGAGCACTGCGGCGTCCACCGCCGCGACGTCCACGCCCAGCGCCTCGGCATTTTCAAGGAACGAAGCGTTGGGGCCCATGTCAAACAGCAGGCTGTGCCGCGCCGTCGCCACGTGCAGCGAAAGCCCGTGGGCACACTTCAAATCATCCCGGCAGAGCGTGTTTTCCAGCAAAACGGTGATCCTCATGCGCGGCCTCCAAATATATTTGTCAGATTTCGCCGTACAGCGCCCAGGTGTTGCTGTCGGTGATGCGCGCCTCGGTAAACGTGCCGATGCGCGAAGCGTCGCCCTTGAGACGCACAAGGCGGTTGCCCTCCGTGCGCGCCGAAAGCGGGAAGGCGGGATCGTCGCTCTCTCCGTCCACGAGCACGCGCAGCGTCTTTCCGACGTAGGCGGCGTGCTTCTCCGCGCTGGCGGCGTTCTGGACGGCGAGCAGGCGGTCGAACCACTTCTGCTTCTCCGCGCGGGGCACGGGGTCGTCCATCTCCGCCGCCGGGGTGCCGGGGCGCGGGGAGAAGATGAAGGTGAACAGGGCGTCGAAGCCGACCTCCTCCACCAGAGACACGGTCTCCATCGCCTCCGACTCGGTCTCGCCGGGAAAGCCGATGATGACGTCGCTCGTGAGCACCAGATTCGGCATCGCGGCGCGCGCCTGTGCGATCAGGTCCAGATAGCCCTGCCGGGTGTAGGGGCGGTGCATCGCCTTCAAAACGCGGTCGCAGCCGCTTTGGACGGGCAGGTGCAGGTTTTTCGCCACATGGGCGCAGCGCGCCATGGTCTCGAAGAGCTTGGGCGTCGCGTCCTTGGGCTGGCTGGACATGAAGCGCAGCCAGTAGTCGCCGGGGATGGCGTCCACCGCCGCGAGCAGGTCGGCAAAGTCCCAGCCGACGTCCAGATCGTTGCCGTAGCTGTTGACGTTCTGTCCCAGCAGATAGATTTCCTTATACCCGGACTCGATCAGCTCGCGGCATTCCGCGACGATCTTCTCCGGGTCGCGGGAGCGTTCGCGCCCGCGGACATAGGGCACGATGCAGTACGAGCAGAAGTTGTTGCAGCCGTACATGATGCTCACCCACGCGCGCACGGTCCCGTCGCGCCGGACGGGCAGGCCCTCGGCGATGCGCCCGTGCTCGTCGTCCACGGAAAAGACGCGCCTGCGCTCCGCGAGCACCTGCCACAGAAGCTCCGGCAGCCGCCACTCCGCCTGCGGGCCCAGCACGAGGTCCACGTGGCGGTAGGACTCGCGCACCCTGTCCGCGATGCGCTTTTGCTGCGCCATGCAGCCGCAGAGCACGATGATCTGCTCCGGGTTCGCCTCCTTGGTGTGCGTCAGCTCGCCCAGCGCGCCGAACACACGCTTTTCCGCGTGCTCGCGGATGGCGCAGGTGTTGAGCAGCACCACGTCCGCCGCCGCGGCGTCGTCCGTCGGTTCAAAGCCCATCTCCCGCAGCATGCCCGCCAAAACCTCACCGTCGGCGACGTTCTGCTGACAGCCGAAGGTGTCCACCAGCGCCAGCGGCGCGCGCGTCAGCACGTCCGTGATCGAGCGGACCTTTGCCATATATTCCTTCTGCCGGTCGAGCTCTTCCGCGCTCACCAGCACGTTTTCACGTTCCAAACGGATATCCTCCCAATTTACTGATACTTTAACCTATAAATCCTATCACAAAACACGCCGACATGCAAGGAAAACCGTACAGGATTTCGCGGCAGAGGGGACATGCGGCGGAAAAAACACACAAACCGCAAAAAAGCGCCGCGGCGTATTGCATTTGCGGCGGAATAAAAGTATAATTTATCTGTTATCGACATGCGGTTTTCCCAATATTTTACAGAGAGGTGAGCTCCATGCAGGAACTGGAACGTCAATATCACATTCATTGCGCACCCGGAGAGATCGGGCGCTATGTCATCCTGCCCGGCGACCCGGGCCGCTGCGCGTCCATTGCGGAGCACTTTGATAACCCCAAGCTGATCGCGCAGAACCGCGAATATACCAGCTATACCGGCACGCTGCTGGGCGTTCCCGTGAGCGTGTGCTCCACGGGCATCGGCGGGCCCTCGGCGTCGATCGCGATGGAGGAGCTGCACAAGCTCGGCGCGGACACCTTTATCCGCACGGGCACCTGCGGCGGCATTGATCTGAACGTCAAGTCCGGCGACATCGTGGTCGCCACCGGCGCGATCCGCTACGAGCACACCAGCATGGAGTACGCGCCCATCGAGTTCCCCGCCGTGGCGGACTTCGGCATCACCGCCGCGCTCGCGAACGCCTCCCGCGCGCTGGGGTACACGACGCACACCGGCGTGGTCCAGTGCAAGGACAGCTTTTACGGCCAGCACAGCCCCGAGGCAAGCCCCGTGTATTATGAGCTGCTGCAAAAGTGGGAGAGCTGGAAGCGGCTGGGCGTCAAGGCGAGCGAGATGGAGTCCGCGGCGCTGTTCGTCGTGGCGGCGGCGCTGCATGTGCGCTGCGGCTCGTGCTTCCACGTCGTTTGGAACCAGGAGCGCGAGAAGGCGGGGCTCGATCAGGACATGAGCGAGGACACCTCCGCGGCGGTCAAGGTGGCGGTCGAGGCGCTCAAGCTCGTCATCGCGCAGGACAGGGAAAATGGATAAAAAGGTCATCGGGATCATCGGCGGCATGGGGCCGCTGGCGACCGCCGACCTGTTTCGCAAGCTTGTTTTGAGCGCCGATGCCAAGGCCGATCAGGAGCACCCGCGCGTCGTGATCGACTCCAACACCGATGTGCCCAACCGCACGGACGCGCTGCTTCACGGCGGCCCCAGTCCCGTGCCGGAGATCGTTAAAAGCGTGAAGCGACTTGAGAGCATCGGCGCGCAGGTGCTGCTGATCCCCTGCAACACCTCCCACTGCTATTACGACGAGATCGCGGCGGCGGCAAGCGTCCCCGTGCTGCACATGATCGAGCTGACGCGCGAGGCGCTGCGGGAACGCGGGATACGCCGCGCGGGTCTGCTTGCAACCGACGGCACCGTGCAAACGCTCGTGTATCAGCGTGCCTTTCAGGGCAGCGGCATCGAGCTGCTCACGCCGGACGGCGCGGATCAGGCCGCGGTAATGGGCGTAATATACGAGGGCGTCAAGGCGGGCCGCTTCGATTATGACGCGTCCGCCTTCCGCCGCTGCTGCGAGCGCCTGCTTGCGCGCGGCGCGGAGACGCTGATCCTCGGCTGCACCGAGCTGCCGCTCGCCTTCGAGCTCTACCGGCTGGACTATCCCGCCGTCGACCCCACGCTGGAGCTTGCCCTCGCGGCGCTGCGCTTCGCGGGCTGTCGGGTAAAATAGCGACCTCTATCATTATTTTGCGCCGCCGGAAGGATACCGCGCGGCAAAAGGAGAATCTCTTTCTATGGAAGCCATCGTTTGTATCAGCGAAAACTGGGGCATCGGCATCGACGGCCGGCTGCTCTTCCAGCTCAGCGCCGACAAAAAACGTTTTCGCACGCTGACCGTCGGCAAAACCGTGCTGCTCGGCTCGCGCACGCTCGCGACCTTCCCGGAGGGCAAGCCCCTGCCGGATCGCCGCTGCATCGTCTTCACCCGCAACACCGAGCCCATCGAGGGCGCGGAGGTCGCGCACACGGTGGAGGACGCGCTGCGCCTCGCGGGGGACGACGCCATCGTCATCGGCGGCGCGAGCATCTACACGCTGCTGCTGCCCTACTGCGAGCGCGTGCGCGTGACGAAGGTGTTTGCCTCCCCCAAGGCGGACAGCTTTTTCCCCAACCTCGACACGCACCCCGACTGGCGCGTGGACAGCAAGAGCGAGATCATGGAGGAGGATGGGCTGAAATTCCAGTTCATCGACTACGTAAAAAAGTAATTCCATGGCTGACTTGACCACTAACGTCCAATATGTCAAGGGCGTCGGAGAGGCGCGCGCAAAATCCCTGCGCAAGCTGGGGATCACCGATTTGCGCGCGCTGATCTCTTTCTTTCCCCGCGCCTACGAGGACCGCAGGGAGTTCCGGCGCATCGCCGACCTCGTCCCCGGCGAGTACGCCTGCGTGCGCGCCATGGTCGCAGGCGAGCCGACGCTCTCCCACATCCGCAAGGGGCTGGACCTCGTCAAGCTCCGCGTCGTGGACGAGTCCGCCGCGCTGGAGCTCACCTATTTCAACCAGAGCTATCTGAAAAATAACCTCCACACCGGGGAGGAATACGTCTTTTACGGCAAGGCGGAGGGCAACCTGCTGCGCCGTCAGATGACGAACCCGGTCTTCGAGCGGGAGGGCGAGGGGCGCGTCACGGGCCGCATCGTGCCCGTCTACCCGCTTACCGCGGGCGTGAGCCAGAACGTTTTGAGCCGCTCCATCCGGCAGGGGCTGGACGCCTGCGCCGACGAGCTGCCGGACGTCCTGCCCGAGGAGGTCCGCGCCGCGCACCGGCTCTGCCACATCCGCTATGCCTATGAGAACATCCACTTTCCCGCCGATGACGAGGCGCTGCGCGTCGCGCGGCGGCGGCTCGTGTTCGAGGAGCTGTATCTGCTGACGCTGGGGCTTCGACTGCTGCGCGCGCGGCGCAGCGACTCCGACGGGCAGAAATGCGAGCCGGTCCCGCTTGACCCGTTTTACGCGGCGCTTCCCTTCGCGCTCACCGGCGCGCAGGCGCGGGCGGTGGAGGACTGCGCGCGCGATATGGCGTCGGGCAGGGCGATGAACCGGCTCGTGCAGGGCGACGTGGGCTCCGGCAAGACGATGGTCGCCGCGGCTGCGGTCTGGTTCGCCGCGCGCAGCGGGCTGCAAAGCGCGCTCATGGCACCGACGGAGATCCTTGCGGAGCAGCATTTCAAGACGCTTGCCCCGCTGCTGGAGGGTCTGGGCGTCCGCTGCGCGCTGCTCACCGCCTCCACGCCCGCCAAGGCGCGGCGCGAGACGCTTGCGCGGCTTGCGGAGGGGGAGCTGGACCTTCTCATCGGCACCCACGCCCTGCTCTCGCCGGACGTTGCGTACCAACGGCTGGGCCTCGTCGTCACCGACGAGCAGCACCGCTTCGGCGTCGCGCAGCGCGCGCTGCTGGGCGGCAAGGGCGACAACCCGCACCTGCTGGTCATGTCCGCGACGCCGATCCCGCGCACGCTGGCGCTGATGATCTACGGCGATCTGGACGTCTCGCTCATCGACGAGCTGCCCCCCGGGCGGCAGAGGATCGACACCTTTGCGGTGAATTCCGGCTACCACGAGCGCATTTACGCCTTCTTGCGCAAGCAGGCGGCGGAGGGGCGGCAGGCGTACGTCGTTTGCCCGATGGTCGCGGAGAACGGCGAGCTGCCGGACGAGCGCAAGGCGGTCACGGCGTACGCGGAGAAGCTGCAGCGCGAGGTTTTCCCGGAGCTGACGGTCGCGCCGATCCACGGCAAGATGAAGCCCAAGGAAAAAGAGACGGTCATGCGCGATTTTTCCGCGGGCAGGATCGACATTCTGGTCTCCACCACGGTGGTGGAGGTGGGCGTGGACGTGCCGAACGCGGCGGTCATGCTCATTGAGAACGCGGAGTGCTTCGGGCTCTCGCAGCTCCACCAGCTGCGCGGGCGCGTCGGGCGCGGGACGCACAAATCCTACTGCATTCTGGTCTCCGACAACACGGGCGAGGACAACCGCCGCCGTTTGCAGGTGATGACCAAAACCAACAACGGCTTTGAGATCGCCGAGGAGGATCTGAAGCTGCGCGGCCCCGGCGATTTCTTCGGCTCGCGCCAGCACGGCCTGCCCTCGCTGCGCGTGGCGGACCTCTCCTGCGACATGGAGCTGCTGCAAGAGTCGCGCGCCGCCGCCGAGGCGCTGATCGCCGCCGACCCGGCGCTCGCAGGCCACCCTGCCCTGCGCAGGCGCATCGACGAGCTCTTTGAGCTCAACGCCGGGGCGATGAATTGAGACGAATATAGGCCACGCCCGCTGAGTCGTGAAAAGCTCTCTTTTCCGATCAGCGGGCGTGTTTTTTCATCATTCGTTGACCAGACGCCAGCGCAGGCCGCTGTAGCGGCGCTGGCGGCGGTCGTTTTCCGCCATGCGGCGCAGCGTGCTGTCGTCGCCGACGACGACCAGCAGCTCGCGGGCGCGGGTGAGCGCGGTGTAGAGCACGCTGCGCACCTCGAGGCTCGCCGCGCAGGGGGCGGAGACGAACACGACGCCGCGGTACTCGCTGCCCTGCGCCTTGTGCACGGTCATCGCGTACGCCATGTCCAGCTCGGCGAGCATATCGGCGGTGTATGTTGCCACGCGGTCGTCAAAGGCGACGGTCAGCAGCTCGCCGCCGGGGTCGATTTCCAGAATGCGCCCCACGTCGCCATTAAAGACGCCCATGCCGCCCGAGCCGTCGGCACGCTCCCAGAGCACGTCGTAGTCGTTCCGCGTCTGCATGACGCGGTCGCCCTCGCGAAAGATCAGTTCGCCGAAGGCGCGTTCGCGCTTGCCGGGCTGCGCGGGGTTGAGCGCCGTCTGCAAGGCGCGGTTGAGCGCGGCGGTGCCGACGGGGCCCTTGCGCGTGGGGGTGAGCACTTGCAGCTCGGAGACGGGGATGCCCATTTTTTCCGGCAGGCGCGTGCCGCACAGCTCCACCACCGTGTCCACCAGCCGCTCCGGGTCGCGCCGCGGCAGGAAAAAGAAGTCGCTCTCCGCGCTGTTGGCAAGCTCCGGCGCGTGCCCCTCGTTCACCGCGTGGGCGTTGCGGATGATGGCGGACTTTTGCGCCTGCCGAAACACCTCGGTCAGTGCCACGACCGCGATGCGCCCGCTGCGGATCAGGTCGGAGAACACGTTCCCCGCGCCCACGCTCGGCAGCTGGTCGGGGTCGCCCACCAGCACCAGACGGCAGCCGGGACGCAGCGCCGCGAGAAAGGCGCGCATCAGCGCAAGGTCGACCATCGAGGTCTCGTCCACGATCACCGCATCCGCCTTGAGCGGGTCTTTTTCGTTTTTGGAGAACTTCACCTGCCCGGTGTGCTCGTCCCAGCTCATGCCGAGCATTCGGTGGATGGTCTGGGCGTCCCGGCCGCAGACCTCCGCCATGCGCTTCGCCGCGCGGCCCGTGGGGGCGGCGAGCAGCACGTCCAGCCCCATCCGTTCAAAGAGGGCGAGGATGGCGCGCACGGAGGTCGTTTTGCCCGTGCCGGGGCCGCCGGTGAGGATCAGCAGCTCCTCCTCGGCGGCGAGCTCCACCGCCCTGCGTTGCAGCGGCGCGTATTCGATGCCCTGCTCGCGCCCAATCTCGTCGATGGCGCGCGCGGCGCCCTTGAGTCTGTCCGGCTTGTCCGCGAGCATGGCGCGCAGCCGCCGCGCGACATAGCGCTCCGCCTCTGCGCAGCGCGAGAGATAGCAGCCGGTGAGCTGCGCCACGCCGTCCTGCGTGACGCGTCCGCTCTCGATCAGGTCGTCCAGGGATTTCTCCACCGCGTCGGGGGGCATTTCCAGCAGCTGTGCCGTGGCGGCGAGCAGCTTGTCCCGCGGCAGGAAGACGTGCCCGCCGCTGGACTCGTTGTGGCTCAGCTCATAGAGCAGCGCCGCCTCCGTGCGGCAGAATGCGCTGCCGCTGAAGCCGAGGGAGAGCGCGATCTCGTCCGCAGCGGAGAATTCCACGCCGTAGGGCTCGTCCACCAGCAGATAGGGGTCGCGGCGCAGCGCCTCCGTCGCCTCCGCGCCGAAGCGGCGGTAGAGCGGAACGGAGAGCGCCACGGGCAGCTCGAAGCGCGTGAGAAATTCAAGCAGGCGGCGCAGACCCATCTGCTCGCGGAAGCTCTCGGAGATCTCGCGGGCACGCTTGTCGGTGATCCCTTTGACGCGACGCAGCTCGTCCGGCGCGTTTTCGATGACGTCCAGCGTGTCCGCGCCGAAGCGCTCCACGAGCTTCTGTGCGGTCGCCGCCCCGACGCCGCGGACGGCGCCGGAGGAGAGGTAATCGAGGATGTTCGCCTCCGTTGAGGGCATGCGCCGCTCCACGGACTCCGCGGAAAACTGCTCGCCGTGCTGCGGGTGGATCACATAGCTGCCCACGGCGGCAAGCCCCTCGCCGGGCGCGGCGCAGGGGATACAGCCGACGAGGGTGATGAGCTCACCCTCGTCGGTCACAACGCGCACCACCGCGTAGCCGTTTTCCTCGTTCTGGAAGATGACGGACGCGATCGTGCCAATGATGGTTTCCTGTTCGTTCATGGACCCTTGGGGGACCGCTCAGCCCTTGGTGACGGGCTCCGCCGCGCCGAGCTCGACGTCGAAGGCGCCCGCCGCGCCGAAGGCGATCTCATACTTGCTGAACGTGACGTGGACGATGCCGTCCTCCACATAGAAGCCGATGAGGTGGACGTCCATGTCACGGATGACGTCCATCGGGGTCCCCATCACGCCCGCCTCCTCGACGCCGGGGTACTGGTCGAGCAGCGCCGCGATGATGGACTCCTTGATCTCGTCCTCCGTGCCGCTGCACACGTCGGTCAGATACACGTGCGCGCCGGTCTTGGCGTCGTAATTATAGCAGTTGATGCCGTAGTCATACACGCCGCCGACATACCAGGAATAGCTCACGCCGTAGCTGACAATGTCGTCGTTGCAGGTGAAGACCATGGCGTCCCACTCGGCAAGATACGGATCGGTCGGGGACGGGGGATAGGAACCCTCCAGACCTTCAAGCGTGTATTCCAGCGCGTTGAGCGCCTGACCCTCGGCAAATTCCGCGCGCCGCGCCTCCGCCTCCTCTTCGATCATGCGGAGCGCGTCACTGCTGCCGCGGAAGATGGGGATCTCGTAGTACAGGCTGATGGGCAGGCCCTCGCTGTAGTCGATGCGCTCGATGTAATAGGCGGAGTTGAGCAGAGCGGTGTTGGTCTCGGCGTCATAGCCGACGAAGAAGCGCAGCACCTCGCCCAGATCGCGCAGGCGGAAGAAGTTGCTGCCGCCGATGTTGTACGCCTTGAGATCGGCGTTGATCCCGTCGACGAGCAGCCGCTGGTTGCTTTCCACACAGGTGGCGGAGTTGTCCACGCCGGTCTTGAGCTCGCTGCCGTTGGGAACGTACGCCTTGCCCGTGGTCAGCTCGATGGTGCGCGCCGCCTCATTGTAATCCACGGAGAAGCGGGCGTCCGTGTCCTTGAGCAGCATCGCGATATCGCGCAGCTTGAAGTAGTTGCTGCCGCCGATGTTGTAGACCTCCGCCTGAACGGGCTTGCCGTCCACGGCGAAGCTCTGCGGGCTGAGCACGGCGGGGCTGTCCGCCGCCCTTGCGGGGACCGCCGCAAGGCTTACGAAGAGCGTGAGCGCCAGAAGAAGTGCCGATAGCTTGCGTTTCATTGTGTTTCCTCCCAAGTACAGTTTTTATCCACCAGATGCGCCGCGCCGTCGCGGCACAACAGGCTTGCCAGCTTCCTGTCATCCTCGTCCATGCCCAGATCGAGGATCACGACGCGTTGAATGCAGCCGGACTCCCGGCGCAGGCGTTCCAGCGCGCGCACGGTGTATTCCAGCTTCTCCCCCTCGCCGCCGCGGCAGGGGACGACCGCCGTCGCCGCCAGCGCAGCGCTGCGCCCGCGCGGACGCGAGAGCGCGGAGAGCGGCAGAAGCAGCAGCGTCACCAGACCGACCGCCGCCAGCGCGGCGAGAATTCCGTCCTCCAACAGCTCCATGGTATCACCTCGCCCCATTCTATGCAAGGGGCATGTGAGGCGTCACAGCAGCTTTTTGAGGTACTGCCCGGTGTAGGAGCTCTCGCAGGCGGCGATCTGCTCCGGCGTGCCGACGGCGACGATCGTTCCGCCGCCGCTGCCGCCCTCGGGTCCGAGGTCAATGATGTGGTCCGCGCATTTGATGACGTCCAGATTGTGCTCGATGACCAGCACCGTGTTCCCGGCGTCCACCAGGCGCTGCAAGACCCCCAGCAGGCGGCGCACGTCGTCGGCGTGGAGGCCGGTGGTCGGCTCGTCGAGGATATAGATCGTGCGGCCCGTGGCGCGCTTGCTCAGCTCGGTGGCGAGCTTGACGCGCTGCGCCTCGCCGCCGGAGAGCGTCGTGGACGACTGACCCAGCCGGATGTAGCCGAGGCCCACGTCGTAGAGCGTGCGGAGCCGGCTTTCCAGCTTGGGCAGGTCGCGGAAGAACTCCAGCGCCTCCTCCACGGTCATTTCGAGCACGTCGGCGATGTTTTTGCCCTTGTAGCGCACCTCCAGCGTCTCGCGGTTGTAGCGCTTGCCGTGGCAGACCTCGCAGGGGACGTAGATGTCCGGCAGGAAGTGCATCTCAATTTTGAGCTGCCCGTCGCAGGAGCACGCCTCGCAGCGCCCGCCGCGCACGTTGAAGCTGAAGCGACCGTTGGTGTAGCCGCGCGCTTTGGCGTCCGGCGTGGAGGCGAAGAGGTCGCGGATGTCGGAAAAAACGTTGGTGTAGGTCGCGGGGTTCGAGCGCGGCGTGCGCCCGATGGGCGTCTGGTCGATGCAGATGACCTTGTCGAGGTGCTCCTC
>SVKP01000152.1 GCA_015068395.1 Oscillospiraceae bacterium
CGCGGTGGAGATTTTGAAGCAGCACAACGACCGCTTCGACTACAAGGTCGACTGGGGCACCGACCTCCAGACCGAGCACGAGCGCTTCCTGACCGAGGAGATTTTCAAAAAGCCCGTGTTCGTCACCGACTATCCGCGCGAGATCAAGGCGTTTTACATGCGCCTCAACGACGATGGCAAGACCGTCGCGGCGGCGGACTGCCTGGTGCCGGGCATCGGCGAAATCATCGGCGGCAGCCAGCGCGAGGAGCGGTTGGACGTCCTCGAGGCGCGTATCAACGAGCTCGGCATGAACCCGGAGGACTACTGGTGGTACTGCGATTTGCGTCGCTGGGGCTCCTGCCGTCACGCGGGCTTCGGCCTCGGTTTCGAGCGCATGGTGATGTACCTCACGGGCGTGAGCAACATCCGCGACGTGGAGCTTCATCCCCGCACCGTCGGCAACGCTGAATTTTGATTACTACACCGCCCCCTCGCCCGAAGGCGAGAGGGCGGCGCTGTGTGAAATGCAGACAGCTCCCCCGCTGCAAGGCTGGGGGAGCTGTTCGGATGTTATGGATCTATTTACAGATACTTCTGCATCCCGTCGGTGGCGTGGGCGGGGTCCTCGGACATGGCGACCGTGAAGCGGACGCCGTGGTTGGAGCTGAAATTCTCCAGCCAGTCGAGGAAGACCTCGCACTCGTGGTCGCTCTTGCCGCCGACGATGGCGAGCAGATTGTCAATAAAGATGTGGGAAATATCATAATTGCCGGCATAGAGGCCGCTGATAAAGCCGCGCATCGACTCATAGGAACCGATGGGGTATTCGCCGGCAACGATCAGGCGGACGTGGTAGTGGATGTCGAAGGTCATGGTCTTCTCCGCCTCGATGCAGACGACGTTGCCCGCCTCCTGCGCCGCTGCGGCATTGATCATCTCAATCAGCTTTTTGGTCTTGCCGGTTCCCTTCTCACCCATAATGACTCTAACCATAGGGAATCACTCCTTTCAAAGCTCTTGCCATGAGCATATCATACGGACAGGCATTTTGCAATGGAGAAAATGTTAAATCTTTACTTTGCCAGCTTTGCGCGCAGCTCGTCGCCCATCGCCTCATAGCCGGGCTTCCCGAGCAGGGCGAACATGTTCTTCTTGTAAGCCTCCACGCCCGGCTGGTCAAACGGGTTCACGCCCAGCACGTAGCCGGACAGGCCGCAGGCGTACTCGAAGAAGTAGATCAGCTCGCCCAGCGTGCGCGCGTCGCGCTTGCCCGCGCGGACGATCATGTTCGGCACTCCGCCCTCGACGTGCGCGAGGAGCGTGCCGTCCATCGCCTGCGTGTTGATCTCGTGCAGCGTCTTCCCGGCGAGGAAGTTCAGCCCGTCGCCGTCGGCGTCGTCGTGCGGGACGAGCATCTGGTTGTCGTCCGGCTCGAAGCGCACCACGGTCTCCATCAGCATGCGCTCGCCCTGCTGGATGTACTGGCCCATGGAGTGCAGGTCAGCGGTGAAGTCGACGCTCGCGGGGAAGATGCCCTTTTGCTCCTTGCCCTCGCTCTCGCCGTAGAGCTGCTTCCACCACTCCGCCATAAAGCGGAAGGACGGCTCGAAGCAGGCAAGCAGCTCGGTCTTCTTCCCCTCGCGGTAGAGCGCGTTGCGCATGGCGGCGTACTGCCACGCGGGATTGGAATAGCCGTCCTCGCGGCAGAGCTTCATCATGTCCGCGGCGCCCTCCATCAGCGCGCGGATATCCACGCCCGCCACGGCGATCGGCAGCAGGCCGACGGCGGTGAGCACGCTGTAGCGTCCGCCCACGTCGTCGGGGACGACGAAGGTCTCATAGCCCTCGGCGTCCGCGAGGCCCTTGAGCGCGCCGCGGGCGCGGTCGGTCGTGGCATAGATGCGCTTCGCCGCGCCCGCCTTGCCATACTTCTTTTCCAGCAGCGCCTTAAAAAAGCGGAACGCGACCGCGGGCTCGGTGGTGGTGCCGGACTTGGAGATGACGTTCACGGAGAAATCGACGTCCTCCACCAGCTCATACACCTCGCGCAGCGCGGCGGAGGAAAGGCCGTTGCCGATGAAATAGACGTTGGGGGTGTCCTTTTTCCTGAGATTGTAGTTGGGCGAGCACAGGCACTCGACCACGCCGCGCGCGCCGAGGTAGGACCCGCCGATGCCGATGACGACCAGCGCTTTGGAGTCGCCCTTGATCTTTGCCGCCGCCTTCTCAATGCGCGCGAACTCGTCGCGGTCGTAGGCTTCCGGCAGCTTGACCCAGCCGAGGAAGTCGTCGCCCTTCCCTCCGCCGTTTTGCAGCCACTTTGCCGCCTGTGCCAGCGCGGGGCGAAGCGCGTCCTCGCAGGGCGCGGAGAGGAACGGGGCAGCCTTGGAGATGTCTACAGTCAACATGGGAACAGCCTCCTGTATTCAAAAATTGATAGCATTACTTTACCACGATTTCCCGCAAAGGACAAGGCTGCGCCGAAAAATCTTTCGCAGGCTCAACGCCGGACGCGCGCCTTTTACCGCATGCCGCACAGCTCAGCCGACGGTGTACACCGCCGCGACGCCGAGCATGCGGCAGAGCTCCACCTTGAGCGCAATATCCTCCTCGGACTCAAACCAGACATACACCTTGTCGTTCTGGGACACGGTGTGGATGAGATACGAGCTTGCGTAGCGGGAGGAGCGGGATACGCTGGACTCGTCCTCGCTGCGGTAGATCGCCAGCTCGTTGGGGGTGAGCGTCAGGGCGGGCTGCACCGCGCCGTCCTTCACCTCCACGGCAAGGCCGGCAACGTTCAGCACGACCGTTCCGCCCTTCCCTGCCTTGATGGCAGCCTCATAGACGCCCTCCAGCGGCGCTCGCGGGCACATCGGAATGCGGCCGCCCAGCTCCTCGAGGGACGCCGCCTGCACGCCGATGACGCCGCCGGGCAGCGCTCCGGTCTTGATCGACGCGTGAAGCCTGTCGTAGACGCGCAACAGAACGGTTGCCGCCTGCTCGCGGGTGGACGCTTCTCTGGGCTGGAAGCGCTTGGGGCTGACGCCGCCCATGAAGCTCATGTGATAGGCAAGCGTGATATAGCCGCGGTTGGTGGTCACGTCCTCAAAGGGGCAGTCGTTCTGCACCATGCCCGCAAGCAGCTGCGCAAGCTCCGCAAAACCCATGGCGCGCACGGTCATCGCCGCCATCTCCTCGCGCGGCAGCGGCTCGTTGGGGCGGCAGGTCTCGCCGAGCACCTCGCGCAGCAGCACGCCGTTGGCGCAGGCGGTCTCGATCGCGCCGTAGTACCACGCGTCCCGGTCCTGATTGTCGGAAAAGCTGCCCTTCTCGGGCGAGACCATCGTCCAGCCCATCAGGCGGCAGAGCATCATTGCATACTGCGCGCGCGTGACGTTCTGGCCGAAGCCGAAGCGTCCGGGCGCGACGCCGCCGACCAGCCCGAGCTCGGTGGCGCGCATAATGCTTTCGTACGCCCAGTTGTCCGGGGGCACGTCGTCATAGTCTTCGCTTCCCTCCGCCAGCGCGGAGAGCGGGAGCAGCAGCAGAGCCAAAAGCACCGCGGCAAAACGCCGGAATTTTTTCATAACAATTCCTCACTTCCTACAGGGATTGTCCGTAAATATAACACAAAAATCCGCCCGCGTCAAATGGGACGCCGAAAAGTGCGAAATTATCCCTGTATTTGCCATGTTTTGCCATGGAAGGCGAAAAATTTGAAATGTTCAAAAAAAAGAAAACTCGATTTCACACTTTGGACATAATCATGTTCTATGATACGTGCATCCCAAGAGGAAAGAGACAGCCCGCACGGGCATGACATAAGGAGGCACCGTTATGTATTACGAGGACGAGAACAATCTGTACCATTACAGCTACCGCAAGGACGACCGGAGCGTCGTCGAGCCGGTCTATACCACGCGCAACCTCGCCGAGGAACCGGCGCAGGAGCCGCCCAAGCGCAAGCACCGCTGGGCGGCGATGATCGCGGTGATGCTCGTGTGCGCGCTCATCGGCGGCATCGTCGGCGCGGGCGCGACCGGGGCGTTTGCCGCGAGGGCGAACGGCGGCACGCGCGCCGAATCGACATCCATTGAGATCAGCGACCGCGACACGGTCGAGGTCCAGACCATCGCCGTCAACGGCACGAAGAAGCTCACGCTGCCCGAGCTGTACAAGGCGAACATCAACAGCGTCGTGTCCATCAACACCACGATCACCACCAACGTCTTTAACCAGACGGTGCAGAGCGCATCCGCGGGCAGCGGCTTCATCATCACCGCGGACGGCTACATCGTCACCAACTACCACGTCATCGAGAGCGCCAACGACGTCAAGGTCACGCTCTATGACGGCAAGGAGTATGACGCGAAGGTCATCGGCGGCGACGCGGATTACGACGTCGCCGTGCTCAAGATCGACGCCACGGGCCTGCAAGCCGTGACCATCGGCAACTCCGCCACGCTGCAAATCGGCGAGGACATTGCCGCCATCGGCAATCCGCTCGGCGAGCTGACCTTCTCCATGAGCGAGGGCATCGTCTCCTGCGTGGACCGTGAGATCAACGTCGACGGCACGCCCTTCAACATGATCCAGGTCACGGCGGCGATCAACCCCGGCAACTCCGGCGGCCCGCTCTTCAACACCTACGGCGAGGTCGTGGGCATCGTGTCCGCGAAGTACAGCGCCTATGCCAACACCGTCGCCGAGGGTCTCGGCTTCGCAATCCCCATCAACGACGTCATCGCCATGGTGGAGGACATCATGGAGAACGGCAGAGTCACCAACCGTCCCTACTTCGCCATCACGGTCGAGAACGTCACCGCGCGCCGCGCGCAGCAGAACGGCTACAGCGTGGACGCCGGTGTGCGCGTGAGCTCCGTTGAGGCGGGCGGCGCCGCCGAGAAGGCGGGTATTCAGGCGGGCGATATCATCGTCAAGCTCGGCGATAAGAATATCACCTCGCTCGATGACCTCAACGCCGCGAAGAAAACCTACAAGGCGGGCGACACCGCGGCTGTGACCGTCAACCGCAACGGCACGGAGGTGGAGCTGTCCATCACCTTCGACGC
>SVKP01000153.1 GCA_015068395.1 Oscillospiraceae bacterium
AACGTCTATCTGGAAGCGAACGGAAGCAGCACCGCGGTCATCACGGTTGTCAGCGCGCTGACGGGCAGCGACGGCTCCGTCGGCGTGTCCTCGGCGCTCGCCGTGAACGGCGCGGGCGCGAAGGTCGTCGCGGCGGGCAGCGGCTACACGCTGACGGAGGACGATCTGAAAAAGCTCGCGGGCGACGACAGCGCCTACAGCGTTCTCCCGGACGGCAGCGGCGGCGCGGGACTGTATATCGCCTACACGCTGAGCTTCGACGCCAACGGCGGCACGGGTACGATGGCGACGCAGCAGATACCCGGGGGTGCAGAGACCACGCTGACGAAGAACGCCTTCACCCGTGAGCAGTATTCCTTTAACGGCTGGAACACGAAGGAGGACGGCAGCGGCACGTCGTACGACGACGAGGCGAGCGCGACGTTTACCGCGGACACGACGCTCTACGCGCAGTGGACGGCGATCAAGGTCACGGGCGTGACGCTGGGCGAGCCCGATTTGTCGGTCATGATCGGCGCAACGGGCACGCTCACGGCGACGGTTTCCCCGGACAACGCGCTGAATAAGGACGTCACGTGGAGCAGCGACGACGAGAGCATTGCGACCGTGGACGCGAGCGGCGTCGTCACGGGCGTCGCGGAGGGAACGACGACGATCACGGTCGAGACGGTAGACGGCGGCTTTACCGCGTCCTGCACCGTTACGGTGACCCTGCAGCCGACCCGCGTCACGGGCGTGGCGCTGGACCCGAGCACGCTGACGCTGACGGCGGGCGAGACGGGAACGCTTTCCGCCACGCTCACCCCGGGCAACGCCGCGAATCAGAACGTGACCTGGACGAGCAATAATGCAAATGCCGCAACCGTGGACGCAAACGGCGTTGTCACCGCGGTGGCAGAGGGCACGGCGACGATCACCGTCGAGACGGAGGACGGCGGCTTTACCGCGTCCTGCACCGTCACGGTCACAGCGCCCACCCCCCTGCCCGGTACGCTTGCCTCCGGCACGTGCGGCGGCGGGATCGAGTGGTCGTTGAGCGACACCGGCGAGCTGGTTTTCATCTTGCAGCAGAGCGCGCCGAACGCCACGGGCGTGATGGAGAACTACAGCGCCGGGACCGCGCCGTGGTTCCAGTACCGCGGCAGGATCGAGAGCGTCACACTGGGCTACGGCGTGAAGAGCGTGGGCAGCTACGCGTTCTACGCCTGCGGCGCGCTGCGGGAGGTCTTTGCGGAGGAGGCGGTGAACATCGGCAGCCGCGCGTTTGCCTACTGCGCGGCGCTGGAGATGATTTCCAGCATGCAGTCGGGAACGCCGTTCGGCACGATCGGCGAGGGCGCGTTCTACGGCACCTTCCGCATGCCGCAGGCGCACCGCCCGACCGGGAGCACGCTGGGCGACAAGGTGTTTGAGCTCTCCGGCATTGATTTCGAGTAAAAGCAGAATTATGGATTAAAAGTACGCCCCCTTCGCTTGCGAAGGGGGCGTACTTTTAGGGATAGTATTTGTCGACCGCGCTTTTTCGCAGCGCCGCGTCGACCATGAGATCGTCTCCGATCCCGGCGACGAGACCGTTTTTACGCAGGATCTCCCGTGCCCGTTCCTCGTCGTCCGCGAGGACGCGGACCCAGTAGATTTCACGGTCGATCTTGCCCTTTGCGCCGAAGTCGCGAGGGTCCAGCTTCGCGCCGCAGCCGCCCGCCATCACCACGTCCTGCAAATAGTGGCCGGCGCGCACGCCGCGCAGCCCGGATTCCTTGAGCGCGGCGCGGATCGCAAGCCAGGTCTCCCGGTCGCGTTTTTTGAAGATTTCGACACGCTTTTCAAACATCGCTTCCGCCTCCTTCCCCATGGTCTTGCACGCCGCCCCTGCCGTCACAGGGAGCTGCGCCGAGCAGCATTTCCAGCGCGGCGCGCTGGGCTTGCGTGAGCGCGTAGTCCGAAAGCGGCATTTCCAGCGCGGCGCGCAGCGCACGCAGCGCGTCCTCCAAGGCGTATGGCGCGTCCTCCTCGCGGTCCCAGAGGCAGCGCTGGTGATGGCGGTTCCGGGAGACCTCCCACGTCTTCTCCCTGCGAAGAAGCGGGATCAGCGCCTCCACGGCGTCCCACTGTTCGTCGGTCGGTTGTCTGTTTTCCTCCATGTCCTCACCCCGGCTCGTTTTATTGTCACGGAACGCTTGCGCCGTAGCGGTTTATCAGCACGTTGAAAACCGTGTTTTCCAGGAAAATGTCGATCGAATGGAAGCCCCACCAGCAGCCGTCCCGCAGCGCGCGCCCCTCCACCGCCTCGCGGATGAGCTCGCTTGCGCGCGCGTCGGGCTCCAGCTCCTTTTCCTTCATCCGCCGCAGCAGATAGGCGTAGTAGTCCCCGGCGGAATACGGCGGGGTGTGGACGACGTCCACGTTGAAAAACCAGCCGATCGCCTCGCTCACGCGGCGCAGCGTCAGCTCGTCGACCGCCGGAATGCGGAAGACCGTCACCTGCTCCCAGCGTTCCAGACGCAGGCGGGAGAGCACGGCGCGGAAATCCTCGCGCTCCACGCGGTCGAGCCATTTGGTGATGTCGAGGCAGAGCACGCGCGCCCGCCCGGGGGACAGCAGCCCGTCCTCGGCGATGTTTTCCAGCACGATGTCGCGGTCGCTGAGCTTGCTGAGATTTTTGGCGTCCATGCGGTCGGGCAGGCGCAGCTCACGGTACTCGACGGGAAAGTATCTTTCCTGCGTCAGCCCCTGCCACAGCTCCGCGAGCAGGTGCAGCTGCGTGGAGAGGCCGTCCCCGTCGTTGATGGAGAACAGCGCCGCGCGGGACATGGGCAGCAGCGGCGCGCTGCCCGCCATCTGCATTGCGACCTCCATGGTGTTTTTCAGATACTGCTTGAATTCGTCGGCTCCGATCAGCTCCAGCGAGGCGCGGATCGCGTCGCCGATCTTATCCGGATATGTCTCTTGTTTCATGACCATACCTCATGCGAAGCCGATCGCGCGCGTCTGCTTTACTTGCAGCTTTCGGAACTCCTCCGCTCCGGCGGCGTTTCGGAAATCCTCCGCCGTCAGCACGATCGCGGCGTCGGCGTCGATGCGCGCGCCGGTCTCCGCCTGAAAGCGCAGCGCCGCCTTGGAGACCGTCCGCTCGTACAGGTTGCGCACGAAGCGGGCGTTGGCGAACGCCTTGTCCGCAAGCGTCTCGTCCGAGAGCGAGGCAAAGTAGCGCTCCGCCGCCTCGGCAAGCTCCGCCGCGCAGCAGTACTTCTTGCCTGCCATGCCCATATAGATTTTGGCAAGCTCCTCGCGCGTAAAGCTGCGGAATTTGATCTCGTGTGGGATGCGGCTGGCAAGCCCGGGATTCGCGTCGAGCATCAGATGCATCTCGTCCTCATAGCCGGAGAAAATGACAATCAGGTCGCGGCGGTGGTTCTCCATCTGCGTGAGAAGCGTGTCCAGCGCCTCGCGCCCGAAATCCCGCTCGTCGTCCCGGGAGCGGAACAGGGTGTACGCCTCGTCGATGAACAGCACGGAGCCGTAGGCGTCGCGGCAGATGGCGTTGGTGATGGGCGCGGTCTCGCCGATGTACTTTCCCACCAGCTCGCGGCCCGTGCGCTCGTAGAACCTGCCCTTGGACAATACGCCCTTTTCCTTGAGCACGCTGCCCAGAATGCGCGCCACAGTGGTTTTGCCCGTGCCGGGATTGCCCGTGAACAGCATGTGCATGCAGGGCCGCTCGGAGTCGGGCAGCGTCGACGCCAGCTCAAGCTGGACGACGATCTCGTCGATGCGGCTTTTGATCTCGTCCACGCCGACCATCTCGTCCAGCGCTTCCAGCCCGCCCGGCTGCGCCTCCCACGGGGACTGCTTTACATACAAGTCTTTTTCTGTAATGACAAGCGGCATCTGCTGATCCTCCCCTGTGCTCGAAAGCGATTTGTGATAAACAACGTCCTCCGCCAGCGCGCGGACGGAGTGGAACCCGTAGAAGTGCGCCTGATTGCGCTTTTCCACGATCAGCCGCTCCAGCTCGTCGGCGGCGTCCGGGTCGAGTCGGCAGCCGAGCTGGGAAAAGACGCTCGCGGCATACGCGGCGTAGTTCTCGGTCAGAAACGGCGGGATGCGGATGGTGGACAGCGGGAAAAAGCTCCCGATATCCCGAAGGATCTCCTGCATCTCCGACTCCGTTGTGTATGGTATCTTGAAAATCGGCAGAAGCTTGCCGCGGCGCTGGGCGAGCTTTCGCAAAAACGCGTGGAGCTCCGTGGTCCCTGCCTTGTCAACGCGGAAGCCCAGATCGACGGCGATCAGGTCGCTGTCGTCCGCGTAGTGCTCAAACGCCTCGATGACCTCCGCGTCGGTGTCCGCCTTTTTGATCTCCTGCACGTGCGACCGATGCTCAATCGTCTTGAGCCCGGTCGCCGTGAACAGCTCGGCGAGCAGGGAGATGTAGGTGGTGAAGCCGTTCCCGCCGCCGATGGCGAAGCAGAGCGCGCCGCTTTGATAGTATTCGCGCAGGTATGCACCGTCCTGCGACTGCATGACCGTCACCAGCCATCGACAGTATTCCTTGAAGGCGTCGGCGGCAACCAGCCCCTCGACCTTCTGCATCACGCTTTCAATGCGGCTGCCGCCCTGTTGCGCCTCGCGCAGGGCGTTGCGAAACAGCTGTCGGCGCTCCTCCGCACTTCTTGCGGCGGGAGCGCGCGGCGCGGACTCCGGCTCCTGCACGTCTGTCTCATTGTCGTCTTCGCCGTCCTCGCCGTCGTCGGGGACGCGCAGCTCCTTTCCGTCGATCAGGCAGCTCGAGCGCGGCGAGAGGTCGATCACCGGCTCAATGCGCAGCGCCCAGCCCTCCAGCTCCTCCGCCGTAACGCCGCCGAAGCTCATGCTAAGCGCGCGCTCCGTGTCCCGCTCCACGCGGCTGTCCTCGCCGAGCATCCCGGCAAAGAACGTGCGCACGTAGTCGTGCATGTCCATGCCCTCGACGCGCCTGCGGTCCTCGGGCGCAAAGCGGTATTCCAAGCGAACACGATCCGGTATCTCCATCCCTTCAGCCCTCCAAGCCAAGCGCACTGCGGTATGCCTCCTGCTCCTTCGGATCGGAGCATTCGTAATAGAGGTCGTCCACGGCGAAATAGAACAGGTCCTCGAAGCTCTCGAAGCCGTCGTCATCCTCCGGGATCAGCGTCAGCGAGTCCAGCGCGAAGTACAGGCCGCGCGCCGCGGAATAGACGAAAATGTCGTCGTCAAAGCTCCCGACGACGAGGCAGCCCTTGAGTCCCAGCTTGCTGTGGAGATAGCGGTCGTTTCGGTCGTAGAGCGCGGGGTTGGTATAGTGCGCACCCATCGGCTGCTCCGTCGCGCCGAAGAAGCAGACGCCGTTCCACGCGTAGCCGTTCGTGAGCTTCAGAAACTCGGCGTAGTCCTCTGGGATCGGCGGCGTTTCCAGTCCGTCCGCGCCGAAATCCTCCGTTATGCTTGCGCTCTCCGCCTCGATCTCCCCCTCGGTCGCGCCATGCTGTCCGCAGTCCTCAAAAAGGGTCGCCTTGAGCAGATACTGCATGCGTTTCTCGTCCTTCATCGTATGCCCCTTTCGTTTTATTCCCTGCCGCCGAATGCCTCGCGGTATTTCTTTTTCTCCCAGATGCCGAGCTTGCTGTAGTACGCCGCGCCGACGTGGCGGATGAACAGCTCGTCGAAGCGGTCAAAGCTCTCGGAGACTGCCATCGTCTCCGCGTCCGCGGCGGCGTATTGCCCCGACGCCGCGGAGTAGAGGAACAGCGCGTCCCCCAGATCGCCGAGCACGAGACAGCCGTCCGGCAGCGGCGTGTCCACCTTGCGATAGACGTACCGCGCGTTTTCGTCGTAGAGCGCGGGGACCGTGCAGGGCTTGCGCGGGTCCCTGCCGAATTGCAGCGCCCGCGTCCCGAAAAAGCGCACGCCGTTCCACGCATACCCGTCGCACAGGGACAAAAACGCGGCGTAGCCCTCCGGGATCGGCGGGGCGGTGAAGCCACCGGGCGCGAACGCCGCCGTCATTTGCGTTCCGGCGTCCGCAATCGCCTCCGCGTCCGCGCCGTGCCGTCCCCATTCGTCAAAAAAGGTCTTTTCCAACAGGAATAAAAGCTGCTCCTGCATGTTCGCTTCTCCTTTTCTCCGGGATTCCGCGCAGTAGTATACAAAGTGGATTATACATCATCTTACCGGCTTTGAACATAGGCGGCTGAGAAAAAACAGAGATTTTTGCAAAAAATCGGAGCACCGCAAACCGCGGCGCTCCGATTTAGAAGCGGTGTAATCAGTCGTAAAACTCGAACAGGTAGAGCGAACCGTCATAGCCGCTGACGTCGACCGCGACGGTGTGCTCCGCGCCGGAGACGTCCGTGTAGGCGAAGCCGAGGCTGGGGCTGTCGCCGTGGAAAACGGTATCCACCACCAGCGGGCGTTCCGGCGTCAGGCTCTCGCGCACGCCGAGCTCCTTCACGTCAAAGAGCATCCTCCCATATTCCGTGATATCCCGCACGCTCAACGAGAGGATGCGAAGATTCGTGACCGGCACGTTTGCGCAGACCAGCACCTTTGCCTGCGGGCTGCCCTGTTCCGCGGTGAAGGTGTCGAATTCGCTGTAGCCGGAAAGCGTGTCCTCCGCCCATGAGACGCTCAGCCCATCTTCGCTGAACCAGCCCTCCCTGTTCTCAACATTGTACAGGCCGTAGAACGGCAGGAACAGCGGGCGTTCCTCGCTGGGCCAGGCGTGTGGCGCGGAGATCCAGCTCACGAAGGGCCAAGGCAGCTTTGTCATAACCGAGCCGGGCAGATAGACCAATACCTCATCCGCGTTTTCGAGACCGTAGGGGCCGCTCGCAAGATAGCGGACGCCGTCCACGATCGACTCCTCCTCCATCGGGTCGATCTCCAGCGTGAGAATGCGCATGGAATAGGTGTAGTCGTCCACGTATTTCACGTCTCCGAAGCGCCCGGAGAAGTTGCATAGATACAGGGTGCCGTTGGGATAGCCCTTGTCGGCGTCGCCCATATCGGAGTCGTGGTACGAGCCGGTGAAGCTGCCGTCCGGCTTCATGTACAGCTCGGTGCTCCACCCACCTACGCCGCTGGCGAAGTTAAACAGCCGCGGGAGCGAGGCGAAGAACGCCTGCTCGTCCACGTCCGCGGTGGGTTCCACGCCGAGCTCGCGGCGCAGGAACGCCACCGCGCCGTCGTAGGGCATCGCCGTGCCGTCCGGGTAGCGGAAGGCGTTCTCGGGCGTCTCAACCGTGTCGCCGTATTCGTAGTACTCCGCATTCCGCATCAAGAGGCCCGCGGCCTGTGCCGCCTCCGTGGGGATGGCGGCGGCGAAGGCCTCCGCCGTGCAGGGCGCGTTTTCAATGCTCCAGCTTTCCTCCATGCGCCAGCCCTCCGGCACGCTTCTGTCCTCCACGGGGGACTCGCTGTGGGAGAGCGCCGTATCCGGCGAAAGACCGCCCTCTGCGCTCAGGCGCGTGTAGGACTCAAAAAAACCCTCGGAATACTCGATGCGGTAGATCCACAGATTTTTATCCTGCCCGGACTGGAACAGGCGGTAATTCATGCCGCCGCCAACCTGGCCGTCAAAGTAATTCAACCCGTCCGAAAGCTCCAGCTCGTGGGCTTCCCCGTTTTCAAAGGTGACAATGTGCAGCTGCGCGGAATAACGAAAATTCTCGTGCGTCAGCGCGTCCATGTAGAGCAGCTCCGGCGTCTCGTCGCCCCAGACGTCCGCGAGCGCAACCTGCGCGGTGTCGCCGCAGGGAAGGACCTCAAAGCGTTCCTCAGCGTCGTAATACGTGCCCTTCTGCCAGTCATAGCTGAGGATGTCGGCGCGACGCCCGGTCAGCACGTCCAAATACGCCGCATATGCCTCAGAGTAGTCGGCGGGCTCCGGCTCGCTCTCGCTCTGCGGCGTCGGCTCCGGCGTCGGCTGCGCGGCGGGGGCCTCCGCCGTCCTCGTCGTGTCGGCGGGCTGCGCGGCGGGGGACGCCGACTGCGCGCAGCCTGCGAGCAGCAGCATCAGCGCCGCCAGCAGAGCCGCGGCGAACCGCGCTGCGTTCCTTTTGCTTTGCTTCATCTTCCAATCTCCCTTTTGTCGCGTCACGTGTACAGATTGTTCCACTTCTTCGATTCGAAGAACTGGTCCACCGAGGTCAGGATGCTCTCCTTGCTCGACGATTTGAGCAGATAACCGTCCGGCATGAGGCGCATGACGCTGATTACGCTGTCGCGGTCCGCCTTGCCGGTGAGGAAGATCACGGGGATCTTGGCAGAGTTGGGCTCGCTGCGGATCATCTCAAGCACCTGCGGCCCCGGCGTGATCGGCATTTCGTAGTCCAGCAGGATCAGATCGGGCGTGTGCGCCGCAATGTAGGTGATCGCCTGCATGCCGGACTTCGTAACGGTGACGCGGTACTTGCTGCCCAGCCAGCCCTGCATGATCTTGAGAAAGGTCACGTCGTCGTCCACGAGCAGGATGTGCTTTTCCTTCTTGCGCCCCTCTCCGTTGGAAATGAGCGTGTAGAGCGCGGCGGACAGATTCTTGACGTCCACGGGGCGGGCGAATTCCCGTTCGATCATGCTCTTGGGAATGTTTTCCTCAACCTCCGCGAGCTCCTTTTCATAGCCCACGACGCAAAGCGCCTTGTCCTCGCTGAAGCACAGGTCCTTGAGATAGACCAGCAGCTCCGGCGATTCGTACACATAGTCGCCCGCGAAGAGCAAAAACACGTCCGCGCCGTCCTTCTCCGCGGCGATTTTTTCAATGAGCGGCTCGACCTGTACGGTCTTGATATCCGAGGCCTTGAGGCCGGAAATCAGCGCGTCGGTCATCAGCGCGGAGCCGCGGTTAATCAGCAAAACCTTCCCTGCCATAGTGATACCCCCGTCAATTTAAGATATCTTCGACCAGATCCCAGTCAAATTCCGAGATCGCGTGCTCCAGTTGCTCCACGCGCTCCCGCTCACCGTCCGATATTTTGAAGCCTCTGAGGTGGCGGAAAATGACCTCTGCGCCCTCGGAGTCCATGTTTTCCGCGGACAAACGGATGGCGGCGTATGCCTCCCGCAGCTTGTCCTCCGTGATGGCGGGAAGCTCCTGCTCCGGCTGCGCGGGCGCGTAGAGGGGCGAAAGCGCCCCGCTGAGCGCGCGAAGCTGTTCAAGCAGTCCGCCGAGCCCGTCGGACACGGTCTGCGTATCTCCCGCCTTGCCCGCGTGCTCCAGCTTTTCCGCCAGCGCGCCCAGCCCCTCCGCTCCGATGGCGCGGGAGGTGCTTTTGAGCGCGTGTATCTTCACCACGGCGTCCGCCGTGCTGTCCTCGTTCCAGAAGCGCTCGATCGTGTCCGCCGTCGTCTCGGCGTCCTTGGCGTAGATGGTCAGCGTGTCCAGATAAGTCTCCGCCGTTCCGCAGTGCAGCAGCCCGGATTCGGTGTCCAGCCCTTCGACCTTCGATAGCCAGTCCGGCAGCGCAAGCGGTACGTCGTCCTCGCCTGCTCTGAGCGCGGACGGCTCCCGCGGCGCCGCCTCCGGGACGTCCCGGTCGAGCGACCAGAGCTTGCTGCTGCCCTTCCAGACGTGGATGTCCGCCTTGCGCTCGTTCATCGTGTAGTTGGTATCCTCGTCGATCATTCGGAGCATGACCTGCGCGATCTCCGGGTCGAACTGCGTGCCCGCGCAGCGCACGATCTCCGCGCGGACCTTCGCCTGCGGGCGCGGCGTGGAGTAGGTGCGCGTGGAGGTCATGGCGTCGTAGCAGTCTGCGAGGCAGATGATGCGCGCCGCCTCCGGGATGTCCGTGCCCTTGAGCCCGTCGGGATACCCGGTGCCGTCGTAGCGCTCATGATGCGAGCGCGCGCCGATTGCCAGCTCCGGCATCTCCGTGATGAGGTGCAGTATCTCGCTGCCGACCACCGTGTGGCGGCGGATGATCCCAAATTCCTCCTCCGTCAGATGGGAGGTCTTGTTGATGATGTCCTCCGGCACGCCGATCTTGCCGATGTCGTGCATGAGGCCCATTTCATAGATGTGCTCCTGCTCGCGCGGGCTCTTGCCCATGCGCCGCGCGATCTCCGCGGAATACGCGGCGACGCGCTCGGAGTGGCCGTTGGTGTAGTGGTCCTTGGCGTCGACGGTCTTGGAGAGCGCAAGCATCATCTCTGTGGTCAGGCGCTCCGCGCGCAGCGTCTGGCGCGTGACCTCGTCCTGCAGGCTGCGCTGGAGCCGGTCGAGCGTGATGATGCGCTTGGTCCGCTGCAACAGCACCTCCGGCACGAAGGGCTTGCGCACGAAATCCGCCGCGCCGCCGCGGAACCCGTCGATCTCCGCCTTTTCATCGCTTTCGCCGGTGAGAAAGACCACCGGGATCGTGTCTGTCGCCGGGTCCTCGTGCAGCTCGCGCAGTACGTCGAAGCCCGTCCGGTCGCCCAGATTGATGTCCAGCAGGATGAGGTCCGGGCGCATGTGCGCCGCCGCCTTCACCGCCTGCGCGCCGTTTTGGCAGGACTCCACATGGAAGCTCTTGCCGAGAATGTCTCCCGCAAGGCGGCAGACCAGCTCGTCGTCGTCAATAATCAAAACGCTCGGCTCGCCCGGGTCCGGCAGGGACTTTGCGACCGGCGCCTCCGGCTCGCGGAGCTTATTCGCCGGCAGATAGGACTGAAGCATCTTTTCCAGCTTCTTCCCATCCACGGGCTTGGACAGATAGTCCGAGAAGCCCTCCGCCAGATACCACTCCCGCGCGCCGGAGATCGCGTTCGCAGTCAGCGCGACGCAGGGAACGTTATCCAGCCCGGGCAGCTTTCTGAGCTCGTGCAGCGTCTCGACGCCGTCCATCTTGGGCATCATGTGGTCGAGCAGGATCACGTCGTACTCGCCCTCGGCTGCCTTGCGCAGCGCCTCCGCGCCGGACTCCGCCGTGTCGACCTGTATGCGGGTCCGTTTGAGCAGCCCGCGGATCACGGTCAGGTTCACCGGCGTATCGTCGACGACCAGGACGCGCGCGTCCGGGGCGTGGAACAGCTCGCGGGAGCCGCTCTGCTTCGCGGTATCCTGCCTGTCGCCGTAGATGAGCCGCCCGACGCCGTCCCAATTGACGACCTTTTGCTCGATCGAGAAGGAAATGGTCGAGCCCTCGCCGTAGACGCTGTGCACCTCGAGCGAGCTGCCCATCAGCGTGAGCAGCTGCCGGGTGATGCCCATGCCGAGGCCCGTGCCCTCGATTTTGCGGTTGCGCTCCTCTTCAAAGCGGGTGAAGGGCGAGAAGAGCCGCTCCATGTCCTCCTCCTTCATGCCAATGCCCGTGTCTGTGACACTGAAGCGGAGGGATATGTTTTCCTCAGAGAGCTTTTTGAAGCCGATCTCGAGGGTGACAGAGCCTTTTTCCGTGTATTTCACGGCGTTGGTCAAAATGTTGAGCGCGCACTGGCGAATGCGTATCTCGTCGCCGTAGAGAAGGTGGGGCGTGGACTCGTCCACGTGCGTTTCGAAGCGCAGCCCCTTTTCCTCCGCGCGGGAGAGGATCATGGCCGAAAGGTCGTTGATGACGGAGCTGAGATCGTACTGCGTGGGCACGATCTCCATCTTGCCCTCCTCCACCTTGGAAAAGTCCAGAATATCGTTGATGAGGGAGAGCAGCGTCCGCCCCGCGCTGCTGATGTCGTCCGCATAGGAGAGCGTCGCCGGTTCGGCGCTTTCGCGCAGGATCATCTCGTCCATGCCGAGGATGGCGTTGATGGGCGTGCGGATCTCGTGGGACATGTTGGCGAGGAACGCCGATTTCGCCTTGCTTGCGGCGATCGCCTTTTGCTCCGAGTCGCGGAGGACCTGCATGTGCGCCTGAATCTCCGTGACGACGCCCACGACGGTGATAAAGGTATAGAAGGCCGTCAGCCCGATGACCCACCAGCCGCTCAGGGTGCTTACGTTCCCCACAATGTAGAGCCGCTGCGCCTCAAAGGCGAGCGTGACGAGCAGGATCATCGGCGGGACCATCCGCACACGCCCCTCCGGCGTCTCCCAGACGCGCCTGATGAAGAATGCCGCCAGCACCGCCGCTGCGGAAATGGCGAGCAGGATAAAGGAGAGCTTGCGGATGTAGGAAAGCCACACCGCGCCGAGCAGGATCAGCGCGCCGCTTTCGAGAAGCGCGACGGCGTATCCGGCGCTGGCGAGCCATCTGAGGGTGTGCAGGCACTTGCCCTCGACAAAGACCGCGCAGTAGAACGACAGCATGACGGGCGGGAGCAGCGTCAGCGTCAGCGCCGAGAGCAGGATGAAGAAATAGCGGTTTCCGTAGATCGTTTGCAGGACCTTGATCTGCGCGGAGGCATGGATGGCGAGAAAGACACCGAGCAGGGTGCAGAGCAGATGCGCATGGTTCCTTCTCCGCGCGTAGACGCTGATGAAGTGCAGCACCAGCACCACGATGACGCAGCTGGAGGTCAGGAACGTGCAGAGATATGCGACCACGCTGCGCCGGAACGACGCATTGATGACGGACCCGCTGTGGGAAAGCGTCGCGTGATTGAGGCCGCAGCTCTTGCCGGTTTTGGACGGCTGCAACACGAGCCGCAGCACCGTTTCACCCGAGAGCTCCGGCAGCTCGACGGTGTCCAGCTCGCTGCCGAACACGCTGATTACTTCGCTGTCGTCGTTGCCGTAGAGGTAGATATAGCCGTTTTCATAGCAGAGCTCGCCATCCACGTAAACGCGTATGGCGGCGTTGTTCACGTCAAGATTCAGATAGAGACCGGGGCCGTCGATGGGCAATGTGCGCTCCAAAACCATCCTTCCCGCGCTTTTGTCCGCCAGGATCGGCAGCTCACGCGCGCCCTCGCCCGCGCCGGGACCCTCCACGATCGTCCAGCCCGTGTCGATCGTTTCAACATGGCCCCTTGCCAGCCTGTCCTGTGTCGCGTCGTATCGGGACACGATCAGGCATACCGCGAGAATCAGATTCAGAATCAGAATGACCACCAGAGCGCGGGAATTCTTTGCCTCCGGGCTGATCTGCTCGATTTTTCCTGCGTTCCTCTTTCGCAAGCGTTGTTCACCTCCGAAAGTTCGCCCGTGAGAAGCGGCTGTTCCGTCGAAAGAGCGCTTTATGCCTCGAACGTATCCGAAGCCAATATATCACTCCATATTATGACACAACACGGCGCGGCTTGTCAATTCCCCGTGTGCGCAATTACCTCGCCCATGATGATGTAATGCGGCTCGACGCCGTTTTGATAGATCTTCTTTGCCTCGTCCGGCACGTCCTCGCGCCGCATTTGCGCCATATAGAGCTTGCGGCAGACAAAGGTCTCGCTCGCCTCCTCATAGGTGACGGAGCCCGCAAGCGCCTTGGGCGTCAGCCCGGCGGCACGCGGCTTGTCGGTATCCCGCCCGGAGAGCGTGCCCATCGCCGAGAGCGCCTGACGGCAGCGCTCGGGATAGAAGGACACCGTGAAGACGTCACTGTCCTTCAAAAAGCCCCAGGTGAAGCGATCCGGACGGATATAGACCGTGATGATCGGCTTGTTCCAGATCGTGCCCATCGAGCCCCAGGAGATCGTCATGCTGTTGAAATGCTCCTCCGTGCCCGCCGTCACCAGCGCCCAGTCCCTGTCAAAACGTTCAAACGGATCAATCTTCATATGTGATTCTCCCAACTTTAAATATAAGCAAGCATAGCACGTTTTCCCATCCGGGACAAGCGCGGAGACGGAAAAACGCGCGTTTTTATATTGGTGCGGTATGCGTGATATTGACTATGCCGGTTTCGTGAAGTATACTGAAAAAAACGGGGCGCCGCATGGGACTTAAAACCCCGCATCCGGCGCCATACCGGGAAAACTACGATTGAATTATGCAGGAGGTTGGGCAAAATGGCAATCCAGGTCGGTATCAACGGTTTCGGACGCATCGGTCGTATCGCGCTGCGCAGCATGATCGAGCGCGGCAGTCACAGCTATCACATCTGCGGCATCAATCTTAGAAACGCGGATCTGGACTTTATGGTCTATCAGGTCAAGTACGACACGGTGTTCCGCACGTTTTACGGCACTGTGGAGCACGACGACCACAACCTGATCGTCAACGGGCAGAAGATCCGCGTCTACAGCTATGACGACGCCGCGGAGATCCCCTGGGACGACTGCTATGCGGAGTATATCATCGAGTCCACCGGCGCGTATCTGACCAAGGAAAAGGCGTCGGTCCACCTGAAAAACGGCGCGAAAAAGGTTATCCTCTCCGCCCCGTCGAAGGACAACGAGACGCCGACCTTCGTCATGGGCGTCAACCACGAGTGGTACAAGTCCGACATGAACGTGGTCTCCAACGCCTCCTGCACGACGAACTGCCTCGCGCCGATGACCAAGGTCATCAACGACACCTTCGGCATTGAGCAGGCGCTGATGTCCACCATCCACTCCGCCACGTCGAAGCAGAAGCCCGTCGACTCCCGCGGCGGAAAGGACTGGCGCACGGGCCGCAGCGTGCTGGGCAACATCATTCCCTCCCCCACCGGCGCGGCGAAGGCGGTCGGCGAGGTCATCCCCGAGCTCAAGGGCCGCATGACCGGCATGAGCTTCCGCGTTCCGACCACGGACGTCTCCGTCGTCGACCTGACCGCGCGGCTCAAGACCAGCGCGACCTATCATGACGTGTGCGTGGCGATGGAGAACGCGGCGCAGAACAGCATGAAGGGCATCATCACCTGCACAGACGACCCTGTCGTCTCCAGCGACCTCACCGGCTTCCCGCAGACCTGCATCTTTGACGAGAAGGCGGGCATCATGCTCGACGACAACTTTGTCAAGCTCATCGCGTGGTACGACAACGAGTGGGGCTACACCAACAAGCTGATCGACCTGCTCACCCATATGTATCACGTCGACCATCCCGTGAGCAAATTCGCCGACGAGAGATAAACGAACCCAAAAAAGCATTACGCCGACCCGTACGGGCCGGCGTAATGTTATAGTAAATGCAAATATTATTTGCATTTACTATAACATTTTGATCGCCATTTCGCTCGCCGCTGCGCGGCAACCGCGAAATATGGCTGTATAGTAAGCGCATTTATTAAATTCGCTTACTATATTTATCGTTTACTGTTCCTGCATCTCGTCCTGCGCCTCGCAGAAGGAGACAATGTCGTCAAACTCGCTGCCGAGCGCCTTGCGCAGCATCCCGATAAGGGTTGCCACGCCGCTTGGCGTGAGCAGGACCGAGGTGAGCTGCTCGCGCTTGCGCGCCGACGCCGTCACGGGCCCCTTGGGCGTGATCTGCGTCTCGGCTTCCATGTATTGCAGCATGAAATCCAGTTGCAGCTCGACGGTCTTGCCGTCCGCCCCGGTGTTGCGCGCAACGCCGAACGCGTTGGAAAAATAGGGTTTCATATTTTCGCCTCCTTTGCTGTGCTCAACTCTGGAGCTGGGGCAGCACATCCTCGTAGAACTTGAGGCTCTCGGGGTTGGAGAGCGCGTCGCGGTTGCCGACGGGACGGCCGTTGAGGATGTTCGTCACCGCGCCCTCGACCTTCTTGCCGTTGAGCGTGGTGGGGATCTCCGGCGTCTCCAGAATGACCGCGGGGACGTGGCGGGGCGACGCCTTGGTGCGCAGCGTCGTCTTGATCTTCTTAATCAGCGCGTCGTCCAGCGCGTAGCCGGGGCGGCACTTGACAAACAGCACGATGCGCTGGTCGCCGTTTATGTTCTGCCCGACGGCGAGAGAATCCTCGACCTCGCTCAGGGAGTTGACCTGATTGTAGATCTCCGCCGTGCCGATGCGCACGCCCGAGGGCTTGAGGATGGAGTCGCTGCGCCCGCAGAAGGTAAGGCCGCCGGTGTTGCCGTGCAGGATCACATAGTCGCCGTGGCGCCAGATGCCGGGATAGACCGTGAAGTAGGCGTTGAAGTAGCGCTCGCCCTTGGGGTCGTCCCAGAAGCACAGAGGCATGGACGGGATGGGCTTCTCGCAGACCAGCTCGCCCTCGCGGTCGCGGATGGGCTTGCCCGCGTCGTCATAGCACTCCACCTTCTCGCCGAGGCCGAGACCGGACAGCTCGCCGCTGTAGACCGGGATCATCATGTTGCCGATGCCGAAGCAGCCGTTGATATCCGTGCCGCCGGCGATGGAGTTGAAGTGATAGTCCTTCTTGATCTCGCTGTAGACGAACTCCCAGCCCGCGTCGGAGAGCGCGGAGCCGGTCTGGGAGATCGCGCGCAGGGCGCTGAGGTCCGCGTGCTCGCGCGGCTTGAAGTCGTGGGCGATGAGCATGTGGATGTAGCTCGCCGAGAGGCCGAAGTCCGTGACCTTCTCCTCCTCGAGCACCTTCCAGATGGCGGCGTCGTCCGGGTAGGAGGGGTTGCCCTCGAAGAGGCACAGCTCCGCGCCGGTGCCCAGCGCCGCCGCCTGCCAGTTCCACATCATCCAGCTGCATGTGGTGATGTAGAGGAGCTTGCTGCCCTCCTGAATATTGCAGTGGAGCGTGAGCTCCTTGAGCTGATTGACCAGAATGCCCGCGTGGGACTGCACCATGCACTTGGGCTTGCCCGTGGTGCCGGAGGAGAACATGACGACCAGCGGATGGGACGCGGGGACCTGCTCATAGGCGAAGTCCGCCGGGGCGGGCGCGAGATAGTCCTCGAAGCGGACCGCCATCGGAATGTCGGAGAGCTCCGGCTCACCGGCGTAGTGAACGACGACGACGCGCCGGAGGGACGGGATGCCCGCGGCGATCTCCTTCACGTTGGGCAGCGTGGAGAAGGTCTTGCCCTTGTAGCGGTAGCCGTCGGTGGTGACGAGGATGACCGGGTGGATCTGGCCCACGCGGTCCACCGCCGCGCCCGCGCCGATATCGGTGGCGCAGGAGCACCAGGTCGCGCCGACCGCGGCGGCGGCAAGCATGGCGATGACGGTCTCCGGCAGGTTGGGAAGGTAGCCCGCGATCGTGTCGCCGGGCTTGACGCCCTCGTTGCGGAACGCGGTGGCGAGGCGCTCGACGGTGGTCTTGAGCTCGCGGCGGGTCAGCTCGGTGCGCAGATAGTCCTCGCCGCGGAAGGTGATGGCGACGCCGTCACGGTCGCAGAAGCGCAGGATGTTTTCGGCGTAGTTGAGCTTCGCGCCCTCAAACCAGCGCGCGCCGGGGAACTTGTTCAGATCGTCGACGACCTTGTCGTAGGGCTTGGAGCAGATAACGTCAAAATAGTCCCAGATCGCCGCCCAGAAATCGGGGATCTCCGCCACGGACCACTGGTAGAGCTCGGCGTACTCGTGAAAATCCTTGCCGAAGCGGCGATTCACATAGCGCATGAAGTCCGCCATGCGGCAGCCGTTTTTCTGTTCCTCCGACGGGGTCCAGAGTAACTTTTGCATAATGGATATGCCTCCTGAAAGACGCTGCCTCCGACTGGGAGCGCAGCTTATTTATTCTCCGCGCGCGGTCACTTCATCCCGCGGCGGACCATTTCCTTGACGCAGAAGGTGGCGACGTTGTTGGCGAACGAGCCGGGGCCGAAGCCCGCGTCGAAGCCCAGCTCCTTGGCAAGCTCGTGGGTGATGCGCGCGCCGCCGCAGCACATGACGCACTTCTGGCGCATGCCCTCCGCCTCGGCAAGCTCAATGAGCTCGGTGAGGTTCTGGATGTGGATGTTTTTCTGTGTGACCGTCTGGCTCACGAGCAGCACGTCGGCGTTGAGCTCGCGGCCCTTTTCGAGGAATTCCTCGTTGGGGACCTGGCTGCCGAGGTTGTACGCCTCGATCATGTCGTAGCGCTCAAGGCCGTAATGCCCGGCGAAGCCCTTGCGGTTCATGATCGCGTCGATGCCGACGGTGTGGGCGTCGGTGCCCGTGGAGGCGCCTACGACCACGATCTTGCGGCCGATGTGCTCGCGGATGTAGGCGTCCACCTCGTCCATCTCCATGACCTCGTCCTGAATGGTCTGGACGTGGATCTTGGTGTAGTCCACGGTGTGCGTGCACGAGCCGTAGACCACGTAGAAGGTGAACTCCTTGTCCAGCGAACGGGCGTAGGCGACGTTGGGCTCGCTGAGACCCATCTGGCGGCTTAAAAGGCGCGCCGCCTCCATGCCCTTGTCGTCGTTGGGAACGGGCAGGGTAAAGCTCACCTGCACCTTGCCGTCGTTCATCGTGTCGCCGTAGGGCTTGAGCAGCGTCAGGTCGAGGGTCTTGTCGAAATCCTTCGCCGACATGTCATAGAGTCCCGAGCTCATGCCGTCGCCTCCTCTCCGCGCATCGCTTCAATGAAGGGGTTGAAATAGCCGTCCGCCTTGCGCACGACGCCGGCGAGACCCTTGCCGCCGTCCTGCGGGCGCTTGATGTCCGCGAACACGCCCTTTTCCAGCGTGGCGAACAGGCCCATGCGCTCGATCTCCCGGAGCAGGTCGGCCGCCTTTTGCAGCACCTCGGCGGCGCGGCTCTGGATGATGCCGCCCTCCTTGTACTCAATCTCGCTGCCGAAATCCTCCATCGTGCGGAAGATGTACTGTGCGTTTTCGATGGCGAGCGCGCGGTCGGACATGAACGGAGTGTGGATCGCCTCGGTCATCATGCCGAGCAGGTGGATCTTCTGCCCGGTGAGGATCGTGACCATGTTGAACAGCGCGTCCTGCACGTGGCCGCGGAAGATGTTGCCGGTCATGAACTTCGTCGGCGGCATGTACTTGAGCGGCGCGTGCGGAAAGATCTCGCGCGCCATCTGCGCCTGCGCCAGCTCGTAG
>SVKP01000154.1 GCA_015068395.1 Oscillospiraceae bacterium
AGCTTTTGCCCCCACCCACAAATCAGATTAGCACAAAAATTTGCAAAAAAAAATCAACCTCTCGGTTGACTATCTGTTATATAAATGGTGGGAGCGGATGGATTCGAACCATCGAAGTCACTGACAACAGATTTACAGTCTGCCCCCTTTGGCCACTCGGGAACTCCTCCATATTCACTTTTGCTGGTTTTAGGGATTGGAGCTGGTAGACGGACTCGAACCCCCGACCTGCTGATTACAAATCAGCTGCTCTACCAACTGAGCTATACCAGCGCATCAGCAACACGACGATATTAGCAGATGAACCCGGCTTTGTCAAGCATTATTTTTGATTTTTTAAAAAAATATGCTTGTGCCGCCCGACAGGTTATAGTATGATGGAGCATCATAACCGCCCGGAGTGAAAAGACTATGAAAATTAAGACAAAGACGCTGCCCTATGAGGAGGTCTGCAAGCTGCCCGGCTATCCGCATCGCCCGCCGCGCAAGCCCTCGGCGTTTTTCCGCGCGCTGATGCGCGCCGCCGGGGTGTCGGACCTCAAAAACGCACGTTTTTCCTACAAGACCGAGCGCATGGACGAGCTGGGCGCGGGCCCGTACCTCATCCTGATGAACCACTCCAGCTTTATTGATCTGGAGATCGCGGAACAGGTGTTCCGCCGCGAGCCGTTCTGCATCGTCTGCACCTCCGACGGGTTTGTGGGCAAGGAATGGCTGATGCGCAGTCTCGGCTGCATCCCCACCAACAAATTCGTCACCGACGTTTCGCTCATTGCGGATATGCGCCACGCGCTGCAAGACGAGCATTGCAGCGTGCTTCTCTACCCCGAGGCGAGCTACAGCTTCGACGGCTGCGCCACGCCGCTGCCGCGCAAGCTCGGCGTGATGCTCAAGCGGCTGGATGTGCCGGTCGTGGGCGTACTGACCGAGGGCGCGTTCACGCGCGACCCGCTCTACAACTGCCTGCAAAAGCGCGATGTGCCGGTCTCCGCCACCGTGCGCGGGCTGCTGACGCGCGACGAGGTCCGGGAAAAGACCGTCGAGGAGCTGGACGCCGTGCTCGACGCGATGTACACCTTCGACGGCTTCCGCTGGCAGGCGGAGCACGGCGTGGAGACAAAGGAGCCCTTCCGCGCCGACGGACTGCACCGCATCCTCTACAAGTGCGCTCACTGCGGCGCCGAGGGCGAGACCGAGGGCAAGGGCACGCGCTTCGTCTGCCGTCACTGCGGGAAGGAGTACGAGATGGACACGCTCGGCCGCCTGCATGCCGTGAGCGGCGAGACCGAGTTCTCCCACATCCCGGACTGGTACGCCTGGGAGCGCTCCGAGGTGCGCCGCGAGCTGGAGGCGGGGACCTACCGGCTGGACACGGAGGTTGACATCGGGATGCTGGTGGACTTCAAGGCGATCTACATGGTCGGCTCCGGGCGCCTTGTTCACGATTCGAACGGCTTCACGCTGGACGGCTGCGGCGGCGCGCTGCATTTCGAGCGCCCCGCGAAGCAGTGCTACAGCCTTTACGCCGACTACTACTGGTACGAGCTGGGCGACATCATCTGCATCGGCGACCTCGAGACCCAGTATTACTGCTTCCCCACGGGAAACGTCCCCGTCGCCAAGGCGCGCCTCGCGACCGAGGAGCTGTATCGCCTGCTGCGTGAAAAACGCGGGAGAACTGTAAAAAAACCGTGAACCCCTTGCAAAATCCGAACAGGCGGGATAGAATACCAACGCTGTTGTTATTTCATAAATTTCAATAAAGGAAGCGACTATCATGGCAAAAATCGACATTATTTCCGGGTTCCTGGGCGCGGGCAAGACCACGCTGATCAAGAAGCTGCTCGAAGAGGCGTACCAGGGCGAGAAGCTGGTGCTCATCGAGAACGAATTCGGCGAGATCAGCATCGACGGCGGCTTTTTGCAGGGCACCGGCGTACAGATCAGCGAGATGTCCTCGGGCTGCATCTGCTGCTCCCTCGTCGGCGACTTCGGCGAAGCGCTCAAGGATGTGCAGAAGAAGTACGCCCCCGACCGCATCCTCATCGAGCCGAGCGGCGTCGGCAAGCTCTCCGACGTGATCCGCGCGGTGGAGGACGTGGCGAAGGAGGACGACGGGATCGTGCTCAACAGCTTCATCACCGTCGCCGACGCCTCCAAATGCAAGGTCTACATGAAGAACTTCGGCGAGTTTTTCAACAACCAGATCGAGCACGCGGGCTGCATCATCCTCTCCCGCACGGGCAAGCTCAGCGAGGAGAAGATCAACGCCGCCGTGGCGCTCCTGCGCGAGCACAACGCCTCCGCGACGATCATCACCACCCCGTGGGAGCAGATCACCGGCGCGCAGATCCTCCGCTCGATGGAGGGCACCAGCGCTGACTTCATCCATGAGCTGCAAGAGCTGATGGAGCACGAGGAGCTTGAGGACGACGAGTGCGACGACCCGGAGTGCGCGTGCCATCACCACCACGACCACGACGAGCATGACCACGAGCACGAGCATCACCACGAGCATCATCACGACCATGATGACGACGATGACGACCATGAGCATGAGCATCATCATGAGCACGAGCATCACCATGACCACGACGAGCACGAGCATCACCATCATCACCATCACCACGGACACGACGCGGACGAGGTGTTCACATCCTGGGGCGTGGAGACGGCGAAGACCTTCTCCGAGGGCGAGCTTGCGCGCATCCTCACCGAGCTGGACAGCGGGAAGTACGGCAAGATCGTGCGCGCAAAGGGCATCGTGAACGGCGGCGGCAGCTGGCTGCAATTCGACTACGTGCCCGAGGAGCACGAGGTCCGCGCGGGCCAGCCCGACGTGACCGGCAGGCTGTGCGTCATCGGCGGCGAGCTGAAGGAAGACGGGCTCAAAGAGCTGTTTGGAGTGTAATAAGGCATGGATATCCCTGTTTACGCCGTGACCGGGTTTCTGGACAGCGGCAAAACCGATTTCATCAACGGCATTTTACAGGACGGCTTCGCCCAGCGCGACAAGACCCTCCTGATCTGCTGCGAGGAGGGCGATGAGGAGTACGACGTCAAGGCGCTCAAGAACGTCGAGGTCGTCATGCTCGATGACGAGGAGCAGTTCACCAAGGACAACCTCCGCGCGCTGGAGAAGAAGCACCGCCCGCGGCAGGTGCTCATTGAGTTCAACGGCATGTGGCCCTTCGAGCGGCTCAACGAGCTGCCTGCGAACTGGATCCTGTATCAGATCATGAACTTCGTCTACGGCCCCAGCTTTGACGTGATGGCGCGCAACATGGGCCAGCTGATGATGGAGAAGATCAAAAACGCGGACCTTCTGGTGTTCAACCGCTGCACGCCGGAGGTCGCCGAGGCGCTGCGCAAGCGGAACCTCCGCATGGTCAACCGCCGCGCCGAGATGTACCTGGAGTACGAGGACGGTACCAGCGAGGACTACGTCAACGGCGACGTTTGCCCCTTTGACGTCACGCAGGACCCCATCGAGATCCCGGATGAGGACTACGGCGTGTGGTACGTGGACGCGATGGACAACCCTGAGCACTACGACGGCAAGCGCCTGCACATGAAGACGATCATGTGCCACTCGAAGAAATACCCCGGCACCTTCGTCCCCGGCCGCTTTGCCATGGTCTGCTGCGCGAACGACACGCAGTTCCTCGGCGTGGTCGCCCGCGGCGACGCGCTGGCGGGCTACAAGAACCGGGACTGGATCGAATTCACGGCGACGTGCAAAAAGGAGTTCTTCGAGGCATATCAGGGCGAGGGACCCATCCTCTACGTGGAGTCGGTCAAGCCCGCCGAGAAGCCCAAGGAAGAGGTCGTCACGTTCTGAACGGGAGGAAGCCGATGATAAAAACGGTGGGCATTGTCAGCCTTTCCAGCGGCGTGCTGGGCGAGGACTTTGTGCAGCACGAGGTCGAGCTCGGCGTGCGCAGGCTGCGTGAGCGCGGCCTGACGGTGAAGTTTCTGCCGCATGCGCGCAAGGGGCTTGCGTATGTCCGGGAGCACCCCGAGGACCGCGCGGCGGACCTGCTGGAAGCCTTCCACGATCCGGAGATCGACATGATCCTCTGCGCCATCGGCGGAGACGATACCTACCGCCTGCTGCCGTACCTGTTTGAGCACGGCGAGCTGCAAGACGCGGTTTCCGACAAGGTGTTCCTCGGCTTTTCCGACACGACGGTGAACCACTTTATGCTCCACAAGGTCGGGCTGCGCACCTTCTACGGCCAGTGCTTCCTCGCGGACGTCTGCGAGCTTGCGCCGGACATGCTGCCTTACACCGGGAAATACTTTGACGAGCTGCTTTCCACGGGCCGCATCCGCGAGATCACGCCCAGCGACGTCTGGTATGAGGAGCGGCGGAGCTTTGCCGTCGATCAGCTCGGCACACAGCCGGTCATGCACCCGAACCGCGGCTTCGAGCTGTTGCAGGGCCGCCCCGTCTTTTCGGGGGAGATCCTTGGCGGCTGCATCGACACGCTCCATGACTTTTTCGACGGCGAGCGCTATGCCGACATGCCGGAGCTCTGCGCGCGTTACGGCCTGTTCCCGGGGGCGGAGGCGTGGCGCGGGAAGCTGCTGCTTCTCGAATCCAGCGAGGAGCGGATGCCGCCGGAGAGGTATCGGCGGGCACTGGAGCTTCTGAAAAAGACCGGCGTGTTCGGCGCGGTCTCCGGCGTTCTGGTCGGCAAGCCCATCGACGAGGTCTATGAGCGGGAGTACCGTCAGCTGCTGACGGAGGTCATCGACGACCCGACGCTGCCCATCCTGTGCAACCTCAGCGTCGGACACGCCACGCCGCGCTGTATCATCCCCTTCGGCATCGCGGCGCAGGTCGACGCGGAAAAACAGATCATCCGCTTTGCGGATTGAGGAGCTTTACACCATACTGCCATTGCCGCGCCGGTCCGACTGGCGCGGCAATTTGCACTCTCCGAGGAAGAAAACGCGGCGCTCCGCGATGAACGAAGGATTTTCGCGCCGCGCCGTATGGAAACCGTGCGTCCCGCATAGAATAAGGGGAAGCTGTGAAAGGGACGTGGCGATATGACGATTCGAAAAAAGCTGTGGCATTGGGAGCTGGCGGGCTTCCTGACAACCTGCCTCGCGGGGACGCTGCTGCAATTCCTCTTCCGCTGGACGGGGGAGAGCGCCCTTGTCGCGCCGTTCTCGGCGGTGAACGAATCTACCTGGGAGCACATGAAGCTGTTTTACGTGCCGTTTTTTGTCTTTGCTCTGCCGGAGTGTGCGGCGCTCTGCGAGCCGTTCCGCAACTATCTCGCTGTGAAGGCGGCCGCGGCGCTCACGGGGCTGCTGGCGATCCCGGTCCTGTTCTACACGCTCAACGGAGCCTTCGGAAAAACGCCGGACTGGCTCAATATCGCGATTTTCTTCGTATCGACCGCGGCGGCTTACCTGACCGGCTATCTGCTGCTGCGCGCCCACGCGCTGCGGGGCGGCGTGCTGCAAGCGGTGGGCTTTGCCCTGCTCTGGGCGCTGATGCTGGCGTTTATCTGGTTCACCTACCACGCCCCCGCACTCCCGCTGTTCCGCGACCCGCTGACGCAGCAATACGGCATACCCCGATAAACGGACCGCTTTCGATAAAAAATGCGTCACAGCTGAAATTTGTGCTTGACTTTGTCGGGGATATCACATATAATACCCAATGCTGTTGAGCGCGGATACGCAGTGGTATCGAAGCGGTCATAACGAGCACGACTGGAAATCGAATTGGTTTCGTTTCCGCCGATGCCCGCCAGCCCTTGATTTTGCTGGACTCCCGCTTTTTTCTACGCCCCGCGCGCCG
>SVKP01000155.1 GCA_015068395.1 Oscillospiraceae bacterium
GGGTCTGCTCTACAGCGTCCTCGGTTCCGGCACCTTCGTCGCCCCGCTCAAGCTGGAGCGGAGGTTACAGGACGCCCGCTCCCTCACGGAGGCGGCAAAGGACGCCGGCCGTGTGCTGTGGAGCCGCGTGCTGGAGATGGAACTGACGACAAGCGACGAGTCCGTCTCCAAAAAGCTCGGCTGTAAGCCGGGGCATCCGATCTTCTACCTGCGGCGGCTGCGCATGATCGACAGCGTGCCCTTCACAATCGAGACCTGCTGGCTCGACCACGAGCTTTGCCGCGGCGTTGAAGCCCATGACTTTGCGAGCGAGTCCCTGTACCATGTGCTTGAACAGGCGGGCGTACGCCTGACACACGGTCGCGAGAGCATCGGCATCACCTATGCCAACGAGGAGGAATCCAGACTCCTCCGGCTTTCCGAGGGCGACGCGCTGTTCTATCTGAGCGGGGTCAGCATGGACGAGGGCGGCCGGGTCGTGGAGGCGTTTAAATCCGTCTCCCTGCCGGACAAGGTGCGCTTCTCCGGAACGCTGCGCCGGGCATCCAAAAAAGCGGAAGGAAGTGACGTAAAATGAAGCTGGCGGCGGTCGGCAGCAACTGCGTTGATTTTTACGAAAACATTGACGGCGGAAAGGGCTTCCCCGGCGGAGGGCCGGTCAATATGGCTGTCTACACCGTCCGCCTGGGCGGCAGCGCTTCCTATGTCGGCCCCGTGGGCGACGACGCCTACGGCGCGCTGATGCGGGGCGCCGTCGCAGGAAAGGGCGTGGACGTCTCCCACCTCTACACGCGCCCCGGCTCAACCGCGGTCTCGCGAGTGCGGCTTGTCGACGGAGAACGCGTCTTCGGCGATTACGACGAGGGCGTGCTCGCGGACTATGTTCTCTCACCGGAGGACATCGACTTCATCTGCGGACACGATATCGTCGTGTGCGACCTCTGGGGCAAGGTGGAGGGACAGTTCCGCGAGCTGAAGGCGCGCGGGATGACGACGGCGTTCGACTGCGCCACGCGTCCCGACGACCCCGCGTCGCAGACCGCCATGCCCTACACCGATTACCTCTTCTTCTCCGGCGACGAGATGGACGCGGACGACGTCTGCGAGCGGCTGAAGCGCTATCAAAGGCGCGGGCCGAAGCTGGTCGTCGCCATGCTGGGCGAAGCGGGGAGCATCTGCTACGACGGGACGTCCTTCCACAGATTCGGCATCGTCCCGTGCGAAAACGTCGTGGATACGATGGGCGCGGGGGACAGTTATATCGCGGGGTTCCTCTTCGGCATCGCGCAGGGGCTCCCTATTGAGGACTGTATGCGCATGGGAGCGGAGAACGCGACCGTGACGCTGCGCTATTTCGGCGGTTGGTAAGCCGCGCGCGTAGGGAGGACGAGGATGGACAATTACGGCCGCCGGACAGACCCGCAGCTGCGCGAAACGCTTCGCAGCGACATTGAGGAAGGGAAGTACCCGCCCGGCACGGCGCTTCCCTCGGAGAGTGAGCTCGCCGGGCGCTTCGGCTGCGAGCGGAGCGTTGTGCGCAACGCTCTGGACGCTCTGACGCGTGAGGGGCTGCTCAAATGCGTCCCCGGCAAGGGCGCATTTGTGCTGGGGCGGAAGGTGGAGCGGAACCTGGACGAGTTACAGGGCTTCACACAGACCATGCTGGATGAAAATGTGACGCCGTCTTCAAGGATCATCTCCCGCCAGTCGCGCAAGGCGGGCATGAAGTACAGCCTCATGTTCGGCATCCGCCCCGACGACGAGGTGCACTACATCAAGCGGCTGTGCTGCGCCGACGGCGAGCCGATCTCGCTGGAGGACATCTTCATCCCGCGCTATGTGGTGCCCAAGCTCGCCGGGATCGACCTCTCCGTTTTCTCTGTCTACGAGGTCTATGGCATGTACGGGATCAAGCTGGTGCAGGCGCGCCAGACGCTGGACATCGTGCATCTGGAGCAGGCCGATGTACGCCTGCTCGGCATCGAACCCAGCCTGCCGGTGCTGCTGTTCCAGTGCGTCACCTACGACGACATGGGGCGCGCCATCGAATTCAACCGGAACTTCGTGCGCGGGGACAAGTGCAACTTCAGCGTACGATTCAGCCGATAGGAGGGGAACGAACATGGGCGCTTTCAGCGGCAGCTTTTATTCGCAGTCTCTGGGCATGAACACACGTCTCGCCGTCATTTTTCCCGACGAATCCAACGACGTTACGCGGGAGATCCCCGGCGAACCGCGCGTGCTCTATCTGCTCCACGGGCTTTCCGGGAACTGCGAGGAATGGATGCGGTTCTCCAAAATCGAATACTACGCGAAAAAGTATAACCTGACCGTCGTCATGCCCGACGCGGGGCGCAGCTTCTACTGCGACCTGATCGGCGGACCCCGGTATTTTACCTACGTCGCGGACGAGCTGCCGGCACTGTGCGCGAAATGGTTCCGCATGGACGCCGCGCGGGAAAATACGTTTATCGCGGGAGAGAGCATGGGCGGTTACGGCGCGGTCAAGCTCGCCCTGCGCCGTCCCGAGCGGTTCTCCGCCGTCGCGAGCCTCTCCGGCGTGCTGGACTACCCGGCGATGGCCGGCCGCGTTCTGCGCGGCGAGTGGACGGAGATGCATCCGCAGGAGCTGACCGCGCTGCACGGGCCGGACGGCGTGCCCGTTCCCGAGGACAACGTCCTCTATCTGGTCCGAAAGCTGGCGGAGCGTCCCGACCGGCCCCGTCTCCTTCAGCTCTGCGGCACGGAGGATTTTCTCTATGAGGACAATCAGACCTTTCGCCGCGCCGCAGACGGCGCCGGTTACGGACACGTCTACCGGGAGGGTCCGGGCGAGCACGCCTGGCCGTACTGGGACCGGGCGATCCAGCAGGCAATCTGGTTTTTCCTCGGGCTGAACGAGGAAGCGGCGGTTCTGTACTGACATTTTATTGAAATAACAATACAAGGAAGGATTACAATGGCTTTTGAAGCGAAATGCTGGCGGGAGCCTGAGGTTCCCTGCCTGCGGAATTTCAACGAGCAGGAGGCGGTGGAGAGCGTCAACGGCGCGCTGGCGCTCCGGCCGCAGATCGAAAGGATCATCGACCAAATCTGGGACGAGGGCTTCGACGGCATCTACTTTGTCGGCATCGGCGGCACTTACGCCTCCGGCTTGCAGGCGGAGGTCTACATGCGCGGCAAGTCGAAGCTGCCCGTGTACGTGGAGAACGCCGCGGAATTTCTCACCATCGGCAACAGGCACTTCACGGACAAGTCTGTGGTGATCCACTCCTCCGTCTCCGGCAACACGAAGGAGATGGTGGAGCTGGTGGACCGCGTTCACGAGCTCGGTGCGCGGGTCTTCGCGTTCATCGACACCCCCGGTTCGCTTTTGACGCAGCCGGACAAGCAGGACTATCTGATCGTCTACCCCAAGAACGAACAGCTCAAGTTCTATATGGCCGCCAACTATTTGATGTACAAAAACGGCGAGTTTCCGGCGTAC
>SVKP01000156.1 GCA_015068395.1 Oscillospiraceae bacterium
ACGCAGCAGTTCAACGCCGACATGGTCATCCTCTGGGAGCATATGAGCTGCAAGGCGCTCGACGGCATGCACGGCATGTTTGAGGACCGCGCCCGCGAGCTGGGCATCCACCTCGTCTGGGTGGAGCACGACCTGTTCGACCCGCGCATTATCTCCCGTCAGGGCGTCCGCGACCAGATCAACAACTACATGCGCACCGTTATGCGCGAGGAACCCATCGACCCGTCGCTCGAGGTGCTGCGCGACGAGGAGTCCTGGTAAACGACTGCTTATAAACTGTTTACCAAATTGTGTAGCAAAACCCGCGGAAGGCTTGGCACTCCGCGGGGGGCACCATATCAAAAAAGCGCGCAGCGGCGCATGGAGGATACTATGTCAAAGCTTACAAAAATTCTGTTCCGGCTTTTTCTGGTGGCGCTGGGCTTCTTTGTCGTGACCTTCACCGTCTACTTTTTCAATCTTGACATGAAGCTGACCGCGGCCATCGAGCCGTTCCTGCTCAAGCATTACGATAAGATCGAACGCAATACACATTTGTAAAACAGAAAGGAACCAAAATTCTATGCAGTACTATGGCGGGTGCGACGTGGGGTCCACCTACACGAAGGCGGTCATTCTGGACGAGACGGGCAAGATCGTCGCGGATACGACGATCCGCTCGAAGATCAACTCCGAGGTGAGCGCGACACTGGCGATGGAGGAGGTCTGCAAGACCGCGGGACTGAAGGACTCCAAGGAGCTTGCATACCTGATCGGCACGGGCTACGGCCGCAACAAGGTGCCGTTCGCGGACGAGAACATCTCAGAGATCTCCTGCCACGCGATGGGCGTGCACATCACGAACCCGGACGTGAAGGCGATCATCGACATCGGCGGGCAGGACGTGAAGGGCATCAGCATCGACACGGACGGCACGGTGAAGAACTTCGCGATGAACGACAAGTGCGCGGCGGGCACGGGGCGCTTCTATGAGGCGATGGCGCGCTCGTTTGAGATGACGCTGCCGGAGTTTTCGAAGCTGAGCCTGAGCGCGAAGAACGTGATCCCAATCACGGCGCAGTGCACGGTGTTCGCGGAGAGCGAGGTCATCACGCTGGTGGGCGAGGGCAAGCCGATGGACGAGATCGCGGCTGGCATCCAGATGGCGGTTGCAAAGCGCTGCTTCGTGATGGCGAAGAAGGCGGGCGCGGTGGACAGCATCACGCTGACGGGCGGCTGCGCGAAGAACGACGGCCTGAAGCAGGCGATCGAGCATGTGCTCAAGCTCAAGGTCGTGGAGCTCAAGACGGACCCGCAGCTCATGGGCGCTCTCGGCGCGGCGGAGTACGCGCGCCAGAAGGGCATGGCGAAGAAAAGCGCCTGAGCGCCGAATAAAGAACAAAAAGGGACCGAAGCGGTATGAATGAACCGCTTCGGTCCCTTTGCAGATGCGAGGATTATTGCAGGCCGTTCGCCAGGAAGTGCTGGCTGTGCATCTTCATGGAGTTCGGCATGCCCGCCATGTAGAACGCGCTGCCGTGACTGCCGGGGCGTAGCTCCCAGGTCACACGCGCGCCGATGCTCTCCAGATATTCGCCGAGCGCCTGCGTCGCCGCCGGGTCGACCGTGCGGTCGTCCCGCCCGCAATCCAGATAGAAGTCCAGCTTTGCCAGCTCCTCCGCCGTGAAATCGAAGTAGCTCTCGACGTTCTCCACATTGTTGACCGCGCCCATGTGGCAGGCGAAGGATGTGAACACGTCGGTGTGGGTCACGCCTGCCGTGATGACGCCGGCGCCGCCCATGGAAATGCCCGTGACCGCACGGAATTCAGGCTTTGCAAGCGTGCGATAGTTTCCGTCGATCTCACGGATGATGTCAGAGGTCAGGTGGCTCTCCCACGGGCCGTTGGCGTCCGAAACACCGTTGGGTGCCTCAGTGTCCCGATACCAGGCGGTCTTGCCCGAGTTCGGCATCACGACGATCATCTCCGCGATCTCGCCGGAGGCGATCCACTGATCCATGTTCTGCGCGATGTGGTCGACGTTGACAAAGGAGTCCCCGGTGGAGTTGTAGCCGTGGAGCAGATACACGACAGGATAGGACCGCGCGGTATCCCGGTAATAGGAGGGCGGGAGATAGATGTTGTATTCAAGGACCTTGCCGCCCATCGCCTCAAGCGCGGAGACGTACTTCACCTTAAAGCAGCGGCTCAGGTTGCCCTGCTCGAGCGCGCTGTCGGGAGCAAAATACTGGATCATCTCGGGCGTGGAGGAGATTACGGCGCGCTCCCCGTCCTTGCTGCCGCTGACGGTGCGGGAGGCAAAATAGACGGGACGGCCGTTGTATGTGAAGTAACCGCCGTTTTCGTCCTCGACCGTGATGCTGTCATACGCGTCGAACATCGCCCTGACCTTTGCGAGCTGCTCGTTTTTATCCAGCTCGTTTTCGTTGTAGCTCCCCGCCAGCGTGGCGGCGTAGGCGTCGAGGTCCTCGCTCTCCAGCGCGACCTTCTGGGCGGCAACTGTCGCGGCATAGGCGGCGCTGTCGCTCAATCCGTCGATCGGCAGACCCTTGAGATAGTTGACACACGCCTTTGTGGCGGCAAGCGCACAGGTCCCGCTATACATGCCGCCGTTGCTGTTGTTGTTGTAAAGGCGGATGCAGAGCTCGTTCTCGCCCTCGCGGAAGAGCGACGCGGGGACGGTGTATTCGCGCGGGACCTCCCAATAGGACTTGTCAAAGCGGAACTCGCCGCTCTCAACGATGCCGCCGTCCGCGGGGACGTTGGAAGCCGGGGCGCGCTCGCCCGCGGAAGTCTTGAACCCGCTCGCGGCGACGGGCGTTCCGTTCACGTAGACCACGTCCACGTCGTCGATCACGCTCAGCAGCAGCGTGACGCTGCTCTCGGTCAGAAAACCGGCGGGTACGGTCAGCGTCCGGCAGAACCACGCCTCGCTCCACACGGGGAACAGGTCGCCCTCCGTCAGCGTCGCCCGGTCGTCCGCCTCCTCGGTGAAGCCGACACGCTTTTGCGAGAGCAGACCGCCGGTTAGATAGTCATCCGCGGGCATGGCGACGGTCTCCCATCCCGAGAAGTCGTCGGCGCCCGGTACGAGGGCGGTCTTGGCGTCCTCCCAGGTGACGTCGCAGGGATAACCGTACTGCGGGTACTGGAACATGGCGCTGTACTTCCTGTAAACCTTGAAATGCCATGCGCCGCTCAGATCCAGATACTGAGATTCATAATCCACACCGGCGGATTTTCTGCCGATATCCTCGATCTGGCTGAGGTTCTCATACAGCGCGGAGATTGCCTGCGCGCGGGTGATCGGCGCGTCTGCGGCCTCCGTGCGCGCGCCGCCCGTCAGCAGGGCGAGCGTGGAGACGCACAGACTCGCCGTGGCGCTGCCGTTTGGCTCCATCTTCCCGCCCTCGCTTTTCAGGTAGCCCACCTGAAGCGCAATCGCCATGTCGTCGTAATACCATGCGTCTGCGGGTACGTCCGTGCAGCTCGCGATCTCCGCGCTTTTTTCACTGTAGCCGGTGACGCGGTTGACCAGCGCGGCAAACTCCGCGCGGGTTATGACCCGGTCCGGCTGAAAGCTGCCATCCTCGTAGCCGTTCAGGTATCCCTTCCCGCAAAACCATTCGAGCGCCGCCTGCGCTTCGTGCCCCTCGATGTCGTTCGCGGCAAAAGCCGTCGATACGAGCGAGAGGACCATACAGAGCACAAGCCCCCATGCCGCCACGATCCTTCTGTGTTTTCTCATTCCGCTGCCATCCTTTCGTTTGATTAATTATCTCTGTTAATTTAAGAGATATTCCTAAAAAAGTGAAGACTGAATCGCTGATATTTGTTTATTTTCAAGGATACTGTAGCAGAACATTAGATTGAAGTCAATATACTTTTGACCAATTTAATTAATTTATTTCAGTTTAGTAAATACCCCTAATTAATTAATTCGCGTTTGGAAAGCCGTCTCCGGCGAGTAGAGAACAAAATAAGAGCGCGGAAAATGGCGTGTCGCTCATCCTCCGCACTCTCGGGAATAAACTATGGTAAATATGGGAAAACTAATGGTTGACAAACCGAGAGACCGATTATCTTTGCGGCTTGTCGCTGTTGAGCCACTCGACGAACTCCTCCAGCGGCAGCTCGCCGGCGCTGCATGCGTCCCGCTTGGCACGGGCCTCAAGCGACCACGCGGTGAACTCGTCGCGGGTCATCAACCCGTAGCGGATGCGGGCGTTGTGCGTCTTGTAGGAGCGCTTGTACTCGCGAATCGCGGGGTCCTCCATCTTGCGCTGCTCGTAGAGCCGCAGCGAGCCCATCTCGCGGCAGGTCTTGGTGGAGTTCTCAATCAGGCGGTCGCAGTATTCGAGCTTGGTGTGGCCCAGCGTCGCAAACCAGCGCGAGCAATACTTGCACTTGCGCATGTGCAGATCCTCGCGCAGATAGCGGTAGAGCAGAAATTCGGCGAAGGGCTCGGGGTCCTCGGTCTCAATCGCCTCGGTGGCGATCATGTGGTTGCTGTGCTGCTCCTCTTCCTCCAAAAACTCGTCGTAGGGGTAGAGGCCGCCGATGTCGCGCGGCAGAGCCTGATAGTGGACAGACTCAAAGGTAAAGGAGGGATAGGAGTCCTCACCCACCTGCTTTTGCAGCAGGAAATAGCGCTGCGCGGTGCTTTCTGACTCGCTGGCGGTGAACACCTGATCGGCAAGGTCGCTCAGATAGCCCTGCAAATCCTTGTAATATGCCATCTGCTCGCAGCACTCGTCCAGCGAGATCAGGTCGCCCACGCCGTGGATGATGTGCAGGCGCTGGAGCGCGGCGGCAAAGGGCGCGAAGAACGCGCTTTGGTCCAGCCAGTAGAGCGTGCAGTAGAAGATGGTGTTGAAGCTCTTTTTGAGGTAGCGGCCTTCATTGATAGACTGAACGGCTTCGCGGATTTTCGGCAGCATCTGGTCCCAAATCGAGAGGTCGACCTCAAGAAAGTCGCCGAAGGTGGTGCCGGCGGTGTACTCCTTGTGGTACAGCGTGACATAGCCCTCGTCGCTGTCCTCGGGGAGCGTGCGGATCTCAAAGCACTCGGTTTCTGCGTCCGTATAGACGACGGTCCAGATCTTTTGGCGTGGTACGGGCGGGTTTGGAGTCGACTGCAGCGTCATGGTGATTGGTTCCCCCTCCTATTTATTCTGTTGACTTAAAGATAACAAAAAGATGCCGTTCTGTCAAGAGACTTACGGCATCTTTCTGTCTATTTTTTAGCATTATGTAAAATGATAGACTCTGCACTCGTAGGGTTTCGTGGTAAATCCATTGCCGGAGAGCTCGGAGCCGTAATTCTTCAGCAGCAGCTCGCCGTGCGCAAGGTCGAAGCCGCGCGGCGCGCGGAAGCGGACGGGGCGTTCCACAAAGGAGCAGACCACCAGCAGCCGCTCGCTGCCCAGCGTCCGGGAGTACACGAACAGGCTCCCGGAGAGCTTTTGATGGTCGACATAGGTCCCGTCCCGGACCACTCTGAGTCTCTTGCGAATCGCGATCGCTTTCCGATAGAATTGCAGTACGGAATCCGGGCCCTTCTCCTGCGCGGCGACGTTGACCTCCCGGTAGTTCTCGTTGATCGAGAACCAGGGCTTGTCGGCGGTGGTGAAGCCCGCGTTTTTCTCCGCGCTCCACTGCATCGGCGTGCGCGCGCTGTCGCGGGAGGCGCGGTGGCACCACTTGAGGCGCGTCTCGTCGCTCAGGACGTCCGCGAACCAGTTTTCATAGTGCCAGCGCGTCTGCACGTCCTCATACTCCGAGGCGTGCTTCGGCCGCCAGTTGACCATGCCGATCTCCTGCCCCTGATAGATGAAGGGCGTGCCCTGCTGGAAGAGATACGCCGCCGCAAGCATCTTGCCGCTTTCGGCACGGTATTTTTCGCTGCCGTAGCGGGAGATGACGCGCGGATGGTCGTGGTTCTCGAGGTAGAGCATGTTCCACGCCTTGCCCTGAAGCTTCTCCTGCCACTGGTCGAACGCGCGCTTGAGCCGCCGGGCGGAGAAGGGGAGCACGGCATAGTCCACGAGGAAGCAGTCCGCGTTCATGCACTGGAACTGGATCATCGTGTTGAGCTGGCCGTCCTTCTCGTTGATGTAGTCCAGCGCCTTGGCGGGGGCGACCAGCGGCGCCTCGCCGATCGTGAAGCAGTCGTACCGGCTCAGCGCGTCGCGCTTGAACTCCTCAAGGTACTGGTGCACGCGCGGGCCATGGTTGTAGTGCTTGATGCCGCGCACGGTGGGCATAAAGTAGTCATTGGGCAGCCCGTCGCGCTTGGAGATGAACGTGATGACGTCCTCGCGGAAGCCGTCGACCCCCAGCTCCAGCCAGAAGCGCATGATGCGCTTGACCTCCTGCCGCACAAGGGGGTTGTCCATGTTCAAATCGGGTTGACGAATCGCAAAGAGGTGCAGATAATACTCCTTGCGCACCTCGTCCCACTGCCACGCCTTGCCCTCGAACACGCTGTCCCAGTTGTTGGGCAGCTTACCGCCGAGGCGCTGGGGCCGCCAGATGTAATAGTCAGTGTAGGGCTCGATGCGCCGCCGCGACTTCTGGAACCACTCGTGCTCGTCGCTCGTGTGGTTGACCACGAGGTCCATGATGACCTTCATGCCCCGCTCGTGCGCGCCGTCGAGCACCTTGCGAAACGCCTCCATGCCCCCGTAAAGCGAGTCGATGTCCAGATAGTTGGAGATGTCGTACCCGCAGTCCACGCCGGGGGAGGGGTAGAGCGGCGAGAACCAGATCCCGTCACAGCCGAGGTCGTGGATGTAGTCCAGCTTCTCGTACACGCCCAGCAGGTCGCCCACGCCGTCTCCGTTCCCGTCGCAAAAGCTTCGGGGCCAGATCTGATAAAATACCCTGTCCTTGTACCAATGCGTCTGTTCCAAGATGACCACCCTCTTTTCCGCCGGAATTCTGCCTTTTTCTTATCATAAGCTATTGCGCCGCTTTTTTCAATGTGTTAAAATACTGCGCAAGTAATTTTTTGAATCCGAGGTGAGTTTTTTCATGAATATGATCCAAAGCGCGAAAGACCAGATCGTGAAACTGACGAAGGACGCCTATGCCGCCGCCGCGGCGGAGGGCCTGCTGCCCGCGGGCGTGGAGACGCCCGTCGCGGTGGAGATCCCCAAGGACACCGCCAACGGCGATTATACGACGACCTTCTGCCTCGCCGCCGCGAAGGCGATGCGCAAGAGCCCGCGCGACGTCGCGCAGGCGCTGACCGGCAAGATGGACTTTGCGGGCACCTTCTTCACCGGCGTCGAGATCGCAGGCCCCGGCTTCCTCAACTTCCGCCTCGGCGATAAGTGGTATGCCGACACGCTTGCCGCCGTCGACGCGGAGAAGGATGCCTACGGCCGCGGCGACATGCTCAAGGGCAAGAAATACATGGTCGAGTTCGTCTCCGCCAACCCTACGGGCCCCATGCACATGGGCAATGCCCGCGGCGGCGTGCTGGGCGACACGCTCTCAAGCGTGCTGGACTGGTCCGGCGCGGAGGTCTGGAGAGAATTTTATGTAAACGACGCGGGCAACCAAATTGAGAAGTTTGCCAAGAGCATCGAGGCGCGCTATTTCCAGATCATTCAGGGCGAGGACGCGGTCGAGTTCCCGGAGGACGGCTACCACGGCGAGGATATCCGCGAGCTGGCGCAGGCGTTCTACGACAAGCATGGCGATAGTTATGTAAACGTGGACGAGGCGAAGCGCCACGAGGACATGGCGCGCTTCGGTCTGGACGCGAACATCCCGAAGATGAAGAGCGACCTCGAGCGCTACGGCATCCGGTTTGACGAGTGGTTCTTCGAGTCCTCGCTCTACGACAGCGGCGCAGTGCCCGAGGCGATGGCGTTTCTGACCGAGCGCGGCTTCACCTATGAGAAGGACGGCGCGCTCTGGCTCAAGACGGCGGAGATCATGCGCGAGAACATGAAAAAAGAGGGCAAGACCGACGAACAGATCGACAAGCTTGACCTCAAGGACGACGTGCTGCGCCGCGCGAACGGCTTTTACACCTACTTTGCCTCCGACATTGCCTACCACCGCAATAAGTTCGGAGAGCGCGGCTTCGACAAGGTCATCAACATCTGGGGCGCGGACCATCACGGCCATGTCGCCCGCCTCAAGGGCGCGGTGGACGCGCTGGGGCTGGACGGCACCCACCGGCTCGACATCGTGCTGATGCAGCTCGTCAAGCTCGTGCGCGACGGCGAGGCGGTGCGCATGTCCAAGCGCACGGGCAAGACCATCTCGCTCGCCGACCTGCTCGACGAGGTCCCCGTGGACGCCTGCCGCTGGTACTTTAACACCAAGCCCGACACGCAGATGGAGTTCGACCTCGGTCGTGCCGTGCGAGAGGACAACGAGAACCCGGTCTACTCCGTGCAGTACGCCCACGCACGCATTTGCAGCCTCATCAAGACGCTTGCGGACGAGGGCGTCGCCGTGCCTGCGGCGGACCAGGTGGACATCTCGCTCGCCTCGGGCGAGCAGGAGCGCGCGCTTATCAAGGAGCTCTCGCGCTTCCCGGACGAGATCCGCGCCGCCGCCCGCGACTATGACCCGAGCTATATCAACCGCTATCTGATGTCGCTCTCGGGCGCGTTCCACAGCTTCTACAACAACTGCCGCATCAAGGGCGAGGCGGCGGACGTCGCCGCAGTGCGCCTCAAGCTCGCGGAGGCGACGCGCCAGGTGCTGCGCAACGGCCTCGGCATCCTGGGCGTCAGCGCGCCGGAGAAGATGTAAGGAAAACGAATCATGGCTAAAAATATTCCCACCTCATCGGAGGTGGGAATATTTTACAGTCCGGGAATGCCCAGCCCGCCGAGACCGAGGCCGCTGGTGAAGGCGTTCATGCCGGCGTTCATCGCTTCCTCCGCCTGGCGCAGGCCCTCGTTGACCGCGGAGACGATCATGTCCTGAAGCATCTCCACGTCCTCGGGGTCCACCGCCTCGGGCTTGATGACCAGCGCGGTCAGCTCCTTCTTGCCGCTCACCGTCGCCGTCACCGCGCCGCCGCCGACGCTCGCGGTGAAGGACTTCTCCTCCACCTCCTGCTGCTTCTTCGCCATGTCCTCCTGCATCTTCATCAACTGCTGCTGCATGTTCTGCTGCTTCATCGACGCGCCGTTGCCGTTGGAAAAGCCGCGTCTTGCGCTGTAACCCTTTGCCATGGTAATATCCTCCCTGTATTATTTCGTCTTAAATTTACTGAATGCGCTGCCGATTTGCAGGAGGTCCTGCATCTTGTCGTGGGGCACGCCCTCCGGCTCGCCGGGGACGTAGCGCACGTTGACCGGGCCGCCCACCGCCTCTGCCGTGACCTCGGAGAGCACGGCGGCGGCGTTGAACTGCTCCAGCATGTGCTGGGTCTGGTCGGAACCGCAGTAAACGGTCAGCACGCCGTCCGCAAAAACGCCCTTCGTCATGCCGACGAACGCGCGCACGTGCACGGGCAGGCGGTTCTTGTAGTTTTCCATCAGCCCCGCGTACAGGCTGAGATCGTCCCCCGTGGGCGCGGGCGCGCCTTCATGCTTCGCTTCGGGCGCGGGGACGGGTTCGGCTGCGGGCTCCGCCTGGGCAGAAGCCTCCGGCACAGGCGCCGCGACGGGCTCCGGCTCCGATACGGGCTCTGGCACGGGCGCTTCCACGAGCTCGCCGTAGGGCGGGGGCGCGTCCTCGTCCTCCCACGGCGGCGCCTCAGGCTCCGGCGCAGATTCTGCGACAGGCTCCGGCATGGGCGCGGGCGTCGGCGCGGGCGCGCTTGCCGCTGCCGCGCGATAGGCGGCGCCTGCGGAGAGCAGCTCCTCCAGCCTCGAAACGCGGGCGCAGAGCGCCGTCAGGTCGCCGGAGAGCGATTCGTCGCACAGCCGCAGCAGGCAGAGCTCGGCGTCTGTGCGGCGGTTGACGCTGAACTGCATTGCCGCCGAGGTCTCCTGCAATATGGTGCAGATTTGGATCAGGCGCGCGTTCGAGGACTCCTTTTGGAGTGCGCGCAGCGTCTTGTCGTCGTATCCGCCGGAGAGCAGCGCCGCGCCGCCCTCGGGCGCGGTGGCGGAGATCAGCAGGTCCCGCGCGAGCGTGGACAGCTCGCCGAGCACCGCGCCCACGTCCTTTCCGCCGGAGTAGAGCTGGTTGAGCAGCAGCAGCGCCGCCTTGGCATCGCGCCGCAGGATGAAGCCGAGCAGCTGTGCGGTCTGCACGTTCCCGGCGAGGCCGAGCGTTTCCAGAACCTCCTGCGCGCCGATGCTGCCGCCAGTGGAGGCGCACTGGTCCAGCAGGCTCAGCGCGTCGCGCATCGCGCCGTCGGAGAGCCGCGAGAGCAGCTCCGCGCCGTCGCTTTTCAGGTCGATGCCCTCCGCCCTGGCAACATACGCAAGCCGCGCCTCGATGTCGCGGGGCAGGATGCGGCGGAAGGCGAAGCGCTGGCAGCGGGAGAGTATGGTGGGCAGGACCTTGTGCAGCTCCGTGGTCGCGAGAATGAACATCAGGTGCTCGGGCGGCTCCTCCAGAATTTTGAGCAGCGCGTTGAACGCCGCGGGTGTGAGCATGTGCACCTCGTCGATGATATAGACGCGCTTTTTGACCTGCGCGGGGGAGTAGATCGCCTCGTCCCGCAGGGCGCGCACGTTGTCCACGCCGTTGTTGGAGGCGGCGTCCAGCTCCGTCACGTCCAGAAACGCGCCCGACTCGATGCCGAGGCAGGAGGGGCAGGCGTTGCAGGGGTCGCCGTCCTGCGGGTTTTCGCAGTTGACCGCCTTGGCGAGGATCTTCGCGCAGGTGGTCTTGCCCGTGCCGCGCGTGCCCGTGAACAGGTAGGCGTGGCTCAACCGTCCCTCCGCGACCTGACGCTTGAGCGTGGAGGTGATATGCTCCTGCCCGACGACGTCGGAGAAGGTCTTGGGCCTCCATTTACGGTAAAGCGCCTGATACAAGAGCGCATTCCCCCTTTGCTGAAAGTTCGTTAAAACACAATGCTCCCCCGCATACAGCTACGGAACCGGCGTCCTTGCGGCGCATGAATGGTCCCGCTTAATGCTGCTCGGTTCCCCGCCTGACATGGTTCGCGGGTATCCATCGCGCAAGACCGGTTCCGCAGCTGTATGCGGAGGATGCAAACAGTATTCTACTATAAGACCTCGGAAGATGCAACATAAATTTTTTGCTTTTTTTAAAATTAGGGCTTTACAAATGAGAAATAGTGTGGTATCTTATTTCAGCTGACAAAAACAGCGAAGTGAATATGGGCCTGTAGCTCAGTTGGGAGAGCGTACGGTTCGCATCCGTAAGGTCGTGGGTTCGAATCCCTTCAGGTCCACCAGAAAAGCACCGTGAAATGCAAATTTCACGGTGCTTTTGCAATTTTATTATCTAAAACAGTTTGGCAGAAAACTGCCTTTCACCGCACGGCCGGAAACGATTGGTTCGCATCCGCAAAGAAGCAAGCTCAATTGGTCAAGGTAAATTCACTTCCCAACGTTCGAAACCGAGAAAAAATGGTACGAATATCTCTATGAACCGCCCTTTGTTTCTATTCATTCTGTTCCAATTCATTATGAAGACAAGAGGATTGCCATCTTTGATTTAAGACGGGCCGAGATCATCGAACGGGAACGAACGACTTCACCCTTCTTGCCCTTTTCCGACAAATAGAAAGAAGAAGCTCTGAAATCATATGGTTTCAGAGCTTCTTGCGAATAGACGCGCTTTCCTTGCAAGGGAAAAAATCAGACGCCAACGACAGTTTTTGTGACTATACAAATCCCGAATCGTATGGTAGGATATTCTTTGTTTTCGTGTATGTCCGTCCCCCTGAGTCATTATTCCACGGAATAGAGTGTGTTCTTCTCAAACAATCCAATTGCAAATCCCATTCGCATGAATAATGGCATATGTTCATACGCCCGGAAGCTGGTGCGCTCCAATAATTCTTCCAGCGTCAGCACT
>SVKP01000157.1 GCA_015068395.1 Oscillospiraceae bacterium
GCTTGCCCTCCTTCTTCTCGACCGTGACGCCCGGCCAGTTGCCGACGAACTGGTTCGAGCCGGTCAGCGCGTTGAAGAGCGTCGTCTTCCCGCTGTTCGGGTTGCCCGCAAGGGCAATTTTGTATTCCATGATCTTCTCCCTTCCGATTAGTCTCAACTAACCGCACATCAAAAAATAAAAGGTCTTATCAGATTTCCACTTCGACCGTCTCGGCGTCCGCCTTGCGGATGCTCAGCTCGTAGCCGCGCACGGTCAGCTCGATGGGGTCGCCCAAGGGCGCCACCTTGCGGACGTAGACCTCGACGCCTTTCGTGATGCCCATGTCCATGATGCGGCGCTTGACCGCGCCCTCGCCGTGGAGCTTGACCACCTTGCAGGTATTGCCGATCTTGACCTCTCTCAGATTCGTCGTCATGCTTCTCTTCCTCCTTCTATCGCGATTTTCTTACACCATGATTTTTTGTGCCATCTCGCGGCTGATTGCCACGCGGGACTCCTTGACCTTGACGATGACGTTCCCGCCGATCGCGGCAACGACCGTCACGGGTGTTCCCACGTTGAACCCCAAATCAGCCAAATGCTGCTTGACCTCCGCCGTGCCTCCGACCTTGCGCACGATGTTCTCCGAACCGGAATCCGCCAGAATCAACGGCATCATAAACGACCTTCTTTCTCCGTTCGTTTTCGCTAACAACACGCCAAAAAGGAAATTAGCTCTCGCTAACTATCTGCATTATAGTTAGTGAGAGCTAATTTGTCAAGTGGGTTATAAAGTTTTTGTTACTTTGCCATAACCGGCTGAGCGGCGTTGCCGCCCATCGTATGAAAGTGCTTTTTGATCGCGGCGAAGCACTCGTCGCTGATGATGTGCTCGATGCGGCAGGCGTCGTTCACGGCGACGTCGTGATCCACGCCGAGCGCGACGAAGCACTTGGTCAGGATGGTGTGCCGCTCATAGATCTTCTCGGCATATTCCCTGCCGGCGTCCGTCAGGCGAAGCGCGCCGCCCTGCCCGATGGTCAGGAAGCCGCCCTCCTCCAGAATGTGGATGGCGCGGCTGACGCTCGGGCGCGAGAAGTTCAGTTCTTCCCCGACGTCGATGGAGCGGACGTAATCGCTCTTTTGAGAGAGCACATAGATCGTCTCCAAATACATCTCGCCGGATTCCTGCAGCACCATGGTACCGCCCCCTCGTCGCAGTTTTTCCTTCGCTGTTTGCAGCGAGCTTTCGATAGCCTTAAACATAGCACACCGCCCTTATTGTGTCAAACCTTTTCCTCGCGCTTCCTCTGCTCGATCCAATCCGCCATCGTATCGAGCGCCAGCTTCGTGTTGCCGACGTTGCAGTGCGCGCCGGCGTCCTGCCGGTCGGTCATGAGGCTCAGCGTCAGCGAGCGCACGTTTTTCAGCAAATCGTATTCCTCGTGGAACAGCTTCGGCATGATGAAGTGGTCCTCCCGCGCACCGAGGATCAGCACATCCTGCGTGATGCGGTGCGCAATGCCCTTAAGCGTGAACTTGCGGATGCGCTGAATGTACTCGTCCGGCGTCTTCGCGTCGTAGGCGTACATGCCGTGCAGGAGGTTCCAGCGGATCAACTCGTCCTTTTCCATCATCTTGTCGTAAAGCCCGTTCATTGCCCTTCCGAGGCCAAGCTTGAACACCCCGCCGATGGCGGAGCGCATCGCGCCGGGGTGGTCGGCGATCACCACGTCGAAGAAGTCCGGGAAGATCGACCAGCCCACAACGCGTTTGATCCGCGGCTCGAACGCCGCCGCGCGCGGCGCGAGATACCCGCCGAGCGACGCGCCGATGATCGTCGCCTCCTTGATGTCGAAGAAGTCCAGCACAGCCTTTGTCGGCTTTTCCCACCGATAGTCGAACTTCATGCCCTGCACGCGCAGCACGCCGCCCTGTCCGGGACCCTCATAGAGATACACGTCGAAGCCGCGCTCCGCGAAATAGAGCATGGCGAAGAAGAACTCCTCGAAATAGCTGTCGTTCCCGCCGTGGAGCAGAATGGCATCGATCGGCTTTCCGCTCTTTGCCTTGACCGACATAACCGGCAGATACCCGCCGCCGTAGGGCACCTCCGTTCGTGTGACGATCCCCTTGTCGAAGTAGTCGCCGTAATACTCGTAGAAGAGCGCGGCGGCTTCCTCGTAGGTCGTCTTCTTGTCGGGGTCGCTGTCATACATGAAAAACTCGGTCATGCGGCGGTAGGCGATCTCATTTTCCGTGCGCCCCTCGGCGCGCGCCTCCTCCGCGAGCTGTTTCATCCCGCGAACCCACGCCTCGCTGCTGACGATACCCGCGCCGATCTTGTCGATGTCCTCCTTGCGTCCGCCGTCCCACATGATGACGCGGTTGAGCTGGAAGTTGAAGTTGTCCTGTGGACAGAAGCGGTAATAGCCCTTTTTGAACGTGATGGGCATGCTGACGTCGTATCGTTCCATAGTTTCCTCCCCGAAACGGTTTAGCAAATTATATAGTTAGCTCTTGCTAACCTCGATGCAAAAAATATAGGGCTTTGTCCCTCGGTTGTTAGATTACACTAACTTGTGCGATTTGTCAAGCAGTATCTCACGGCTTCATTCGAAAAACATCTTGACATTTCGCAGGCCTCGGTGTAAGTTTATGCTAACACAAGCGCCTCACAGTTGTGGGGCAATCTTTTCGGCATGAAGTTAGTTTGCGCTAACCCCCAAGGGAGGGCTTTTATGGCATGGCTCATCGATAACGCCGGTACGATCCTGGCTCTGCTTGTGCTTGCGCTGATCGTTTTCCTCGCGCGGGCGGCCTATCAGTTTGACGCTATTCTCTCCCGGCTGGGCCTGCAGGGAAAGGCCATCTGCCCAGTGCTAAGGTACACGGATCGGGTCGAGATCCGGGCGGGCTGGATAACGCCGTTTATCTGGCTCTGGGCAAACGCGTTTTATGCCCACAGGCAGCGGAAATGGATCACTCTGCCGGAGAAGGATGAATCATTCTAAAATGAAGAGGAGAACTGCATGAAGCTTGGCGTGATGGGAAGGCTGCTTCCCGCAATGATCGGCAAGACCGTCTATGACTATACGGCAAAGACTCTCCCGGAGCTGGATATCCGGGAGTTCAGGAAAAAGCAGAGGAAAGAGTACAGTGCCATGGTAGAAAGAACACCCTCCGTCGGTTCGATGAAGGAGAATATGTTTGCCCCGGTGATGTACCTCGCCTGCTTCGGCTTCGCCTATTACAAGGCCGATCCGGAGCATATTTCGATGGACGTCTTCGACGGCATGATCGACGCCCTGTGCAAAAGCGAGACGATGAAGAAGTTCTACAAGGGCAAGAACTGCTTCGACCCGGCGGAGATCGACAAGTACGTGCGCGGCGCGGAGCGGTCAAAAAAGAAGGAATATCCGATGGACTGGGTCTTCGATTTCTCCTATGACCTGTCCGTCCCGGAATACTATGTGACGCACCGGGAATGCGGCGTCTGCAAGATTGCAAAGCAGGAGGATCTGATGTTCCTGATGCCGCATATGTGCGTGATGGACTATCCGACCATCGAATACAAGGGCGGAAAGCTGCTTCGGACAAAGACGCTGGGCGCCGGAGACGACTGCTGCGATTTCCATGTGGTAAAAAAAGCCGCGGACTGACGCACAGGAGGTACTATTCTTAGGTGGAGGAAATCAAATGAACTGGACGAGAACGATTCTGGACGGCGCTGCAATGGCGCTGCTTTTCAACCGAAAAAACATCTTGACATTTCGCAATCCTCGGCGTAAGTTTATGCTAACACAAGCGCCTCACAGTTGTGGGGCAATCTTTTCGGTGTGAAGTTAGTTTACGCTAACCCCAAGGGAGGGATTTTATGGCTTGGTTCGTCGATAACGCCGGTACGATCCTGGCTCTGCTTGTGCTTGCGCTGATCGTTTTCCTCGCGCTGCGCGGCAAGCTGAAAGAGGGTAGATCCTGCGGCTGCGGCTGTTCGCAATGCGGCTGCGGCTGCACCAATAAAAAGAAAGAGGGAAAATCACATGAAGCTGGCTGAAACCAAGGCGGACGCGCACGGCACGGTGCGGCGCATCCTGGGGGACGCGCATTTCATCAACCGCGTCACGTCCATCGGGATCACGGAGGGTACCGCCTTCCAGACCGTGCGCAACGACAGAAAAATGCCCGTGCTGCTCTACTGCCGGGAAACGCTCATCGCGCTTAACCGCGCCGACGCCGAACGAATCGAGGTGGCGGTATGACGAACACGAGGATCGCCCTTCTGGGGCAGCCGAACTCCGGCAAATCCACCGTCTACAACGCGCTGACCGGCTCGCGCCAGCACGTCGGCAACTGGCCGGGCAAGACCGTCGAGCGCAACGACGGTTACTACACCTACAACGGCACACGCTATACCGTGACCGACCTGCCCGGCAGCTATGGGCTCTCCGGCAACTCGGACGAGGAGCTGATCACCGCGGCGTTCATCAAAATGCGCCAATCGGATCTGACGTGCATCCTCGTGGACGCCTCGCAGCTGGAGCGCAGCATGTTCATGGTTGCGGAGTTCGCGCTGCTGCAAAAGCCCGCCGTGGTGCTCCTGAACATGATGGACGTGGCAAAGGCGCAGAAAAAGGAAATCGACGCGAAACTGCTCTCCGAGCGGCTCGGCGTTCCCGTCCTGCCCTTCACCGCGGCGGAGAACAAGGGCTATGACGAGCTGCGCACGCTGCTCACCGCCGAGCTGAGCGCCCCGCACACGATCCGAACGGCGCCCGCGTTGGACGAAAAGGCGGACGCCATGGCGCAGAGCGAGGCAAAGTATAAGTGGGTCGCTGAAATGTTGGAAGGCGTCACGCACACCGCCGCGCCGGACTACAAGCTCTCGAAGTTCGACCGCCTCGCCACCAGCCCCGTCAAGGGTAAGTTTCTCTGCCTCGGGGTCGTTTTGGCTGCTTTCCTTGTTGCCATGATGATCTGCATCCCGTTCATGGGCGTCGCGCAGATGATCCCGCAGCTGCTTAATGCGCCAATCTCCACGCTGCTGAACGGCTGGAACGTGCATCCCTGGCTGGTCTCGATCTTCAGCGTGATGCTGCCGAACGTCCTGTATTTCTCCATCTCCATGGCGAGCTTCGTCTTCGGCGTCAACCTCGTCTTCGGTTTTCTGGAGGAGATCGGCTTTCTTGCCCGCGCCGCCTACCAGTTTGACGGCGTGCTCTCAAAGCTGGGCCTGCAGGGCAAGGCGATCTGCCCCGTGCTGATGGGCTTCGGCTGCACCATCGGCGGCACCTGCGGGACCCGCGTCATGGACAACTGGGGGCAGCGGATGCTGGCGATGGCGGTCGTCTGGGCGGTGCCCTGCGCGTCCATCTGGGCGGTGATCCCCGTGGTTTCCGGCATGTTCTTCCCCGCCGGCGGCACGCTGCTGGTCTGTCTGTTCGTCCTGTGCTACATGGTGCTGATGATGTGGATCGTCTCAAAGATCTTCGGGCGCACGCTCGCGCCGAAGGACAGCCGCAGCGGCATGATCATGGAGCTGCCGCCCTACCACAAGGCGCACTGGAAGCACATCCTCAAGGAAGCGTTTTTGAAAGCGTGGGACATCTTCCGCCGCGCGCTCGGTACGGTCACGCTGGTGTCGCTTCTCTTCTGGGCGCTGTCCTTCAGCGGCAGCGGCAGCATTCAGGACAGCCTGCTCTACCGCGTCGGCACCGCCATCGAGCCGGTGACGCGCTTCTTCGGCCTCGGCTGGCAGACCTTCATGGGCTTCCTTAGCTCCGCATTTGCCAAGGAAGCGGTGCTGGGCGTGCTGAACGCGGCGTTCGTCGGTCAGAGCAGCCTGCTGGACGCGACCTTCCGTTCAGGCTCCGCCGTACAGGACAACGCCGCGCTGGCGCTGAGCATGACGCAGGCCATCTCCAAGCCCGAGGCGCTCGCGTTCATGTTCGCCTGCACGTTCAATCTTCCCTGCGTCATGGCGCTGAGTACGACCTACCGCGAATCCCATTCGATCAAGTGGACGGCGCGCGTGGCGGGCTTCTACTTCGGCGGCGCGCTGATCCTCTCCTGCATCGTCTACCACGTCGCGTCGCTGTTCTTCTGAGCGTTTGCCAAAAACAAATTGTCCGCGCTGCGAAAGCCGCGCCGGAGGCTCAAACCTCCGGCGCGGTTTTTCACCACTGGAACACGGCGAGACGGTTGTTGATGTTTTTCCCGATGACGGCGAACAGCTTTCCGCGGATGGAATACTTTTTCATTTCCTCGTTGAAGCTCCGCTCGGAGACCAGCTTCATGCGCGGCTCCAGCGCCAGAAATTCCTGCCCGGACTTCGTACCCCAGCCGAAGGTCGCGTTCGTGTGCCTGACGGCGTCGTGCTGCTTACCATGCTTTTCGAGGAACGGAGAATGCAGCTCCGCGAGCAGATACCCGTGCGCAAAGCTGTCGCACAGCATATTGAGGCAGGTCTTCACCTGTTCTTTGGAGAAATACTCCAAAACGCCCTCCATCACGATGAGCTTCATCTCCGCCTTTGGAAGCCGCTCCGTCCACGTGCCGTCCAGCGCGCTGCCGTCCAGCATGACGCAGCGCTCGCGATCCTCGAAAACCTTACGGCGAACGGCGATCTGATCCGGCAAATCCACGTCGAACCATTGCAGTTTCCCATTATCGACCTGTGAGAACTTGTCGTCAAAGCCGCAGCCGAGGTTGACGCAGACCGCGTCCGGGTAGCGCCTGAGCAGCTCCGCCAGCTTCTCCCGAAACATGATGGTCCGCGCTACCACGCCCTCGTGGGACAGAAACGGGTCGAACTTGCTGACATCCACGCCAAGCGTGTCGATGATCTCCTTCGCCTTTTCGTCCCTGATCCTCGCGTTGGGGCGCGCGGTCTCGCTGGAGCGGATGGCGAGCGTGATGAGCGCCGTTTCCTGAATGTCGCCGAATTTCAAATCCATGATGCGTTTCTCCCTCCAAAATAAAATTGTTTCGATTTGCCACAGTTTTTTGAATCGTCAAACGGAAGCCGTAAGCTTCCAGGATGCCGCCTCCCGGCGGCCCTCCACAAAGGTTTTATAGATGCCGTCCTGTTTCATCAGTTCCTCATGCGTACCCTTTTCCGCGATGTGCCCGTTGTCGATCACAAAAATCTGGTCGGCATGACGGACGGTTTTCAGGCGGTGGGCGATCATGATGATCGTCTTCTCTTTCGTCAGCGCTTCAATCGCGGCGGTCAGCTCCGTCTCGTTCTCCGGGTCCACGTTCGCGGTCGCCTCGTCCAGAATGATGATGGGCGCGTCCTTCATGATGGCGCGGGCAATGGATATTCTTTGCTTTTCGCCGCCGGACAGGCTGGTGCCGCCCTCGCCGATGACTGTGTCGTACCCGTTCGGGAGGGACTGGATAAAGTCGTGGCACCTCGCCTTTTTCGCCGCCTCGATCACGCGCTCCATGGGTGCCTCCGGCTCGCCGAAGCGGATGTTGTTGGCAACTGTATCCTCAAAGAGATAGACGTTTTGGAATACAAAACTGAAATTCTTCATCAGGGAATCAAAGCTGTAATCCTTCACATTTCTTCCGCCCAGCAGCACCTCGCCGCTCTGCACATCCCAGAAACGCGCCATCAAGTGGCACAGCGTCGTCTTGCCGCCGCCGGACGGCCCCACGAAAGCAGTGGTGGTCTTCTCGGGGATCCGAAGGCTCACACCGTCGATGATTTTTCGTTTGTCATAGGAAAATCCGACGTTTTTCAGTTCAATGTCCCGTCTTTCTGGCGTGAGGTCCGCACCGTCGATATCCATGGGCGGCATATCCAGGATTTCTTTTGTCTTCGTAACGGAGATCCGAATGTTTCTGAGAAGCGCGGTCCATGCGCTCATGGAATCCAGACTCTCATATACCATAAACGCCGAAATCATCATCATGATGCAGAAGAGAAGCTGCATCGTCCCCGCAAAGTAAAATTTCAGGCTCAGGACGCACATAACGACGCCCGTCATTTTTGTTGCGACGTTCTGCATGGTCACCCACGGGATCACGGCGTACTCCAGCCGGGTATCTCCCGCCTGCTTTTCCGTGATGGCGGCATCCAGCTTCTTCGCCGTATCATCAGTCATAGAATAGTTTTTGACCTCGGCGATGCCCTGCACATACTCGATCACCTGCGCCACCAGATCTTCATCCGCGCGGTGCTTCCTTGGGGCGACAGGCCGGGTGGCACTCTGCATAGCGGCATTGAAAAGCGTATAGAGGGCAATGCCGACCGTCAGCGCCAGACCGATGCGCCAGTCAAAAGCGAAGACAAAGCAGGTAATGACGAAGGTGGTCAAAATGCCCTGCGTCGTCACCATGACGATGCGGGTCGCGATATCCGCGAGGGATTCCATCGTGTTCGTCGTCACATTTGTGATCACGCCGAGGGAATTCCTGTTGAAGAAGCCCATCGGAAGATAACGCAGATGCTCGGCGATCTCAATACGCTTGTGGGCGCAGGAATGGTACCCCGCTTCGCACTGGAGCATCGTCGTTTTCAGATTGATGAGGAACTGTCCGAGAACAGAGACGGTCATGATCCCAAGCGCCAGCCAAAAATGCCGCATGGTCATTTCTCCATCGATCAGCCCCTGCACGACGACGGCGATCGCGGTGATGCGCAGCGCGGCGAAAACAGCCTTTACGACGCCCAAAACGATTGCCAGATACAATTTATTGCGGTCTTCCTGATTGCAGAAATCGAAGAACAGCTTTAACGTCTTAATCATCGCTTTCTCCCTCCTTCGCCGCGATATGCGCCTGCCACATCCTGCGGTACAGCTCGCTCGACGTAAGCAGCTCCTCCTGCGTTCCGCTTGCCTCCACGTGCCCGTCATGAATGAGAACGATCTGATCGGCGGAAGCGATTGTGGAGAGCCTGTGCGCGATGACAAGGAGCGTTCTGCCCTGTACCAGCCTTGCGACGCTTCGCTGCACCAGAGCCTCATTTTCGGGGTCGGTATAAGCCGTCGCCTCGTCCAGAATCACAATCGGAGCGTTTTTCAGCATGGCGCGGGCGATGGAGATCCGCTGCCGCTCGCCGCCGGACAGATGGCTGCCGGAGCCGCCGCAAACGGTCTGATATCCGTTTTCCAGCCCCAGAATAAACTCGTGGCAGCCGCAGGCTTTTGCCGCGTCCATCACCTGTTCGTCCGTTGCGTTCGGATCGCCGAGGCGGATGTTTTCCATGACGCTCATATCGAACAGATAATTGTCCTGCGAAACATACGCGATCTTCTTCTGATAGTCGTCCAGTGGGATCTTTCGGATATCCACGCCGCCGAACGTGATGCTGCCTCCGCCCACGTCCCAAAAGGACGCGATCAGCTTGGCAATGGTGGATTTGCCGGAGCCGGACGGCCCCACCAGCGCGTTGACAGTGCCCTCGCGGATCGTAAGGTCCACGCCATGCAGGACCTCTTCCTCTTTGTAGGCAAAACGCACATCCCGAAGGCAAATATCCGTACCCTGCGGCTGCTCCGTCATGGTCTCCGGACGGATCAGCTCGGGTTTATCCAAAATATCCGTCACCTCACCGATGATGGTGCCCATCTTCGAGACGTCGTCCATATAGCTTGCCGCCACGACAAACGGCTGAATCAGGCCGAGGGAAAGAATGATCAGCATCAGCAGACTCGGCGCGGTTACAGAGCCTTTCATAAAATACGACACGCCGAAGGGAAGGAGCGCCAGAAGCGTGGCGGGCATCAGCACCAAAGCCCCGTTCTGATAGACGTTGCAGCGGCGCATCCATTCGACGAAGCAGTCCGCGCCCTCCTTTGCCGCAACGGCGAATTTCTCGTAGCTGGTCTTTGCCTTGCCGAACGCCTTGATGACTTCAATGCCCCCGATGTACTCCACGGCGGTGTCGTTCAGCGCCTTGGTCTTGACCACGGTGTTTTGATAACTTTCCTGACTGCCGCTCATCATCAGCATGAAGAATACGCCCCCGACGGGAACGGTGAGCAGCGACAAAAGCGATAGCCGCCAGTCGATCCGCAGCATATAGGCGAAGATCACAAACGGAATGATCAGGTTTGACGTGACCTCCGGGATCATGTGGGCAAGCGTCGTCTCGACAGAGTCCACGCGCTCCACGATGATGTTTTTATAGGTGCCGGAGGCTTCGTCCAGCACATCCCCCAGCGGCATCCTTGCCAGCTTCTTCGTAAGCCTCCGGCGGATGTTTGCCAGCACTTCAAACGTCGCCTTGTGCGACATCGTGGTGGACGCCGCGTGGAACAGGCGATCCAGCACAAAAAAGAGCGCCATCCACAGGCATTGCGTCAGGCAGTAGCCGAAGTCCGCCGTTTTTTCCAAAAGCCCCCGAACGATGTTTGCCATGAAGATGTACGGGGCAAAGCCGGACAGCACGCTCAAAATCGCCAGCAGAACGCTGGCAATATAGCTGCTCCGCCTGCTCCCCGCAAACTCCATCACCCAACTGAGAGCACCGCGCTTTCTTGCTTTCTTTCGTTTGTTTTTTTCATCCATCGTTTTTACCTCCGCGTTAGTTTTGACTAACCCCTTGCGGTAGGATAACGCCCTCTCTAAGGGAAAGGGCGTTATCCGCATCCTTCGCAAAAAGCGTCTATTCTTTATGAGGCACCATTGTCAATATCCGAAAAATTCCTTCCAGGCTTTGGAGAAGAAGCGATCCAGCGTATCCGCGTAGTGCATGGCCTCTTCTCTGGTAAAGTCGTGCTCCACCGTTTGGAACACCGCGCTGATGTTGGTCGTGGTCAGGAGATGGAGCTCTTTTTCGCTGAACTCTTTCAGCCGAACCCCCTGCTTTCTTAGCGTCTCCATAAAGGACAGGGTCATCTGCTCCTCCAGCACCGCCAGATCATGAAGAAAGGTTTCATACCTTGTTCCCCGCGATTTGCAGACGATCAGGCGAAAGGCGTCCAAATGATCGTAGACGTAGGCAACCGCGAGCTTCGCGTCCTGCCCTGTCTCCCATGCGCTCAGATCGCCCGCTCCGACGTTTTGGCTCTGATCGTCGGCCTCCTGGCGAAAGAGCGCCATCAGCCCCTGACAGGCGGGCTCCACCAAAGCGGAAAACATCTCCTCCTTGGAGGCAAAGTGCTTATAGAGCCCGGAGGCGCTCATCCCCGCCGCCGCGGCGATTCGCCGCATCGAGGCGTCCTGAAAGCCGTATTCCATGAATTCCGCGGTCGCGGCTTCGACGATGTTCCCGTGGTGCAGCTCCTTATCCCGAATCATAGCATTTCCTCCCATACGCAAAGTGAAAAACGTTCCTGCTTTGCATAGAGTATGTCGTTCGTCAGGTATTGTCAAGAGCGCCCTGCGCCGGAACGGTTCGCTTTATGACGCGCGCTTGTACTCACGCTGCGAGGGCAGCGCGTTCTCTTCCGCGCGGATCTTTCGGAACGCGCCGAGCATCAGGATTACGCCCAGCAGCAGGATAGCCGCGTCGGTGAAGAGCTGCGCGTAAAACACGCCCTCAACGCTTCTGGCAAATACGCGCGGAAGCAGCACCACCAGCGGGAGGAAAAGCAGCGCCTGCCTTAAAACCGTCAGGATCGCGGCGTTTCCGCCTTTCCCGATCGCCTGGAAGAATGTGATCATAAGGATCAGGACCCCGTAGGTGATGTAAGGCGCAAACAGAACTCTCAACATCGGCGCGCCCTCCGCGACGATGGCGGGATCGGTGATAAACAGGGAGAGCATGGCCTTCGGCGCGGTCATGATGGGAATGTAGAACAGCGCCGCGAGGATCGTCGCCGCGATCATAAACGCCTTGTTAAAGGAGCGGACGCGGTCAAACTGTTTTGCGCCGTAATTCGTGCCGATCGCGGGCTGATAGCCCTGGCTGATTCCCCAAAGAGGGATGAACGCAAACGCCTGCAGGCTGAGCGACGCCCCGAGGATCGTCTGCCACGAACCGCCTCCGCAGCGCTCGACCGTGTTGTACATCACCGTCTGCTGAACCATCGACATGACCTGCATCAGCATCGCAGAAGCGCCGACGCTCAAAACAGGACCCGTGACAGAGCCGATCACGCCGATGCGGTGGATCCTGACATTGTCGCTCTTTTTCACAAAGTAGTTCAGCGCCAGAACGGCCTGAAACAGCTGTGCTGTGATCGTCGCCACTGCCGCGCCGAGGATGCCGTTCTCCCTGCCGAACGCGAGAATGAGGATCGGGTCCAGAATGATGTTGAGGATCGCGCCGGAGCCCATGATCAGCATTGCGCTTTTCAGCTTTCCTTCACCGCGCATGACCATGTTGGAGGACTGCGCAAAGTTCACAAAAAGCGAGCCGAGGAACACGACCTTTAAGTATCTGCTTGCTTCGACAAGGATCTCGCCTTTTGCGCCGGAGAGACTGAGAAGCGGCTGCGTAAAGATAAGGCCGACCGCCGTGATAAGCGCGGACAGGATCAAAACCAGCGCGATCAGGTTGCCCATGATCTTGTCGATCGTGTCCTGGTCCTTTTTCCCGATGGCTCTCGACAGAACGGACGCCGAGCCCGTACCGATCAGCGTGGCAACTCCGCTGTTCATCAGCGTGAAGGGATACGACACCTTGACCGCGGTCATGGCTTCGGGGCCCACCATCCTTCCGACAAATACCGCGTCCATAAAGTTATACAGTCCGATAACGACCATCCCGAGGATCGCCGGGATGCTCAGCGAAAGCATGGTTTTCACGATGCTTCCGCTCACAAGGTTTTCTCTTGCATTGCCGCTGTTCATATTGTCCCATGTCCTTTCAATTTGAGTTTATACGATTCACCGATAAAAAGCTTCCGCTTTTCACCAGTGATACTGTTCTCTGATAGAAATCCTACACTTCCCGTCAGAGAGACGCCGCTGTGCGTATTCTCTCACTCACCTCCCGCGGTTAGTTTCAGCTAACTTGCATTAAAAAATAAACAAAGCGAACGGTGTTCCCTTGCCGTTCCATAGAGTACACCGTTCGCTTGCTTTTGTCAAGTCCTTTTTGAACTTTTCTGCAGGTTTATACTGCCGCTGACGTCGCGGTAGTGATTGCCATGCCGCCTTCGCAATCGACAGATACCGCGCAGGCCAGGTCTCCGACGACTGTATCCACGTGATCGCCGCCGCCCGTGATGCTTCCGGAAACCGTGCAGCCGCTGACAACGAAAGACGACAACACGTCACTGCCTTCCATCATTTCCTTTCCAGCGCCGATCAATCCGCCGACCGAATCCGTCGTTTCAGAGACGATGATGCTCACTTCTTCGACCGTGCACCCGGATATCTGCGCGGGCGCGGTCGGGTCATAGGTACCGCCAAAGCCGATCAAGCCGCCAACCAGACGGTTGTTTTCTCCGCTCACGGTGATCACGGTGCTGCGGACCTTGCAGTCCGTGATCTCCGCCGCCCCCCAGGGAGCTCCACAGAGCGCACCAAAGCCCCACGTTGCATTGCCCTCAGCGGTGATGCTTCCGCCCGCCACTTCGCAGTTCCGAATGGAGCTCATGGTAGTTCCCCCGGCAATTAGTCCCGCACAGGCGGCTTCGTCGCCCAGCACGGAGATATCGGCGGTTGCGCTGCAATCTGAAATCAGGTCAAATCCTGTTCCGACAATGCCGCCGATCCCCTGCATACCAGCCAAGGCATTGTCTCCGACCAAGTGAATATCCGCGACAGGGCAATTCATAAACTGCAAACCGACAGCGCCGCCGACCAGATAAAAGCCGGATACATTTACATTCTTCAAGGTAAAGTGTCCAATGAACGCAGCGCCGTTTTCAGTGCCGGTCGCGCAGCCGAAAAGGCCCGCGCCCATCGGCGCTTCGCTTGAAACCGACAGGTTGGAAATGGTATGACCGCCTCCGTCAAACGTGCCGGTAAACGCATAATCGGGGTGTGGGATCTCGGCGTCCTCCGGTGCGTCGGACAGAGGCTGAAAGGTCCCGATCGGCATCCAATTCCCGCAGCTGGAAAGATCGATATCATCGGTCAAAACGTAATGTGCGGTCAGATCGTCGCGGATATGATCCATCTGTTCAGCTGTCGCTATCTGCCACGGGTCTTCCGCTGTCCCCGCGCCTCCAGCAAATAAGCCAGCTCCCTCCGCGTTTCCTTGAGCAGGCACGGCAGGCTCCGTATTCGCTCCGGTGTCAGCAGCCAGATCTGGCACATCCGTCGATGCCGCGGGCACGTTGCCTTTGGATGATGCCGACTCTGTGCCGCCGCAGCCACTTAGGGCACCCAGCATAAGCAGCAGGGCGAGAAGAAGAGACGTCGATTTTGCTTTCATCATAGGCAGCCTCCTGTTTTTCAGATCGTTGCGTTTTCTTTTTATGTCTTTCAGATCGAGATCGTTGTCCATTTTCTTTCCTCCAAATGCTTTTTCAGCGCGCAAAGGCGCGGATCTCGCTTCGCTTGGCGACCATGTCCCGATAGAGCCCCTTCGTCGCCATCAGTTCCTCATGCGTGCCGCGCTCGACGATACGCCCGCCCTCCACGACGAGGATTTGGTCGGCGCGTTCAATGGTACCCAGCCGATGCGCGATCACCAGCAGCGTCTTCCCCCTGACCAGCTCGGAGATCGCCGCCTGGATGTGGCTCTCGTTATCCGCATCGACGCTTGCCGTCGCCTCGTCCAGAATGACGATGGGTGCGTCCTTCAAAATGCAGCGCGCGATGGAAATGCGCTGCTGTTCTCCGCCGGAGAGGCTCGCGCCGCCCTCGCCGATCACGGTGTCGAAGCCGTCGGGCAGCGCCATGATAAAATCGTAGCAGCGCGCCTTCCTCGCCGCCTCCTCGACCTCCTCGCGCGTCGCGTCCGTGCGTCCGATGGCGATGTTGTTGTAGACCGTATCCTGAAAGAGATACACGCGCTGGAACACCATGCTGATGTTGTCCATGAGCGCGGCGAGCGGCACGTCGCGAACATTCCTTCCGCGCAGGAGCACTTGCCCCTTCCGCACATCCCAGAAGCGCGGGAGCAGATTTGCGATCGTGGACTTGCCGCTGCCGGACGGCCCGACCAGAGCGGTCATGCTGTCCTTTGGCACAGAGAAGGAAACGTCCCGCAAAACCTCGCGCTCGTTGTAGCCGAAGCTCACGTCCCTGAACTCGATCTCCGCGCCCTCGCCGCGCTCGGGAACGGACGCCGTTCCGCCGTTGTCCAGCTCCGGCTCGCCGAAGATCGCCTCAATGCGGTCAAGGCAGGCGTTCATTACGGTCAGGCGCGCCACCTGAGAGTAGAACGCCTTGAGCGGCGCGAACAGCTCAAACACGAACAGCAGCATCCCGATGAACATGGAGAGCGTCAGCGTGCCGTCCTGATAGAGGAGCCAGCTCAAGCCCAGCATCGCCGCGCTGCCGACGCCGTAGCTCGCGTTGATGGCGACGGACCACGGCGCGTAGTCACGCTCAAAGCGCAGATTCTTTTCGCAGTTGACCGCGAAGCTCTCCGTCAGCTCCTTCGACTTCTCGCCGAGAAGGTTGTA
>SVKP01000158.1 GCA_015068395.1 Oscillospiraceae bacterium
GGTTTTGCACGCCGCAGGCATTGAAGTTACCGCGTCCGCCGTCAGTCAGCGCCGCGCTCAGATCGCACCGGAAGTGTTTCGCGCTGTTTTCGACAACTTCAACGCCTCATGCACGGACAAAGACCTTTTCCAAGATTACCGCCTCTTTGCCGTGGACGGCACGGCGGTCAATCTTCCGCGCAACGCCAAGTCCGCGTCGTTCGTCATCAACGACGGCATCCCCAAAGGCGTTAATCAGCTCCATGTGACGCCGCTGTACGACATACTCAACCGCACCTTTGCCGATGTCGTCATCCAGCCGGAGCCAAAGAAAGACGAAATCGGCGCGGCGATTACCATGTTACAGCGCAACGACTTCGCCCAAAAGACGCTCATCATTGGCGACCGAGGCTTTGAGAGTTACAACCTCATAGCGCATCTTCTCTCCAAGCCAAACACGGATTTCCTCATTCGCATCAAAGACAGCAGTAGCAGAAGCGCCATGCGCGAAGTGGCAAAGCTGCCAAAAATGGCGCTCGACTGCGACATATCGTTCACTGTCTGCATTACGCAGACGAACGAAGATAAGAAACACGCCGAGTATATCCACATGAACGTGCCGAAGAAGTCAAAGCCCGGCACAAAGACGCGCGGCTCGCGCTGGGACTTCGGCAATTACTACCCTATGAAGTTTCGGATTTGCCGCTTTCTGCTTGACAACGGTGAGTTTGAAACCGTGGCGACCTCGCTGCCGCGTTCGATAGACCTTGCAACCATCAAGGAGCTGTATCACCTGCGCTGGGGGATAGAAACCAGTTTCCGCGACCTCAAGTACACGCTGGGGCTGGTCAATCTGCACGGCAAGTCCGACGCATACGCCGAGCAGGAGATATACGCTAATCTGACCGCGTTCAACTACGCAAGCCGCGCTTGCCGCGAGGTCATCGTCCGACAGCCGGAGGACGGTGCATATGCGTATCGGGTGAACTTTAAGATGGCGGTGATGCTCTGCCGCGAGTTTATCCGTGCGCAATCAAAGGACGGCGACAAGCTGCGCGAAAGCATTGCGAGATACACTGTCCCAATCAGACCGGGACGGCAAGATCAGCGCGATTTGAAAACCAAGGGTTTCCCCGGCTTCGTCTACCGGGTAGCGGCATGATAAAAAAATGAGGGGCGGGAGTTTTCAGACTTCCGCCCCTCGACGCATTTTTTTGCAGAAGCCTGTCTTGGGCGGTCAAAACGGCGGTTTTCGGAGAAATAAATGTGTCTGTTCCCTTAATGACCGTGAAAAATCGCCTTGACAGCGGACGTATAGCAGCTAATCTCAACAAGTCCGGGAAATACAGATTAGAACGAGCGTCTTTGCAGAATAGAGCGAAAAAGACGCGAGGCGGGAAAAGACAACATGTTCCGATAACGTTTCAAAAATCAGACGCTTGCATTTTGTCAGGTGGATATTTTTCGGCGATTTCGGAGTGAAAAGCGCCGTTAAGTTAAGCGAAAGGCAAAATATCCAAAAGTGTTGAAAGAAACACGAAAACCAACAAGTCCATGCAATGTTGCAAAAATGGGTGCCTTATCTTGCAAAGCACAAAGTTACATGGTAACATATAATCAATTTATTATGCCACTTTTTAACAGGGGGGATTTGTGATGAAGAGGTTATCCGCTTTTCTGCTTAGCCTTGTATTGATGCTGGCCATGATGCCGTTCGTCAGCGCGGAACCTGCCGCATCAAATGCGACACCGCCAGCGATTCCGACGACTGGCGATGTGTGGGACGGTGTGACAGTTACAGAACCGTCGAAACTCGTTAAAAAAGGCAACGTATATTACTACGAAATCAGCACCTGTGCGGAATTGGCATTTGTTGCTAAGAACGGCGAGGATTGGTTGGGATATAACTATGCTCTTAGTAATAATCTGATTCTTAACGATTCTGTCATTGAGTATAATAATTTAGGGGTACTAGCTGTAGATGCCGAAGGACTGCACAAATGGACCCCAATAAACAATTATACTGGCACGTTTGATGGCAACAATTATACAATAAGCGGAATTTATGTAGATCAAGAATCTGACTATTCCGGATTATTTGGTGATTTCAAAGGAAATCTGTGTAATCTATCAGTTGTAAATAGCTATGTAAAAGGCATTAATAATGTCGGAGGTATTGCCGGCCAATTTACTCAAACAAGTAACAGAATTTCAAATTGCAAATACAATGGCGCTGTTGTTGGGGTGTCAAACTGCGGCGGAATTATAGGCTACGCATATACTGTCGATGCCACCAAACTGGAGAATTATGGCGATGTGTTTGCCGAGGGCAATATGGTCGGTGGTTTGTTTGGCCATTTTGATCATTATTCCTTTACTGAGAACTATAATTACGGAACTGTAAGCGCAAAGGGTAATAATGTTGGCGGCCTTGCTGGCTATGGTGGTTATAATAAAACTATGTCAAATTGCGCTAATTATGGGTGCGTGAGTGGAAATGATAATGTTGGTGGTATCTTTGGATATACAAAAGAGTTATTCACTATTTCACAATTCTGCAACTTGGGCTCAGTCACTGGTAATAATAAAGTTGGCGGCCTAATTGGAAGCGGCTGTGGACTTCGGGAAGGCTATATAGTTCATATTAATAATTGTTACAATGCTGGTTCCGTGAAGGGAAATGCATATGTGGGAGGACTTTTGGGCGAGGATGGCTATACAAACCTTACTCTGTGTAGCAATTACGGGGCAGTAATCGGCACGACATTTGTGGGAGGATGCGTCGGTAACAGTAAACATATTTGGGGAACAAGTGTCATTTCTAATACGTATTATCTTAAAGATACAGGTATCAATGATTCTATTATGGGCTTAGGCAATTATAGCGACAGTGATATCAATGATGTTTCCGAAGCGCATACAACAATACAAATGAGAGAGCGAGAGACGTTTAAAGGCTGGGATTTTACTGATGTTTGGCGAATTGAGCCTACTCTCAACAACGGATACCCATACCTTGTTTGGCAAGGTGTGCCAAATATCCAGATTACGGGGCTGACACTGGCGAAGGCAGCACTATCTCTCGGATTGGGTGACGCGGAATACCTAACTGTGAATCCGCAGCCCGTGACGGCTTCGCTGCCGACATTGACTTGGAAAAGCAACAAAACCAGCGTAGCAACGGTGAACGACAGCGGGCGCGTGACGGCGGTCGGCGCGGGGACGGCAAAGATTACCGTTTCGGGCGGCGGATTCAGCGCCACTTGCACCGTTACTGTCTCCGCCCGCGTGGCGGAGGAATACCGCATTGGTGAGATGACCGTCCGCGACGCAAACGGCACGGCGCTGACTGCGATTCCACGCGGTTCGTTCCTTGTCACGATTCCCATTACAAAGCTGACTGAGGGTGGAAATACAACGGTCATGCTTGCGTCCTACACCGTGAGCGGACAGTTCAAAGGTTTGCTCTACGCCAACATAGAGGACGTTCCTGTCGGCGCAACGGTCAAGATCACCCTGCCGGTAGACAATTCTAAGGGCGATATCGCGCTGCTGAAAGCGTTTACGATTGCGTCGTTCTCCAATCCCGTGCCTATTGGGGCGGCGGCCAGCTTCCCGGCGCAGTAGCACAGCGTCCTATGAAAAACCCATCCACCCCGTGCAAAATAGGGTGGATGGGTTTTCTGTTGCGCCGAAATCGTTAGCTTAATGACATTGGCGGTTTCGCTCCCTTTTTTTATGACTTTTTCTCTTTTTTCCGCTCTGCCTCGGGGTGCTTGGCAAAGTACAGGTCCAGCGCCTCGCTGAGGATCAGCTTGGTCGAGCTGTAAAACTCCGGCGAAATGCGCGCCTTGACGATGGACGTCGCCTGGGAGGCGGCGCGGCGGAATTCCTTTTGCGTGTCGGACGTGACGGCCGGCTTGTTCGTCAGCAGAGTCTCGATCGCCGCCTTACCCCATTCCAGCCCGTCCAGCTGCCCCTTTGCGAGGCTGCGGAGCTTTGCGGCGGTCTCCGCGTTGCGGATCAGGTCCTTGTAGGGCTCCAAAAACGCCTGCTTGTCCTGCGGCAGGTACGCGATCGGCTCCGCGATCGCCACGGACCAGAGGTTCTTTTCCAGCATCACGATAAACGGCTCAATCAGGTCGTGCAGCTTCGCCAGACGGTACATCTGCCGCTCGCTGATGGCGAGGTTTTCCCGGCGGAATTCCTCTGTGAGCAGGCCGTTTTCGATCATCTTGTCGATCTCGTTGCCGCGCTTGTAGCGGATCGCCTCCGTGTAGAACCACCAGCCGTTGATCTCGTCGCGGATGGTATTTTCGCGGCGCAGAAGGTTGGTCACGGAGAAATAGGTCTGCGCCATGTGGTCGGTGCAGTTGCGCACGACGTGCGCGGGGATCGCTTTCAGCCCGACCTCCAGGCACGCCTTCCAGCGGTGCTCGCCCTCCAGAATCTCATAGAAGCCGGGCTTGTTCTGCGCGGGGCGCACGTTGATGGCGTCCAGCACGCCAAAGGTCCGGATGGAGTCCACCAGCTCGCGGAACTTTTCCTCCGGCCAGGGCAGGAAGTCGGAATTTCGTTTGTCCTGATAGGGGATCAGCTTGTCGCAGGGGAGCTCCATATAGTCGTTGAGCTGGTGCGCGCCGCCGGTGATGTCCGCGGGGAGCTTCGCCGCCGCGGTCGCCTCGTCCGGCGACATGTCCAGCTCATAGTATTCCTCCATCATGGGGTCCCTTTTTTTAGCCATTGGTCCAGCCCTCCTTAATCTGCGCGATCCGCGCCCGCAGCTCCTTCACAAAGTCCACATAGTCGAGCGAGGTGGTGCACGCCGGGTCGTAGCGGTAGATATCCCGGCCCGCCTCCACGTATTCCGACGCTTTCGCCGAGGCGCGTATCTTCGTCTCAAACAGGTAGGTGTCGAGCTTGCGGGCGAGGTCGGCATACTTGCGCAAATGCCGCTGGCACGCGCTGAGCCTCGCGTTGTACTTCGTCATCAGGATGCCCGCGACCTCGATCCTGTGCCACGAATCGTAATACTTGACGCTGCGGATGGTCTCGAACAGCTCGATGATCGCCTCCGCGGACGAGCGCTCGGAAAAGGCGGGGATGACGACGAATTCCGCGGCGTAGAGGCTGTTGAGTGTGAGCAGAGTGAGCGTGGGGTTCGTGTCGATGAGGATATAGTCATAGTCCTCCAGCACGTCCCCAAGCGCCTTTTGCAGCAGATAGACGTTGTCGCTCGACCGGCTGCCCAAACGCTGCTCAAGCAGGGCATAGAGCTCGTCCGTCCGCCCCTGATAGCTGTGAAGCTCGTCGAGCGAGAGGACAGGGGGGCCCTGCCAACCGTAGAGCTGGTTCGTCGCGCGCACCAGATCGCCGATGTCGGTGCGCACGATGGCGTCGCGGATGCCGCACTCGCCGTTCATGACCGTCAGAATGCTCTTTTCGTCGGTGGAGCGCCTGGATATGGCGATATTCTTGCCCGCGACCATGTCGAGGTTCCGCTGGGCGTCCTGGTCGATCATCAGAACGCGATACCCCTGCTCATGCAGGATGGACGCGGTCGCCGAGACCGTAAGCGTCTTTCCGACGCCGCCCTTCTGATTTGCAAAGGATATGACGTCAGCAGCCATTCGCATCAACCTTCCGTTTACAGTGTTTCTATCGCCACAGTATAACGCATGCAATTTCTTTTGTAAATGCAATCGACAAAAAAAGATTTATTGTTTGCCGAGCTTGGCAAACATTCTCGTCTTCCGGCACGCGGGAGGACTCCTTTCGTCACGCGCGATGCGTGTGCCACCTCCCTCAAGGAGGGAGGCTAAAGACGCGTTTTTCCCAGGCTCCCTCTTTGAGGGAGGCTAAAGGACCCGTTCTATTTAGGCTCCCTCTTCGAGGGAGCTGTTACGAAGCGACTGAGGGAGTTCAACCGAGGGAGTACGCGGGACAATCGAAAAGTTTGCCAAGCTCGGCAAACTTTCACGTCTCATCCAGCCGCGCAGGGGAGGGGATCCGCCCTTTGCCCTATCTCTTGATTGCAGGCCCGCACTGTGCTATAGTTTCCAGCAGACCACAGGAAATCAATTGAAACAGGAGGCTGACCCATGGAAGCAACCATTCGGAGCGTTCATCCGGGCGATGAAAACACTCTGGCGTATATCCAAACAGAAAGCTGGAAAGCGGCATTTGCAGATATACTGGATACAGAAACGCTGGCAAGATGCACGGACGTCAACAAAGCGACCGATATGTATCGACGGCTCCTGAAAGAGCACAAGGGGAACGGCTATCTTCTTTTGGTTGATGGCAAACCACACGCCATAGCATACTGGGATGCGGCGCGCGACGCTGCGTTCCAAGGGAAGGCGGAGCTGATCTGCATCCACAGTCTGCCCGATCGCTGGCGCAGAGGTTATGGCAGCCAGCTAATGGACCGGGTCTTGAAGGATATCAGAGCTGCCGGATATTCCGAGGTCGTCCTATGGGTGTTCAAAGACAATGCGCGCGCACGCGCTTTCTATGAAACCAAGGGATTTGCACCAACCGAATACACCAAGCCCGCTCTCAATACGAATGAAATTCTATATGCTCTCAGTCTATAATTGAGGCGAGTTTAGGGCAATACCGCCAGCCAAAACGGAAAAGCTTGCCGAGTTTGGCAAGCTTTTTGATAGACTGAGAATGCGCAGAACTCCCTCAGTCGGCTCCGCCGACAGCTCCCTCGAAGAGGGAGCCTAAAAGGTAAGGGAACATACGTTCCAATGCACAGCCTTCACCGCATCAGCAGGCGGATCGCGTTTGCAACCGCGGGGTCGCTGCGGAATTTTTCCAGCAGCTTCGCCTCCTCCTCCGTGCACAGCTCCGCATAGCGCCCGCTGGGGGAGTACACCTCCACAAAATCGTCCGGCGGGCAGTCGAGTGCCGCGCAGACCTTATACAGCGTCCCAACGGTCATGGTCTCGACGCCGCGCGTCACCCAGTTGTGAACGCTGCTGCGCGGAATGCCGGAGACCTCCTGAAAACGCTGCAAGCTGCCATACCGGCGAAGGATCTCCTCCTTGAGAGACTTCTTTTCCCGCTCCATACGACGCTCCTTTCCGATTTTCATTTTCCATAAGTATAATCTAACACGCGCGCGTTTTCCAGCCCCTTCTTTCCGACGAGCGGCAGGGGAGGGGACGCCCTCCCACAAATTCCTGTTGCGGTCCGGCAACCCCCTGTATATAATAGGAGACGGAACGCAACCGCGATCCGGCGGCAAAAAAGGGGAGGGGAGTGCCTTCGTCGCAAGATTTCACAGAGTGCGGTGCAGCCGCTGCGGGAGGATCTTCATCATCCGCGTCGGACGGGACTTCTGGAAAAACCCGGCGCTCTTCAAGCAGCAGGGCACGTGCGAGGCGTGCAGAAGAAAAGAACAGGAGCGCAGAGACACGCAGACGCCCGCCACAAAAGCAGACGACACAACCGAATGACCCACGGTCCTCCGTCCGGGCACAGCAGCGCCGGGCGGAGGGCTCTTTTTATCGAACCAAAGCACCGGCGAGGGAAGAGGAGAAGCGCGCCTATAAATCAATCATATATAAGACGAATTTTTAACATTTTGCTCTCGCAGGATTTTTTTTGCCGTGTACGCGCTGACGCCCGCCCGCTCCGCCGCCTCCTCGATGCTCTTTCCCTCGCTGACGGCGTTGACGACGAGCCTGCGGCGGTCAAACCCGTGCGCGGAGAGAATGGTGGAGACGGTCTGGCGCGTGATCTGAAGCTCCGCGGCGATCGCCGCCATACGCAGCCCCCGGTTTGCAAGCGCGAGCACCTTGGCGTCCCGGTCGTCGCGCGCGGTCCGGGCGGCAGCCCTGCGACTGGGATGCGAGGAGAGGCGCGCCATGGGGTCGAACGGCTCGCTCACCGCCCACAGGCCGATCGCCTTTTGCTCCTCCGGCGTGATCTCCAGAAACTCGATCATCTTTTCGTTCGTGTACCGATAGCCGCCCTTGGCGCGCGCCGAGCAGATGACCCCCTCGAGCTCGCGCTCCGTCATGGGCGCGCGGAAGCCCGCGTTGAAGTCCCGGAGCTTTTCGAACGCGCGCTCGTGCCCCAGCGCCGGCAGCATCGCGTTATACGCCATGAAGCAGAGGTTGTTCCGCGTCTCGTTCCCCGCGTCGCAGCCGCGCAGAATGCGCAGCTGCACCAGCTGCCGCATCCGAAAGAAGCCCAGCGTGTGATAGTCGCGCAGCAGGCGGACGTCGGAGGCGAGATAGCGCCCGCTGAAATCCTCTCCCTCGCCTCCGCGGGGGGGCTTTTTTTTCGGCGCGCGCTCCGCCTTTTCCAGCGCCATCCACGCCGTCATGTCCTGCAAAAGGTATTCCTCGTCCCGCAGGAGCTCGAACTCCACCCGCGTGCCCGCCTTGGTGTTGACCGTGCCGGGCAGGCGATAGTAACCCACAAGGTTATGAGACGCCGCGGCGTCGACCTGAAACGCCCCAAACTCGCTGTACTCTGCCAGAAAGTCCCGGAGCCTCTCGATCAGGAAATCCCGGACCTCCGTGAAGTACGGCCTGCACTTGACCGAGACCGGCCGGATGTGCCACCAGAACTGCACGCCGCGCCCGGTCCTGACAATGCTGTTGGGCAGGGGGACCACCGCGTCGCGCTTGAACCGCCAGACCAGCGGCAGAAGCTGCTCCTGCCAGGGCGCGTCGGCGTCGTGGCAGTCCACGTCCAACACAATGTTGTCCAGAGAGAACAGGCCCTCCAGATTGCGCTCCACGCCGCTCACCGTGTTCGCCGTGATGTAATAGTCCAGCTTGTCGCTCACGTGCATGTTGGCGAGGAAGTCCCGCACCGCATCGCGCTCGCCCGTAAACAGGCGGCGGACGCCGCAGCCGTCGTCCTTCATCCTGCCGATATGAATGCGCCCGTGGAAGGTCGAGGCGGGGAAGTGGACGTCGTACCAGGAGAGTACAGACGTGTCCAGATTCTTCGAAAAACGGTAGGTTGTCTTAACAGGGCTCAATCTGTGCGCCTCCTTATACGTTTTGTAATCTCCTTTTGCCTCATTCGTCCAAATTGAGGCGCGCGCTGTCAGGCGCCTTTGGATGGGGCGGAGGAGCATTTTGTGCATTCCGCCGGGACGCGTCTAAATTTAGGCGGCATGTGAAGGGAAGCCCTTCCGCGCCAGATCGAAGCTAAAATGCCTGTCTAAATTGAGGCGGGCACGGCGCATAAAAAACACCCCGCACGAATGGCGCCCACCCATGCGAGGTTATCTAAGCATATCGGAAGAGATTTGTAAAGATGTGGCAAAAAGCCCGTAAATCAGCGCCTTGGCGGGATTTCGTCACCAAAGATTGCATGCTGTGACCGAAGATTGCATGTGTTTGTCATCAAAGTTTGCTTTTCGTCACCAAAACTTGCATTTTGGTGCGTCATCGGATGTTGCATGGCAAAGCGCTTTGTCACCATTTGTTGCATTTATGCCGCACTGTCACCGATTTTTGCACACCTGCGGCGGCTTTGGAGCGCGGCCGGTTTTGTCACCAGAGTTTGCACCGCCGATGCGTCACCAAAGTTTGTGCGTTCATTCGCAGCGGAAATCGTAGTTCGGCGTAATGAGAATGCCGCCGTTCGACTTGCTGTCCAGACGGCAGCCCCGGAAGAACTCGTACTGCTCCCAGTAGGCGATGATCTCCTTCGCGGTCTCCCGCACGCGCATCTGGTGCTGGCGGACCGCGCCGCTCATCCCGAGCGCCTCATAGACGTCGCGCCAAAGGATCTTGCTCAGCGGCTCCTCCTTGCGGTTCATCGCGTCGATCCGGCGCAGCAGGTAGCCCTGAAGCAGGAGCGTGCGCTCGGTCTTGGCGGGCGGGGTGTCGAGCATCGCGATCGGGAACTCCGAGATCTTGCCCATGCTGCGGGCGTAGCGGAACAGCGCCGGCACCGCAAGCAGCTTGTAGCAGTCGATGGGCCCGCGGGAGGAATTCGCCGTGACCTTTTCAAACGCCAGAAGCTGGCCGCTGTATACGCCGTCGATCCGGCGTATTTCGTCGTTGTGCGCCTCCACGAACGCCTGGGGGAGGCGAATGGTGAGCTTGCTGAACGCGCACTTGTCCATGGATTCGATGACGCGCGCACGCTGGCGGTAGCCGACGTACTCGTTTTTCGTCTTGCCCGACATGACGCGAAAGATCGTCGAGGAGGTGACATATTCGTTGGCGAGCGAGAGCGTCGCCACCGCGTCGATGACCTCGCGGTCGAACGGCGTGAGCTGCACGCGCCCCGTGATCTCGATCCCCTCATAGCTGAGCATGATCTTGCTCGTCACCGCCTCCGACGTGTCGAGCACATCGCGCGACTCGAAGTCCGCCGCCTGTGAGGTGATTTCCCTTGACATGATGTCATCCACGACGCCTCCGCGCATTTTTTGCGCGACGGTGGGCGCCGCAAAGAGGGTGAATTGGTCGCCCTCCTGGTAGTATTGTGGGACAAGCTGCTCGTCCTTGTTCATGGCAGGCTCCTTGTATCCATCTTGATATCTGGTATATTGTACTACTGTTTTTCGCAAAACGCAAGATATAGTTTCCCCTGCGGGGCATCAAAAATGGCCTCCGCGGCAGGGCGCGGCAGCCGGGGCGAGAGGGGGCAGCGGGGCGCGGGAAGGCGCGCAGCAGGCGCAAAATGATAGACCCAGAGCTTTTTTGGCTCAGGGTCTATCAAAAATCAGCCCGTGTTTTCTTCGATTTTGAACCAAACTTTGGTGTCAGTTGCCCTTCCGAACCACGTCATTGACCCACGCACGCCCGTCATCGCAGACCACAAAGCCCTCAATCTTATCGCTCGCAGCAATGAAAATACCGTCGGAGTAAAGGGAAATCGCTTTAAAGTCAGACGCCAAACGGTCGGACGCAAGCTCATAGGCGCGGACGCGCGCGTCCGTATCCGTCTCCACGCTGGCGGCGTCCAGCAGCTCCGTGAGCTCCGGGTCCTCCCACTGATAGCCCGCCTGCTTCGTAAATGCCCAGGATAAAATGATGGCGTCCATCCATTCATAGGTGCGCGAGCCGATCTCATACTCGTCGGCGCGCATCAGCTCCTTGATGTAATCCGCCTCGTACTCGACGATCTGCGCGTCGACGCCGACGGCGGCGAACTGCTCCTTCAAAATCGGGCCTGCCGCCTGGAAGGTGCTGTTGTCGGAGGGGATCATCATCTCCAGCGTGAGCCTGGTCGCGCCCTTGTTCAAAATGCCGTCGCCGTCCGGGTCGGTCCAGCCCGCCTCGGCGAGCAGCGCCTTCGCGCGCGCGGGATCGTAGGCGAGCTCTTGCGCGAGCTTCGCCTCCTCGCGCTCGCTGTGTCCGAACTGTGAGTCGGAGAGCAGGCCATAGGTGGGGGCAACGATGCCGCCGAGCGCCGCGTTGATCGCGTCGCGGTCCACGGCGTAGGTCAGCGCCTGCCGCACGCGGACGTCGGAAAGGAGGCCCTTTTCGGTTTGCAGGTTGAGATACGAGACGCCGGTGAGCGAGCAGTCGTAGAGCCTGACGCCGCTTGCCGCCTTGAGCGCGGGAAGGGAGGCGGGGGGCACGTTGAGGATGATATCCACGTCGCCGTTGAGCAGGGCGTCCACGCGCGCCTGTCCGTCGGGGATGAAGCGCACGACGACGGTTCCGATGTGCGAAACGCCGCCGTTTGTGAGGTCGGGCGTGTGCGTTGAAAAATACTCGTTGCGCTTGAGCGTGATGTGGGAGCCGGGGACCCACTCGTCCACATAATAGGTGCCGTTGGTGACAGGCTTGCGGTTGAACTCCCATTCGCCGATCTCCTCGGCGACCTTCGTGTCGACGACGCCGCCGAACATGACGCCGAGCGTGGACCAGAGGTAGGGCGCGGGGCTGCTGAGCTCAAAGCGCACCGTGCGCTCGTCCATGACCCGAATAGAGGTCACAGGCTCCAGGTCCTCCGCCATCTCGCTGGTCGTGAGAAAGCGCTCGAACGACGCCTTGACCGCCTCGGCGTCCAGCGGGTCGCCGTTGCTGAAGCGCGCGCCCTCGGGCAGGACGAACTCAAGATAGTCGTCCGTCGCCGTGTAGGACTCCGCGAACGCGGGGTCGATGCGCGAGAGGTCGGTGCTGTAGACGACCAGCGGCTCATAAATCAGGTCGTGCACGAAGTTCGCCCAGCTGATCTGCTGCACGTCAAGGCCCTCCACCTCGTCCGCGATCGCGATGACAAGGGTGTCCGCGTCCGGGCGCAGCGCTCCGGCTGCCGTGGTCCCGGACGTTCCGGGCGTTTCGGGCGTTTCCGGCGTTTCCGGCGTCGTGCCGCCGGGCTTTCCGCCTCCGCCGCAGGCGGCGAGAAGCAGACACAGCATCAAGCATAAAAGACAGAAAAGCAGGGAACGGCGTCCCTTCACGGCACATGCTTTCATGGCAATTCTCCTTGATTTCCGGGGATGTGAAAAAAATCATTCCCTTATGTATGGGAAAACCCGTTGTTATTATAAAACCTTCGTCTGCGATTGGCAAGTTTTTTTGACGTTCTTCGCGCGCGCAGAAGACCGTAAAAATTTTCTCAAAATGTAACTTGACGGGTTATGGAACATGTGTTAGAATTTTAGTAACCGAAAAAAGTGCCCCCACTGCGGCGGGGACAGAAAGGAGACAGGTGAGTAACATGGCGAGAGACTATGCAGTGATCCCGCACGCGTATCTGGACGAGATGGCGGAGCTGAACGACGCCGAGTTCGGCGCGCTGGTCCGCGCCCTGCTGCGCTACAGCCGGACAGGGGAGCCGATGGTCATGGACGGCAACGAGCGCTTTTACATCAAGCGCGTCATGGCGGAGGAGGACCGGCACCAGCGCAACTATGCCGAGCTGTGCGAACGGCGCTCCCACGCGGGACAGACGGCGGCGATGGCGCGCTGGCACGGCGCGGGGAGTGAGGCAAGGGGAGGGGCGAACGGCTATTCCCCGCCCAGGCAGCCAAGCCGGCAGCTCACGGTGCGCACGCCGGACAGCACCTGGATGAAGGACTATGACTAGGGCAAAGCATCCAACCGCATCCGAACGCATGCGAATCGCATGAAGTATAACTATATTTATAAGTATAAATATAGATTTAACCTCAAACAAAAAAATAATTCCGCTCTCTACCGAGAGCAAGGAACGCGCGGGCGCGCGCGAAAAATGGGGTTTTCAACAGGAAAAGCTGTGGAAAACTGCTCTGACTGTGGAAAAAGTTGTGGAAAAGTCGGATACCTGTGGAAAACTCAAAAAGTCGAAAATCCGGGTCATGAGTCGATTTTTGCCGCGTGTTAGCCCCTTTTAACCGCATGTTAAGCAAAAGTGCTTTTCAGTCGTTTTGGCAGTTTTATGCTGTGAAGTGCTATCACTTTATCCCGCTCTTGTTTCAAGGGGTTTCAAGAAAAATGCCCGGTTATGGGAATAATGATTCCCTTTTCCCCTCCCCTGTGCTATAATACGGAGGATAAAATAGGTAAATATGCGCGAGGGAGGAAAAGGAATGGGCAAGAAGGCCGCGCTTGCGCGGATCAACGCCGCCGCCGAGGCGTACGGCAAGGACCCGCACAGGCTGGAACGGGAGCTGAAAAAGCTCATCAAGGCAGGGCAGGAGTCCGGGGACGCCCTGCTCATCGGCGAAGCCTATCGCCGGATCGCCATACTCAACAACGATCTCGGCAAACGGGACGAGGCGCTTGCCAACGCGCTCAAGGCGGTGGCGATGTTGGAGGGCACCGACGAATATGACCTGATCGCAAACGCCTATATCATGCTCGGCTCAGGTTACTTCTCCAACGAGAACTTTCAGATGGCGCTCGTGAACTATGACAAGGCGTATCAGATCATTCGGAAGCACCGCATTCAGGGCATAAGCCGCATTTACGCGATGAACAACATCGCCATCTGCTATCAGATGATGGGCGATTTTCGAATGGGCATCCTGCTGCTGAGCGAGTGTCTGGAGCAGGTGAAGACCTATACCCCCGACAACCGCACGGGCATCGCGGTGCACACGGTCAACCTCGCCGACTGCTACACGGAGCTGGGGGAGTACCAAAAGGCGGAGGAGACGCTCTCGACGATCGCCGAGTGGATCGACGGGGTGAAGTTCAAGGCGCTGGTCTGCGACTACTATCTCCGGCGCGCCATTCTCGCCTATCAGCTCGGAAAGGCGGAGGAGGGCGGCGCGCTGACCGACACCGCGCTCGGCGTCGTCGACGAGGCGACCGACGTGTACGCGCTCTATGAGGACCTGCGCGGCGTGACGCACATCCTCGTGCGCGGCGGCGACCTGGCGCGCGCGAAGCGGATCGTCGACCTGATGAGCGGGTTTGCCGAGAAGAACGAGCACACGATGGACCAGCTGACCGCCTATCGCACGCTGGCGGACTATTACCGCGTCATCGGCGAGTACGCGCGCGCGGCGGACTACTATGAAAAGCTGGACGCGCTGTATGACAAGCGGCTGACGGAGCTGAAGTCCATCCAGCTGAACATTCACAACAAGATCCGGGGCGCGGACGCCGAGATCCAAAAGCTGAACCGGAAGATCCGCGAGAGCGAGGAGCTGGTCTCCCTCGAGCCGCTGACGAAGCTCTTGAACCGCACGGCGCTGCTGCGCGTCGCCTCGGATTTCATCGAGTGCGCCGTGAAGAGGGACGAGCGCGTCGGCGCGATCTTCATCGACATTGACTTCTTTAAGGAGTGCAACGACACCTACGGTCACGCGAAGGGCGACGAAATTATCAAAGAGGTCGCGCGCGCGTGCCGCGAGGAGGAGACGGAGAACGTCCGCTTCGCCCGCTACGGCGGAGACGAGTTTTTCGGCATCGCCCACGGCTTGAAGGACGCGGAGGTCGCGGAGGTGGCGCGCAGGATCTGCGCGCGCGTCCGCGCTCTGGACATTCCGAACGAAAAGAACCCGAACGGCCACCGGGTCACGCTGTCCGTCGGGGTGGTGAACGTCGTGATGACCGAGCGCACCAACACGATCATCGACATTGCGAACTATGCCGACAAGGCGGTATATCACGCGAAGAACACAGGCAAAAACGCGATCTATCTGCTGGACTACGCGCGCCGGGACGAGGAGGACAAGGACGCCGTGTTCGTAAAAATCGACTTCTGACCCCCAGCCGGAAGCCGGGAAGAGAGGAAACCACAGGCATCGTCATGAATGGGAGGTGACGCAATGACCGGTCTACAGGAAAAGCTGCCGAAAACCAAAACGGAAAAGCTGCTGCTCGCGCTCATCGCCGTCGTGCTCGTCGCGATCGCGGCGCTGCTGCTCGCGCACCCGCGCACGAAGGACACACCCGTGGAATACGGCGCGGCGGACAGCGTCGCCGCCGAGCTCGGGGAGCCCAAGGTCATCTACCGGGATGTGGAAAAGCTCGTGGAGGTCGAAAAGGCCGTCACCGTGAAGGAGCTGGAGGGCGGCATGAAGGAGATGGGCGTCCTTATCACGGAGGAATACTATTTCACCGACCTGATGAGCTTTTCCAGCGTGAAAAAGTTTCTGAAAACGGACTATGTCCTGCCGTTCACGGAATCGAGCTATCTGGTCAGCTACGACGGCGTGGTCAGCGCGGGGGTCGATCTCGCCTTCGCGTGGGTCCAGAAGGACGATATCGACCTCAAGATCACGGTGCATCTGCCCGAGGCGGCGATCCAGTCGACGGACATTGATCTGGACAGCTTCCGGCTCCACGAGGAAAAGACCGGGCTGGGCAACCCGCTTTCGGTGCAGGACTTCAACAGCTCGCTCCGGGAGCTGGAGCTGAGCGCCGAGCAGAAGGCAATCGAGCGCGGGCTGCTGGACAAGGCGAACGAGAACGCCCAGACCGTGCTCTCGCGGTTCATCGGCTCTCTGGTCGACCTGAGCCGGTATTCGCTGGAATTTGTAACATTTTGAGCGGGCAGGTGAATAGCGTGAAATACACGCTATATCAAAAATGCCGTTTCGCTCGCCGCTGGCGCGGCATGCGCGAAACATGGCAAAAATCCTCCATGTGGAGGATCGATCATTACTTTTTGTGTGCGTCAGCACATGGAGGATTGATATGAGTGAAGCAACGCTGAAAAAGCTCCTGTTCTGCGCGGTCATGCTGCTTGTGGCGGTCGTCTCGTACCTCTATATTGCGGACCGCGCCACGTCTCTGGAGGCAAACCGCGCCATCCTCGCCTCCATCGACGAGAAGTCGGAAACCGTGCTCAAGCTCACCGCCGCCTCGACCATCGCGTCGGCGAGCATCTCCGCGATCCCCGGCGACACCGCGACGCCCATTGCGGGCAAGCTCGCGGATTTTACGGAGTATTTCCTGCTCATTCTCTGCGTGCTGTACGCGGAAAAATACCTGCTCGCCGTCATCGGCGCGGCGGCGTTCAAGCTCATGATCCCCTGCGCCTGCCTGCTGCAAATCGTCGGCGCGTTCTGGAACCCCGACGCCGTGCGGCGGCTCTCGCTTCGCTTCGCGCTCATCGGCGTCGCGCTCTTTGTCACGATCCCGGCGAGCATCGCCGTGTCCGACATGGTCTATGACACCTATCGGCAGTCCCTGGACGTCACGGTGAGCGAGACGGAGGCGCTGAGCGACGAGACCTCCGAATTCTCCGAGGCGGGCGACGACCAGAACGTGATCGCCTCGATCCTCGGGAAGCTGTCGGAGACCGCGTCGACGCTTGCGAAAAAGGCGGCGAAGCTGCTCAACCGCTACGTCGAGGCGCTCGCCGTGCTGATCGTGACCTCCTGCATCATCCCGCTGCTCTCGCTGGTGTTCTTCCTGTGGCTGTTCAAGCTGCTCACCGGCGTGAACGTGCTCGGCGTATTGCCGCCGCGCCGCCCCGAGCGGCACGCGGACGGCGGACAGAGAGAGGAGGCTTCAAAGCCATGAGACAATATCGCAGAATTCCGGCGCTCCTGCTCTCGCTCGCCCTCCTGCTGTCCCTGTTCTGCCCTGCCGCGCGGGCGGTGACGATCTATGTCCCCGGCAGCATCGACGACGACGAGCCGGACGTGGACGACTACGAGGACGTAACCGAGGACGCGTATTATTACGACGCGGTGGACTGGGCGCTGGTCAACGGCATCGCCAACGGCACGAGCGAGACGACCTTCTCCCCGGACAGCGGCTGCACCCGCGCGCAGGTGGTGACCTTCCTCTGGCGCGCGGCGGGCGAGCCGGAGCCGATGAGCCTGAAAAACCCGTTCACGGACGTCGAGCCCGGCAGCTGGTATTTCAAGGCGGTGCTCTGGGCGGTGGAGCAGGGCATTACCAACGGCACGGGCAACGCGACCTTCTCTCCGGACGCGCCGTGCACCGAGGAGCAGATCATGACCTTCCTCTGGCGCGCGAAGGGCGAGCCTTACGCGGCCGAAGCCGCGGCGGGCACATCCTGGTCCGCCGGCGCGAATGCGTGGGCGCAGTCCACGGGGCTGGTGGAAAGCTCGCTTTCCTCCGAGGTCTGCACGCGCGGCAGCACCGTCTATTACTTATATGAAAGCACCGTCCGCTATTCGGACGGCGCGGGGACTTTTGAGAGCTTCACGCAGGTGGCGCTTAACGGCGGCGTCTACACGGCGGCGACGGCAAGCAGCTTTGTCAGCGCGGCGGCGTCGCTCGTCAGCGGCTACGTCGGCAGGGTCGTGACGGCGGGCGCGGACGCGAGCTTCGCCTCCGGGCGGCTCGTGGTCAGCGCGACCGAGCCGCTGCCGGACCTCTCGGCGTACCACGCCGCCCAGATCGTGACGGACGCGAACGGCTGCTCCCTGCTTCAGTTCACCAGCGCGGCGGACGCGCAGGCGTGCGCCGGGTATCTGGACGCGCTGTCCTACGTGCGCTACGCGGAGCCGGACATTCTTCTGCAAAAGGCGGATTACGGCGCGTCTGACACGCTCTCCTGGGGCGCGGACGCCACCGGCGCCGCCGCCTACGCAAGGGAGCTTGCCGCCCGCGGCGTCGACACCGACATCGTCGTCGCCGTGGTGGACACCGGCGTGGACGACACGCACCCGTTTTTGCGCGGCAGGCTCGTCTCCGGCTATGACTTTATGGGCGGCGACGCGGTCCCCGACGACAAGGACGGCCACGGCACCCACGTCGCCGGAACCATCGTGGACTGCACGCCGGGGACGGACGTCAAGGTCATGCCGGTGTGCGTGATGGGCCCGAACGGCGGCTATACCACCATGATCGCGCAGGGCATCCGCTATGCCGCCGACCACGGCGCGAAGGTCATCAACCTCAGCCTCGGCGGCGGGCACAGCAGCTATATGGACAGCGCCGTGTCCTACGCGCTCGCCAAGGGCGTCACGGTCGTCGCCGCCGCGGGCAACGACGCCACGGACGCCTCGTACTTCTGCCCCGCGCACATCGGCGGGGCGATCACCGTCTCCGCGGTGGACCGCTACGACCGGCGCGCGTACTTCTCCAATTACGGCTCGGTCGTCGATCTCGCGGCGCCGGGCGTGGCCATCACCAGCAGCATCCCCGGCGGCGGCTACGCCTCCTGGCAGGGGACCTCAATGGCGGCGCCGCACGTCTCCGCCGCCGCGGCGCTGCTGCTGTGCGGCCAGAGCCGCAGCCTGCTCCCCGCGACCGTGGAAAAGCGCCTCAAGGCGGCGGCACGCGATTTGGGCAACAGCAGCTTTTTCGGCGCGGGCGTTCTCGACCTCACGCCATTCCTGAACGGCGGCGTGCCCGACGACCCGGAGCCGTCCCCGACCCCGACGCCGACTCCCACCCCCACGCCGGCCCCGACGCCGACGCCTACACCGAA
>SVKP01000159.1 GCA_015068395.1 Oscillospiraceae bacterium
GGGCGGCATGAACGCGGGCCAGCTGTATCAGATGGGCGCGCAGCAGCAGCAGCAACAGCAGCAGGCGGCGGGCGGCGGCTTCTGCCCGAGCTGCGGCAAGCCGGTCCCGGCGGGCTCGGCGTTCTGCCCGAGCTGCGGCAAGCCTCTGGCGGCGCCCGGCACCTGGACCTGCCCGAAATGCGGCAAGGTGAACGATGGCGCATTCTGCCCCGGCTGCGGCACCGCGAAACCATAAACAGAGCGCACACATTAAGGACGCGGAAAACCTTTCGGTTTTCCGCGTCCTTTTTTCGTTCTTTCCCTCTCAGCGGCGGCTTACGCCGCCGTCAGTTGCTCCACGCCGCGCACAGCGGGGCGTAGCTCGTTTTATCCACGAGCATGAGCTTGTAGGTATAACCGCCGGTTTTGGTAATGCCGGTGGCATACGCGGTCCGGCCCGCGTCCAGCCCGGCGGTCTTCACGCTCACCTGCTTTCCGCCGCCGTCGTAGACCGCCGCGATCAGCAGGGCGTTCGCACTCTCCGCCACATGCGCCGTCGCCTTGAGAGAGCCGTTTTCCCACGCGCCCTTGACGCCATAGATCTGGAACGCCGCCGTCGCCGTGCCTGTGTAGTTGCCCTTGAGCGTGACCGTCGCCGTGCCGGGGTCGGCGTTGTTTTGATACGCCACGGTGTAGTCGCCGCTCGTCAGCGGCGTGCTCCCGTCCTTGACCGTGACCGTCGGCTTTTTTGCCGTGCCGTCGTAAGTATATGAAGTCTGGGAGAGCGTGACCTTCGGCGCGATGTTTTTTGCCGTGATCGACGCACACGCCGCCGCCATCTTCATTCTCGCCCACCGCATTGCCGGAGATGGCGCCGCCCTCCATGATAAATGCGCCACTGTTATTGACTCTCACGCCGCAGCCGTTGACGCCTTCGCTGTGCTTGATGGTGCCGGTTCCCCTGAGCGTCAGTGTACTACTATTTACGGCAAAAACCGGGCCTTCGGTCGTTCTTGTGATCGTGTGACCGTTGAGATTGAGGATTTTTGTGCCACTGACCGATAAGCTCTGATTCGCTGTAATGTTTGAATTGAGCACGAGCGGATCGTTGCTCATATCAGAAGCAAGGTTTAAGTAAGCGCTTAAGGTATCAAAGTCGGTTATATTAACCGCCCGCGCGGGCATGACCGTCCACGGCAGCATGCCGAGGACGAGCGCGAGGGTGAGCAGGATGGATAAGGGTTTTTCGTTTTCATGGTGATACCTCCCAACGCGCGCGAGGCGCGAAAGCTTACGAGAATCATTACGTTTTGCGTTGTAAAACGCAGCAAAGGACGTCCTTTGCCTCCCTCTTTGAGGGAGGTGGCACGCGCAAAGCGCGTGACGGAAGGAGTCCGCACTCCTTCCAGGAGGGAGCCCGAAAATACAGGCGCTATTTTGGCTATCATCTATAATACATTGAAAGTTATAATCCTTATGCCCCCGGCAGGTCAATTGCTTCCCTGCAAATTGTGCCGAATTGTGCAAAACCTCAAAAAAGCTCTTGCTGTCCGGCGTGATATATGCAATCAGTGCGCGCTATTGCCGCTTGTCCCCCGCGCGGAAGATCAGCGCGACAAGCAGCGCGAACACGACCGCCGCGGCGATCCCGCCCGCCGTCGCGGTGAGGCCGCCGGTCAGCACGCCGAGCCAGCCCTTTTCCGCCACGGCGCGCTTCACGCCGTTGGCGAGCGCATAGCCGAAGCCGAGCAGCGGCACGGTCGCGCCCGCGCCGCCCCACTCGACGATAGGCTCGTAGACGCCGGCGCCCGTCAGCGCCACGCCCGCGACGACGTAGCCGGTCAGGATACGCGCGGGCGTGAGCTGTGTCTTGTCAATGAGTATCTGCCCGATCGCACACAGCAGCCCGCCGCAGAGAAACGCGCGAAGATATTCCATGCCCTTACTCCTCCCTGTCGTTCGACAAAATGACCGCGTGGCAGATGCCCGGGATACTCTCGCCCTGAAACGACGAGGTTGGCGAGAGAAGAGCCCCCGTAGGCGCAAAAAGTATCCTGCGCCACTTCCCCTCCCGCATGCCGCGCAGGAGGTAGCCGTTCAGCACGCTCGCCGAGCAGCCGCAGCCGCTCCCGCCGCAGTGCATGTCCTGTCCCGCAAGGTCAAAGAGCAGCAGCCCGCAGTCCACATAGTTCTTCGTCATGTCGACGCCGTCGCTCGCGAACAGCTCCGTGACGATCTCATGCCCCAGCCGCCCGAGGTCGCCGGTGGCGATAAGGTCAAAGTCCCGCGGCGCGGTCTGCGTGTCCCGGAACACCGCCGAGAGCGTGTCGTACGCCGCGGGCGCCATCGCCGCGCCCATGTTGTTGGGGTCGTCAATCCCCTTGTCGACGATCCTCCCCGTCGTGAGATGCGTGACATAGGGCCCGTCCCCCTCATCGCCGAGGATGCAGCAGCCCGCCGCAGTCGCCGTCCACTGCGCGGTGGGCGTGCGCTGCGAGCCGTAGGGCACCGGCATGCGGTACTGCCGCTCCGCGGTGCAGAAGTGCGATGAGGTGAGCGCCGCCGCGCGCCGTGCAAAGTCGCCGTCGACCATCATCGCCGCGAGCGAAAGCGCCTCCCCCATAGTCGAGCATGCGCCGTAGACCCCGTAAAACGGGATGTTGCTGCCGCGGAGCGAGAACGACGAGCCGATGCACTGGTTCAAAAGGTCCCCGGCAAAGATGAGGTCGATGTCCTCCTCATGCAGCGTCGCCTTCTCCAGCGCCTTGTTCAGCGCGTGCCTCTGCATCGTGCTCTCGCCCTGCTCCCAGGTCTTCTGCCCCCAGAAATGGTCCTCGCTCAGCTCGTCAAAATACTCCGCCAGCGGCCCCTTGCCCTCCATGTGCCCGCCGACGGCGGCAAACGACAGCACCGCGGGCGGGTGCCCCAGCCGCACGGTGCGCGCCCCGATCCGTTTTCCCATAGCCTCGCTCCTTACATGAGTGGTTTCCTGCCTAGCTTTTCCCGGCAAAGGGAAAAATATGAGCGCTTGACGCAGGCGGAAAAAGTGAGTATGATGTGTGAGGCGAAAAATGCCCCCTGCGGGGCGCAAAATTAAGGAGGCTAACTATGATCGACCCGAAGACCAAGCGCAGCGACGTACCCGAGGAATACACCTGGAACCTCAAGGATATCTTTGAGAGCGACGATGCGTGGCGCAAGGAGTATGAAGCGCTGCGCGAGATGCCCGCAAGAATCACGGCGTTTCAGGGCAAGCTCGGCGAGAGCGCGGCGAACCTGCTCGCCTATTTCCGCATGAACGACGAGCTGGACGAGCGCGTGTCCAAGCTCTACGGCTACGCCAGCTGCAAGAACGACCAGGACCAGAGCGACAGCGCCTCGCAGGACATGCTCGGCAAGGCGATGAACACCGCAGTCGCGCTCTCGAGCGCCGACGCGTTTGCGACACCCGAGATCATGGCGATTCCCGATGAGACGCTTGAGCGCTTCCACAAGGAGGAGCCCGCGCTCGAGGAATACCGCCGCAGCCTGTATCAGATCCGCCGCATGAAGGCGCACATCCTCTCCCCCGCCGAGGAAAAGCTGCTTGCCTCTGCCGGCGAGATGGCGGCGGCGCCCGGCCACGTCAGCTCCATTCTGGAAAATGCCGACCTCACCTTCCCCGACGTCGAGGACAGCAAGGGCGAAAAGCACGCGCTGACGACCGGCTCCTTCGTTCCCCTTCAGGAGAGCCCCGACCGCGTACTGCGCAAGAACGCGTTTGAAGCCTATTACAACCGCTTCGGCGAGTTCCGCAACACCACTTCCGCGCTGATGGACGCCCAGTTCAAGAAGCTGCGCTTCTTCTCCGAGGCGCGCGGCTACCAGTCCACGCTCGACGCGAGCCTTGACCGGACTGAGGTCCCCACCAGCGTCTATCTTAACCTGATTGACGCCGTCCACGGCAACCTCGACAAGATGTACCGCTATGTCGCGCTGCGCAAGAAGCTGCTCGGCGTGGACGAGCTGCACATGTACGACGTCTACACCCCCATCGTCGCCGACGCCGCACGCACGATCGACTTTGAGGAGGCGAAGGCTACCACGCTCGAGGCGCTTGCCGTTCTGGGCGAGGACTACCTTGCCATGCTGCGCGAGGGCTATGAGAACCGCTGGATCGACGTGTATGAGAACGCCGGCAAGCGCGGCGGCGCGTATTCCTCCGGCGTAAAGATCCCGCACCCCTTCGTCCTGCTCAACCACAAGGACACGCTGGACTCCATGTTCACGCTCGCGCATGAGATGGGCCACACGCTGCACAGCTGCTACAGCCACAAGGCGCAGCCCGCCTCCACGAGCAACTACGTCATCTTCGTCGCCGAGGTCGCCTCGACCTGCAACGAGGTGCTGCTGGTCCGCTACCTGCTGAACAAGACGACCGACAAGAAGGAGCGCGCCTACCTCATCAACCACTTCCTCGACTCCTTCAAGGGCACGGTCTACCGCCAGACGATGTTCGCCGAGTTCGAGCTCATGATGGGCCGCATGGCGGAGTCCGGCGAGGCGCTGACCGCCGACGCGCTGTGCAAGAAGTACCACGAGCTCAACAAGCTCTACTTCGGTCCCGATATGGTCTCTGACGACCTGATCGCGCTGGAGTGGTCGCGCATCCCGCACTTCTATTATAATTATTATGTGTTCCAGTACGCGACCAGCTTCTGCGCCGCCGTCGCCATCGCGGACCGCATCCTCTCCGAGGGCGAGAGCGCCGTTGCAGAGTACAAGAAGTTCCTCTCCGGCGGCTCGAGCGCCGACCCGATCTCTCTGCTGAAGATCGCCGGCGTCGACATGAGCACGCCCGCGCCGATCAACGCCGCCTTGAAGCTCTTTGGCGAGCTGATCGACGAGATGGAAAAGCTCGGCTGATACTACTATTCAACAAAACCATTTCATTCGTTTCGGCATATTTTCCGCCACGCCGCGTCGTTGTCCTTGGCGGGCGTCAGCCCGCCTGCGTCCGCCTCCTCGCCTGACGAATAATCTGCTCGAAACTCGGTGAAAGCGTTTTATCGAAAAGTAGTATGAATCATAAAAATGCCCCCTCTCGCAAATGCGAGAGGGGGTTGGAGGAAATAAAGATGCAGGAAAAGATGCGCACGATCGGCTACCTGTGCCCCTCGTGCCGGAAAAAGGTGATCCGCGACCGCTCGGCGTTCGCGCTGGCGGCGTCCGGCGCGGTAGTGAGCTGCGCATGTGAGCAGTCGAGCCTGACGATCGACGCTGGGGAGCAGCGCTTCCGCCTCAGCGTGCCCTGCGGGGTATGCGGCGGCGAGCACAGCGCGGAGATCGACGCAACGCAGCTGCTTGAGGGCAAGGGCATCGGGCTTGCCTGCCCGCAGACGGGGCTTCTGTGCTGCTTCATCGGTGAAGCCTACGAGGTCGAGCGCGAGCTGGACCGCCTTTCGCTCGCCGCCGAAAAGGAGCAGGAAACCGACAGCGAGCTGTTTGTCGACAGCGTCATCATGCATGAGGTGCTCTCAGAGCTGCATGAGATCGCGTCGCGCCCCCACGGCATCAGCTGCGCCTGCGGCAGTGAAAAGTACAGCATGAAGGTGCGCCCCACCTGCGTCGACCTGATCTGCTCCGACTGCGGCGCGCGCCTGCGCATCGATGCGGCGACGGACGAGGATCTGGACCGTCTGTGCTGCCACTGGACGCTCAAGCTCGGAGGCGCCGGTTAAGGCCATGGAGCTTGTAATCGCCCTCGTTGTCTTTCTCGGCGCAATGCTGTTTTGTCTGGTGCGGGGCGCCGCGCTCTCCTGGGCGCTGGCGCTCGGCCTCGTGCTCTTCTCCGCCGTCGGGCTCCAGCGCGGCTTTTCGTTGAAGGCGATCACCTCGATGGCGTGGAGCAAGATGCCCAAGACAATGATCGTGCTGCGCATTCTGTTCCTGATCGGCATTTTGACCGGGCTTTGGCGCTCCTGCGGCACCATCGCCTATTTCATCTGCATCGGCGTGCGCGCAATCTCCCCGCCGCTGTTCGTGCTGCTCGCGTTTCTGCTCACCGCGCTGTTGTCGTATGCGCTCGGCACCTCGTTCGGCGTGGCGAGCACGGCAGGCGTGGTGCTCATGGCGCTCGCGCGCTCCGGCGGCGTCGACCCCGCGGTCGCGGCGGGCGCGATCATCTCCGGCACCTACTTCGGCGACCGCGGCGCGCCGACCTCGTCCTGCGCCAGCCTCGTCGCCGCGCTGACGGAGACGGAGCTGTACCGCAACGTCAAAATGATGCACCGCACGGCGCTTCTGCCCTATGTCATCAGCCTCGCGTTCTTCACAGTCCTCTCGCTGCGCAATCCGCTCGTCGCGGCGGACGGGTCGCTGCTGGACGCGCTTTCGGGGAGCTTTTCCCTCTCGGTGTGGACTCTGCTGCCCGCGCTGGTCATGCTGCTGCTTCCCCTGCTGCGCGTGCCGATCTGGATCGCCATGCTCGTCTCCGTCGCGGCGTCGTGCGGCGTCAGTGTGCTGGCGCAGGGCATGGGCGTCTGGGAGACGCTGCGCGTGTGCGTGCTCGGCTACGCGCCGGAGGGCGTGCTTGCGGAGGTGCTGACGGGCGGCGGACTCATTTCGATGCTGACCGTCTTTCTGATGCTGCCGCTCGCCTCGATGATGGGCGGCGTGCTGGAGGGTATCGGCGCGCTGGACGCCCTGCGGGAAAGGCTCGCCTCCGTCTGTGCGAGGCTCGGACTGCTGCCGACCATGGCGTTGGTCAGCATTCTCTGTTCAATGGTGCTCTGCAACCAGACCATCGTGCTCATCATGTTACAACAGACCATGAGCCGCGTCTATCGTGACGCAGGAGCAAGCAACGAGGAGTTCGCGATGGATATTGCCAACTCCGGCGTGATGATTGCGGGACTGGTCCCGTGGTGCATCGCCTGCGCTGTGCCGCTGCAAATGCTCGGCGTCGGCGTGGAGGCGCTTCCCTTCTCCATACTCCTGTATTCGACGCCGATCTGTTATCTGTTCACAAAGAAACGGTTCTATCCGAAGGAGGCTTGAACATGACCGAGGAGATCAGAAAACTCAAGGAGATCATCGACAACACCGACAACATCGTCTTTTTCGGCGGCGCGGGCGTTTCCACCGAGAGCGGTATCCCTGATTTTCGCAGCGTCGACGGGCTGTATCACCAGCAGTGGGACGAGCCGCCCGAAACGATTCTCAGCCACACCTACTACGTGCGCTATCCCGAGAAGTTTTTCAGGTTCTACCGCGCCAAGCTCCTCTGTCCCGGCGCAAAGCCGAATGCCGCGCACAAGAAGCTCGCCGAATGGGAGGCGCAGGGCAAGCTCCGCGCCATCGTGACGCAGAACATTGACGGGCTGCATCAGGCCGCCGGAAGCAAGGAGGTCCTGGAGCTCCACGGCAGCACGCTGCGCAACTACTGCGAGAAGTGCGGCAAGTTCTACGACGCGGATTTCATCCGCGAGAGCGAGGGCGTGCCGACCTGCACCTGCGGCGGGCGTATCAAGCCGGACGTCGTGCTCTATGAGGAGGGGCTGGACGGCAATACGCTTGAGCGCTCGGTGCGTTTCATCGCGGATGCGGACGTGCTGATTATCGCGGGCACCTCGCTCGCGGTCTACCCCGCCGCCGGCCTGATCCGCTACTTCCACGGCAGCAAGCTCGTTGTAATCAACAAGACGCCGCTGCGCTCCGACCTCGGCGCCGATCTCGTGATAACCGGCGCTGTGGGTGAGACCCTCGCGCAGCTCTGAAAAAAACTTTGCGCAAACGAAAAAAAAGTGTTGACTTTTGGCATCGTTTAGTCTTATAATAGCGGAGCAGTCGTCGAGCGGCTGGGAAATATGCGGGTGTGCTGGAATTGGCAGACAGGCTAGCTTGAGGTGCTAGTGTTCGTATGGACGTGCGGGTTCAAGTCCCGCCATCCGCACCATTTTCCCTTCCGGTCAGACTGCTTATGCGCGAGTGGTGGAATTGGCAGACTCGCTAGATTCAGGTTCTAGTGTGCTTCACGCACGTGCGGGTTCAAGTCCCGCCTCGCGCACCAAAGATAACCCGCCGAAAGGTTTTCTTTCGGCGGGATTTTTCTCTATATCGGTCGTGTTTCGTTCAAAAATATTTCTGCTCCCGCCGACGCACTGCGGCTGTACCCCCAACTTTACCCCTAATAGCATTTCAAGCGTGCTTTGCCCGTGCCAAGCCCTCAATGAATTTATCCATGCGCTCGGCGCTGGCCTGCCGCATTTCTTCCGTGACATGGCCGTAGACGTCGAGCGTAAAAGCGGCGGTGTGGTGTCCGAGGTTTTCCTGCACGGTCTTTATATCGTCGCCGGATTGGAGAGCTGCCACGGCATAACTATGTCTGAGGTCATGGAAACGAGCGGCGGGGACGCCGGCAGCCGCGGCGAGCTTCTTGAAGTGCAGGTAAACGGTCTGCGCGCACAGGTGCTCACCGGCGGCATTGGTGAACACAAGATTAAGCGGATTCGACCACGCGCCCCCTGCGCGGATCCGCTGCTCAAGCTGGCGCTGCTTTTGCGTTCTCAGGACGGCCATCACATAGCTTGCTGGATTGATGGTGCGGCTTTTGCCGTTCTTGGTGCTGACGAGCGCGTGCTGCCCGTTCGTTCCGCGCTGCTTCTGGAGCTGCTGCTTAATCGTGATCGTGCCGGCGTCAAAGTTGATGCAATCCCATGTCAGGCCGAGGACTTCCCCCTCGCGCATCCCCGTGAACAGGGTCACAAGGTAAATGCTCTCGTACTTGTGACCCTTTACCGTGTCCATGAACGCCGTCATTTCCGAGGCGTCGAGCGGCTTGATTTCCGGGCGCTCCACCCTCGGCAGATCAGGCTTGTCGGCGGGATTGTGCCGAATAAGACCGAGGCGCACAGCTTTTTCCAGCGCCGAGTGCAGGCAGCCATGTACGTTCTTTTTCGTCTTAGGCGACAGGGGCGCGCCGGTGCTTTGATTCACCAGACCATTATAAAGCCGCTGCACATCAACGGGCGTAAGGGCCGAGAGCTTGACCGCTCCGATCTTCGGCTTGATGTGGTATTTGATCGAGGACTTGTAGCTCTCCACCGTGCGAGGCTTGACGCCGTTCAGATATTCCGCCGACCAGGTATCAAGCCATTGCCCGACGGTCATCTTGCTCGGCTCAAAGTATTCGCCATCCGTGACCGCGACGGCGGCGTGCTGCATCTTCTCGCGCGCCTCCTTCTGCGTCTTGCCATAGTATGACTTCCGAATGGGCTTGCCGGTGCCGGGGTCGGCTCCTATCGTGATCCGCGCCTCCCATCGACCATTCGAGCGGCGTCTGATCGTGCCGCCGCCGTTCGCGCCGCGCTTCTTTTCTGCCATGATGTTACTCCTTTCGTGTTTGACACCACGGCGCGCCTTTGCTATAATAAAGGGCGCACGGGTGCCTTGATTGACTGTCCTGGTATTTGTGCTTCGGCCGCCTCGGTGTTCCCGCACTGGGGCGGCTATTATTATATCACGTCGGCGGGAAGTGCCACCGTTGCGCTCGTATATAGGGCCGTCACCACAAGCAACAGACCCAAGAGAATCAAAAGCATCACCACCGGCGACCTGCTTTTTTCTCCCGTCTCGTCGACAAACGCCGCGCCCAAGTACAGCAGCAGCATTGTAATAGCGCAGGATGCGAACAACACCAGCAGACCACGCATAGGCTGTTCAAACGGCCAACGCGCGCCGAGGTCATAACAGGTCAGCACCCACGCCACCGGCAGCACCTTTGTCAAGTGCTGCAGCGCCTCGTCGGCCTTCTTCTTCATCGTCGTCCTCCATTCCCGCCGCTTCGGTGTTCCAGCACCGGGGCGGCTTTTTGCGCTCTGCGGCACAGCTCATATGCCGAACAGATCGAGATCAAGCCGCTTGCGCAAATACTCCCGCCGACGCAGTTCCGCCGACTCCTGCGCCGCGCTGACGACGCGCTGCAAGTCAATATACCTCAGTATGGTGCGGTCTTCGTCGATGTCCTCGGCGTCTTCATGCCATACAAAATACTGATCGCCGTCTGCACCCGGCCCCACGCCATAACCCGCGCTCTTTACGCACAGACCGGCGTCGGCAAGCACGTCAAGTACCTCTTCGTATTCCCGATCGGCTTCTGAGACCTTGTCGGGAATAAGGTCGGTGTACCAAGTCACGCCCAGCGCCTCACCGATTGCCGTCAGCTGCTCCGCGCTGGGGGAGCGTAGATCGCGCTCCCATTCCATGACGAGGCCCGCAGAAACGTCCAGTTTCTCCGCGAGCTGGTCGGGCGTGAGTCCGGCGCTGATCCGTGCTTCGGTGATGCGATCGCCCACTGTGATGCCTTTGAGCAGATTATTGACCGTCACACTAAAATATCGCGCGAGCTTCTTCAGCGTTTCCGGCTTCGGCTCGCTGCCCTTCTTCCAATAGGTCACATTGGATTTACCGATATTGACCCCGCGCGCGACTGCGGTCGGGGAAACGCTTTCCCGCTGGCACAACCTCTCAAAGCGTTCGTAAAACACGAAATCAACCCCTTTCAAAAAAGTTCAAAACGGTATTGACAGGTTAAGAAAGGTTATGCTATACTGTCCACGTTCCGTTAAGAATAGTTAAGTGTACTGAAAGCATACCACACGCGAACACGAAAAGCAAGAGAAAGGAGACAAAAAATGCGAGTCAGCAAGAACAAGCTGGAGGTCGCGCTTGCGCGCCAGTGCAAGAACCTCCACGAACTGCGCGGCGAGCTGTCCCCGCAGACCCTCACCAAGATCAACCGCGGCGACGAGCTGCAGGCGAAAACGGTGGGCCGCCTTGCGCAGCTCCTGCAATGTGACCCCGCTGATCTGATCGAGGAGGCGTAGTCATGGGCGAGAAACTGACGATCAGCGTGCCGGAGGCGGCGCGGCGTCTCGGCATCAGCAAGCCGAAAGCCTATGCTCTCGCGCACCGCGAGGACTTCCCCGCGTTCACCCTCGACGGCAGGATCCTCGTCTATGCCGCCGGGTTGGAAGAATGGGTAAAGGCGCAGGCGGAGAACAAGGCCGAGCGTCCGGCGGTATAGCCCCGCCGAAAAAATCGGAGGAGGCGCGCCATATCATATTGTGAGGGCGAACGACTCCCGCCGAGGACATCACCCGCGCCGAAAGGCGCAAGGAGGACAGTCACAATGAAGAATATAATCACGATCAGCGCCCGGGCGTTCCCCGTTATGCTCCGCGATGAACGCACCGGCGAGACCAGTACCGACGTGATCGCGCTCAGCAAGGAGCAGCTGCAGGCGGCCCAGCTCGTCGGCGAGAGCAGCACGGAGCTGGTCTATCGCATCTACAACCGGCAGGGCTTCCGCGTCCTGGACGTCGGCAAGCCCTACAAGCAGAATATCGGCATCGACCTGACCGAGCTGCACGAGCGACAGGAGGCGACGGCCAAGTGAGTGAAACCACCTTGCAAAAACCGAATCGCTCGCTTATGGTCTACACGGCCAACAGCCGGAAGAACAGCACCATGCAGGCCGCGCCCACCGACGTCATCCACCTGTTTGAACGTCTGAGCCTATCCCAAGCCCTGCCCTGCACCAGCGACGAATACCGCGCCATGAAGAAAGGGCAGCAGGACGATTTGAAGGACGTCGGCGCATACATCATCGGAGAACTGCGCGGGGGGAAGCGGCGGAACGGGAGCGTCCTATCCCGCGGCGCTATCGTGCTTGACGCCGACAATCTTCCCGCCGGCAGCACGGAGGACGCTATCAAGCGCGTCGCCTGCCTCGGCCTCTGCTGCTGCATCTATTCCACGGCGAAACACACGCCCGCGACGCCACGGCTCCGCATCATCATTCCGCTTAGTGAGGACATCCCCGCCGAGTGGTACGCGCCTATCGGTCGAATCCTCTGCAAGATGATCCAGCCGGAAATGACGTGGTTCGACCCGACGTGCGATCAGGCGGGGCGCATCATGTACTACCCCTCGCACTGCAGCGACGTCTCGCCGGTGTTCTACACCTACGACGGCAACGGCCTACTGGACGGCGCCGCGCTGCTCGCGCAGTCTCCAGATTGGGAGAACGCCGCCACATGGCCACGCTTTCCCCGCGAAGTCGACCCCGCAAAGCTGGCGGCTCGCGCGGTCAAGCAGCAAGACCCCACGGAGAAGCAGGGCATTGTCGGCGCGTTCTGCCGCACCTACGACATCCCTGCCGCTATGGAGAAGTTTCTGCCCGGCGTCTATGAGGAAACGACCTCGGCGGGGCGCTACACCTTCACCGAGGGCAGCTCATGGGGCGGCGCGGTGGTCTATGAGGACGGCAAATTCCTTTACTCCAACCATGCGACGGATCCCTGCAGCAAGCAGCTTGTCAATGCGTGGGACCTGGTACGGCTCCACCTGTTCGGCGACCTGGACGACGAGGCGAAGGACGGAACGCGGGGTATCAGCCTACCGAGCTTCAAGGCAATGGAGGACTACGCCCGAAAGGATCCCGACGTCACAAACGCCCTCGCCCGCGAAGCGTTCGACCGTGCCTTTACGGACACGCCCGCGCAGGACGAGGACGCGGCGCTCGCCCTCGGCGGCTGCGCCGGTGAGGCCCTGTCCCTGCCGATCATGCGGACGGTGCTGCGCGCTATGGGTATCACTCTGCGCCGCAACCTCATCACCTTCCGCGCGGAGATCGAGGGCTTGCCCGGGCAGTATTCCAAAGAGGAGGCGGTCAACACCCTGCCCGTGCTGGTTATGGACAGGCTGCGGGCGATCGGCGTCAAGGGCGTCACAAAAGCCGCCGTGCGCGATTACCTTGTTGTGATCGCCGACGAGAACCGCTATAACCCTGTGCTGGACATGATGCACATGACGCGCTGGGACGGTACGCAACGGTTCCGGGAGCTGATGGAGATCGTGAACATTGATCCCGAATCCTTCCACGCGCTGCTGTTCCGCAAATGGCTGATCCAGAGCGTGGCGATGGCGCACAACACGCCGGAGCATATCGAACCGGGCGAGGGCGTGCTGACGCTGCAGGGCGAGCAGGGCGCGGGCAAGACGGCGATCCTCCGCAAGCTGGCGGTCAAGCCCGATTGGATGTCCGAGGGCGTTTCCCTCGATATGCGGAACAAGGACGACCTGATCCGCGCCGTCAGCGCGTGGATCACGGAGCTGGGCGAGGTGGACAGCACGCTCCGCCGGGAGCAGACCAGCCTCAAAGCGTTCATCACGCAGACGGTCGATAAAATCCGTATGCCCTATGCAGCGGAGCAGGCGCACAACCCGCGGCGGACGTCCTTCGGCGCAACGGTCAACCCGCAGGCGTTCCTAAAGGACGATACCGGCGACCGGCGTTTTTGGGTCATCCCTATCGCGCACGTTGACCTTGACCGCCTGTTCGACCTGACGGAAGATTGGTTTATCCAGCTGTGGGCGGAGGTCTATATCTGGTGGCAGCTCAACCCGAAGGGCTTCCGCCTCTCGCCGGAGGAGCGGCTGCACCTCAACGAGATTAACAGCGCATACCGCGAGGATCTTCCGTGGGAGGACGAGATCAGGGCCGCGCTTAACTTCGACCTTCCCGCCGACCAGTGGAGCGAGTTCAGCGCATCGAGCATCGGTCATCTGCTCGCCCTCGGCTCCTACCGTGTCGAGGACGCCACGAAGATTGGCCGCGCATTGGCAAAGCTGACCCGTGAGGATAAGCGAATCACGAGCAGGCTCTTTCGCGGGCGCACACTCTACCGGCTCCCTGTTCAGTCCACCACCCCCGCGCCCTCGGAGGTGGGTTAGGTGAGGACGTATATAGGAGTATGCAAAAATGTAAAAAATGAGAAATATGAAAATATATAGGTTTCATTGTTTTCAATATTCTCATTTTTTAAGACTCTATAGAAATCGCATTACCACCACCACCGCGAACAGAAAGGAGGAAAGCCCTGATGTATGACTACAATCTCGCCGCGCATGGCCCGGAATACGCCGCCGCCGAGGATCGTCGGTATCGCGCAGAATGCCGCGTCCGCGTCCTCGAATCGTCCCTTGACCGAATCGATATGCGCGATTTTGATCGGGTAATGTCCGAGCTTATGGACGCCCGCGCCGAGCTGTGGGCCGCCGGTCAAATCGTGCTTGATCTTCGCTGGAAAGCCGCACGCGCTGACATGGACACCAAGCAGTGACCCGCAAACAGAAAGCCGCCGCCGGTGCAGCGAACACCGACGGCGGCAAGGCGGAACAGGAAAGCAGACACGCCCCTTGCTCCGCCTCCATCATAACACACGATCAGGAGGATTTACAACTATGAATCGCAAGCCTTTCACAAACAGCTCCGCCGACCACCGTGTCGTGAGCGAGGGCGGCCTGTTCGACCTCATCGCCCGGCTGGAAACCTGCAGCAGCATCGTCCGAACGATCGGCGCGCGCTGCGAGGATATGAACCCCTGCGTCATCAGCGAGGCCCTGAGCGGCGCTGCCGATCTGCTCGATTACATCGTCAAGGACTTTGACGAGCTGGCCACCGCGCCGACCGCCGGAAGGGAGGCACGGGCATGAGCGAGATTAAAACCTTGTTTGACGCCGCCTCGGAGGTCGAGAGTGTTTCCACGTACATAGACGACGCCCTTGACGCGCTGCGCGTCGTTATGGATGGAATGGAGGGCGAGGGCCTGCAGACGGAAAGCAACTTTGACGAGTTGACCGCAATTCATTTCGGGAAACGCTTTCCCGCGTTCTACGCCGCTCTGAGGATCCTTCACGCTGAACTGGAGCGCCGGAGCAAAGAGCTGCAGGACATCGACAAAGCGATTTATACCGCCGCACGCGCCCAGCGCGGCGGGAAGAAGGCGCAGGCATGAGCGCCACGGCCACGCGGGCCACATGGGCCGAGATCGTCGAGGGCGGGGAACGCACCCCGCCCTTTTTCCCGCCCCGCCGAGGATCCGCATCGCCTCACGCGCACGCGCGCACGCGCGCGAGAATCTTTACTTTTCTTTACATCTTCCAGCTGCTCCCGCCGAGGATCCGCCGCGCGGCACTATGCCGTCACCCGCCGAGGCTTTACCCGTCCAGCTCCCGCCGGCGCGCTCCAGCTCTCATAGAACCGCCGCCGCGCTCGGAGCAGAGTCGACTCTGATACATAGTGCCGCATCGACAAGGCGGTTATACTCTCGCCGTCGCACATCAGCGCCCGCAGCGCGTCCGCGTATTCGCCGCCGCAGCGGTCACACAGACGGTCGATCTTCTGCCGGACGTCCGGCGGTTGCTGGTCGTAGGTCAGGCAGGTAAAAAAGATATAGCCCTGCTCCTCCTCGGGCAGCGCCACGCTCCGCAGTTTCTTAAAGCCCATTGCCTCGCGGCCTCCTTCGTGATAAGATAATGGCGCCAATTCCATATCCACCACGCGGGGCCGCCCACATGGGCGGTCTTATTCTATGCCCGCCGTCCTGTTTTTGCCCTGTTCTCAGGGCCGCCGACCGGTTTCAGCCCAGTTAATGAAGCCCTCACCGACCAATTTCCAGCCAATTCCCGGTGCGCGCTTCACCGTTTTCCCACCGTTTAACGGTGACGCTGCCGTCGCACCGTCAGCGGGCGAGAAACAGCAGAGCAGGGAACGAGACGTCCGCCGCTTTGCGCCGCTCCTATGCCCCAAAAAACGCCTCTCACGA
>SVKP01000160.1 GCA_015068395.1 Oscillospiraceae bacterium
CGCGCTCCTGCATATAGGTGTCCTCCATCGCGGAGAACACCGCAGCGAAGCGCTCGCACACGTCGGACACTGCCGCCTCCGCGTTGATGCCGCCGCGGATCGCCCGTTCGATCGAGCCCTCGTAATCGAGGTCCTTCACCATCATCTGGTGGGTCTCAAACAGCAGCGCGGCCTCGCTGCCTGCCGTCGACTGCGCCTTCTCCGCCAGCGCGGCAAGCTGCTCGACAGCCTTTGCCTGCGCCGCCTTGAAGCGCGCGCACTCCGCCTCGACGTCGGTAATGGAGATGCGCGTGACGTTGCTCTTGACACGCTGATAAAAGTACAGCGGTCCCGCGGCGATACCGGTCGAAACGCCTTTGCCACGGATCGTTATCATCTTCATGCCTCCCTTGCGGAATAAGGATGGAGAGATTTGCGATTAATGCGATCAATAAAGATATGCGATTAAAAATACGTGTGGAAGAACTCCTCGACCCGCGCGGCGACCTCTTCCTCGTTCTCGCCCTCAACGCTGACGGTGACAGGGTCGCCCTGCTTGATGCCGAGCCCGATGAGCGCCATCAGCCGCAGCGCGTTGGCGGTTTTGCCGCCCTTTGTCACTGTGACCGAGACGCCGTCGTAGCGCTTGATCTCCTTAATCAGAATACCGGCCGGACGGGCGTGGATACCGACGGGGTCGGCGATGGTATATTCAAAGGTTTTCATTTCCCGTGTTCTCCTTATGTGATAGCAAATGCAAATGATATGTGCGTTTGCTATAAGTCATATTTCGCTACATTATACCGCATGGATTCGCCTGTGTAAACGTGAAACTTGCGCAAAAAAAGCACGGATTTTGGGGCTTCTTTCTTTCTTTGGCACAATTGACCGCCTCCGCCGCGGGGAACGGAACAGGACCGGCCCGGGCTCTGCGGCGAGCCGGACCGGTCCTGTATGTTGCAAATTCGGACGTGTCAGGGGAGAAAATCCTCCCGCATGGGCGTGAAAATATCCAGCAGCTTGCCCGCCTCCAGACAGGTGCAGCCGTGGACGACGCCGTTTTCCTTGAGCAGAGTGTCGCCCTGCCGTACGACGCGCGTCTCGCCGTCGATCGTAAAGGAAAAGCTGCCCGAGAGCACGTAGGTGAGCTGCGTGTGCGGGTGAGAGTGCAGCGCGCCGACGGCGCCGGTCTCAAACGTGTTTTCCACGCACATCAGACCGTCCGTATAGGCGAGGATGCGGCGCGTCACGCCCTCGCCGCCGCTCTGCGCGAGCGTGTCACCATAGGGCACCCAGCGCGCGCCTTTTTGAGGGATCGGCATAATGATTTTCCTCCTTATGCTTCGGGGAAGTACTGCGGGTAGGTCTCCCGGATGGCGGCGGAATCGACCTTGTAGCGGTTGAGGTGCTTTTCCATCAGCGCGCGCGCAAGGGCGGCGTCGCCGTCGCGGATCGCATTGACGATACCGGCGTGGTCCTCGACGATCTTGACCTCCTTGACGGAGGCGAGCGCCATCGAGCGCACCCGGTCGAAGTGGATCGAGATACCCTGCATCAGCTCGTAGATTTGCGTCTTCTGCGCGATCTCAAAGAGCGTTTTGTGAAACTCGTTGTCCAGCGCCATCAGCGCGTCGGGGGAGCGGCTTTCGAGATAAAAGTTTTGCAGCCGCACGTTCTCGCGCAGGCGGTCGATGTCCTGCGGCGTGGCGAGCGTGCAGTCCAGCTCCGCCACGGCGCACTCCAGCAGGTTCCGCAAAAAGCGCGCCTCGTCCACCATCGCGTAGTCGATCAGCGCGACCGTGCTCTTTTTCTGTGGCTGCACGTCGACGATCTTGACCTTGCTCAGCTCGATGAGCGCCTCGCGCACCGGCGTGCGGCTGAGCCCCATTTCGGCGGCAAGCTCATTTTCGCTGATCTGGCTGCCCGGCTCGAGCGCGAGGCGTATGATGTTTTCCTTGATCGTGCGCAGCGCGTAGTCCCGCCCGGTCTCCCGCGGCAGCCGTTCCAAAATCTGCATGGGCGTCGCCTCCTGTTACGGCATGTCCGCCGTGTATTTTTTGAGCGTTGCGCGCACCGCGCCGGGGCCCGCCAGCAGCTCGCGGAGCATCCCGCCGATCTTCGGGGCAAGCCCAAGCTCCACAAGGTCGACCGTAAAGAGCGACTGGTTCGAGAGGATCGGCGCAAGCAGCGCGTCGCTCACGCTCTCCGGCGTGCCGACGCGGACGCCGGACAAAAGCCCCTGCAGCTCGCCGAGCATCGGGTCGGGGCTGCATGCGAAGGGGCGCAGCGCGTCGTCGACGGCGAGCAGGTAGCGGAGCCAGAGCGCGATCGCGAGCGGGATGCAGGTCAGGGCAGTTACATCCCGACCGGGCTGCTCGGCATAGCTTCGGATGGTCTCGCCAAAGCGGATGGGGATCTTCTGCGAGGTGTCGGTGGCTATGCGTTGGGGGGTGTCGGGCAAAAACGGGTTGGGGACGCGGACGTTCACCACCGTGTCGAGGAACGCGCGCGGGTCGATGACGCCGGGGTCCGTGACGACGGGCAGCCCCTCGTCGTAGCCGACGCCGCGCACGAGCCGGACGAGCTCGGGGTCCTTCATCTCCTCGGAGATGCGCGTATAGCCCAGCAGGCAGCCGGACACGGCAAGCGCGGTGTGCAGCGGGTTGAGGCAGGTGCAGACCTTCATGCGCTCGGCACGGCTGACGGTGTCCCGGTCCGTGAACAGCACGCCCGTCTGCTCCAGCGGCGGCCTGCCGTTGGGAAAGTCGTCCTCCACGACGAGATATTCGCTCTCCTCCGCGTTGACGAAGGGGGCGATGTGCGTGCCGCGCTCCGTGACGGAGGACGCGAGCGCGAGCCCGTCCGCGCGCAGCAGCTCCGCCACCGCGGCGTCCGGCGCGGGCGTGATCTTGTCGATCATCGTCCAGGGGAAGCTGACCTTCTCCGTGAGATAGGCGACAAAGCCCTCCGGCACCAGACCGCGCTCCGCCCAGCCGCGGGCGAAGTACAGCACGGCGTCCCGGAGCTTGTCGCCATTGTGGGAGCAGTTATCCATGCTCACCATGGCGAGCGGCGCGGCGTTTACCTGCCAGCGCGCGAAGAGCAGCGCGGCAACGCGGCCCCAGTAGCTTTCTGCGCCGCCGGGGCCCGCGGCAAGATCGCCCTCCGCGCCGTCTGTGCGGTAGCCCTTTTCGGTGATGGTGAAGCTCGCCAGCTGGAGCGACGGCGCGGTGAAGACCTCGCGCAGGCGCGCCGTCTCCGCCTTGTCGGCGGAGAGGAGCCAGCGTACCTCCGCGATGCTGCCGACGACGGTTTTCTCCACGCTGCCGTCGGACTTGAGCGTCACAAGCACGGTGAGATTGTCGTGCTCGGCGTAGCTTGCGATTTTTTCGGGAGACGCGGCGCGCTCCACGGCGACGACGCCGGAGCGGAGCAGCCCGCTGTCGAGCAGCTTCTGCGCCTCGACCGCCTGAAACGCCTTGAAGATGTTGCCCGCGCCGAAGTGCACCCAGCGCGGCGCGCGCTCAGTCTCGCGGAGCATTTCCGCACGGTCAAAGCGGGGGAGGGCGTAGCCCGCCGCCTCCCACGCGGCGCGGTCGCGCAGGCCCTGTTCGTTCAGTTCCAGCATATTTATACGCCTCGCTTTGCGGATTTGTCAATTGCCTCCCACAGGCCGCACAGATAGCTTGCGCCGAGGGCGCGGTCATAGAGCCCGTAGCCGGGCCTTCCGACCTCGCCCCAGATCATGCGACCATGGTCGGGACGGATATAGGCGTCGGGGCAGACGTCGTAGACCGCGCGCATGATCTCATAGAGGTCGAGGCTGCCAGCCTCGCTGAGATGCGCGGACTCGCGGAACTTGTGGTGCCCCAGATGCTTGATGTTGCGCACGTGCAGGCAGCCGATGCGCCCCAGCGCGCCGAAGTGCCGGATCGCCTTCACCACGTCGTTGGCAGGGTCCGAACCGAGAGAGCCTGTGCAGAGGCAGATGGTGTTGCACGGGGAGTCGCGCAGCGCGAGGATCTTGTCGAAATCCGCCTGCGAATGCGCGATGCGCGGCAGGCCGAAGATCGGCCAGGCGGGATCGTCGGGGTGGCACGCCATCACGACGCCGCACTCCTCGCAGACCGGGATAACGCCGTCGAGAAAGTATTTGTAGTTCGCGCGCAGGTCGTCGGGGGAGACCGCGCGGTAGCGCTCCAGCGTCAGCTCCAGCTCGGCAAGGCGCTCCGGCTCCCAGCCGGGGAGCGTGAACCCGTTGCTGTTGGAGATGGTGCTGCGCACGATGTCCAGCGGGCCCATGTCGCCCAGCGCCGCCTCGTCGAAGTAGAGGCTGTTCGAGCCGTCCTCCGGGATGACGCGCGCGAGGTCGGTGCGCAGCCAGTCAAACACCGGCATGAAGTTGTAGACGATGACCTTGACTCCGTATTTGGCGAGGTTGCGGATGGTCGCGCGGTAGTTTTCAATATATTCGTCGCGGCTGGGAAGACCCAGCTTGATGTCCTCGTGGACGTTGACGGACTCGATGACCTCGCAGGCGAGACCGGCGGCGTGCACCTCGTCGATATACGTTTTGATCTCGTCCTCGTTCCAGACCTCGCCCGCCGCCTTGTAGTCGAGAAAGCCCATGATGCCCGTCATGCCGGGGATCTGGCGGATCTGGGAGAGGGTGACGCTGTCGCTCTTCGAGCCGTACCAGCGGAATGTCATTTTCATGCTTTCTTGCTCCTTCCTGTGCTCACGCGGGCACGTAGCCGCCCCAGAGCTTCGGGAGCAGCAGGCTGATATCCGGGAAGAAGGAGATCAGCAGCAGCGTGACGATCATGCAGATATAGAATGGCAGCGTCGCCTTGACGACCTTCTCCATCGGAATGTTGGCGACGGACGAGCCGATAAACAGCACCGCGCCGACCGGCGGCGTCAGCAGGCCGATGCCGCAGTTGAGCACCACGATGATGCCGAACTGGACCGGGTCGAGCCCGCAGTACTGCGTGGCGATGGGCAGCAGGATCGGCGTGGTGATGAGGATGATCGGCGCCATATCCATGATGCAGCCGAGGACCAGCAGAATGAGGTTGATGAGCAGGATCAGCACGATGCGGTTGTCCGTGACGCGGATGATCGCCTTCGCGGCGAGGTCGGGCACGTGCAGGATCGTCAGGCAGTTGCCGAACACGGCGGAGGTCGCGATCAGGATCAGCACGATGGCGAGCGTGTTGACGCAGTCCTCCAGCGCCTTCCACACGCCCTTCCAGTCCAGCCCCTTGTAGACGAAGACCGAGACGAGCAGCGAGTAGATGACGGCGATCGCGGCGGACTCGGTGGCGGTGAACGCGCCGCCGACGACGCCGACGACCACGATGATGATCGCGAGCAGCGCCCAGATCGAAATGCCGAGCTGGCGGAGGAAGTTGCCGAGGCGGAATTTCTCGCCCTTGGGGTAGTTGCGCTTGACCGAGATGATGTAAGAGCCGATCATCAGCGAGATGGCGAGCACCGCGCCGGGCAGATAGCCCGCGAGGAACAGCGCGCCGACGGAGATGCCGCCCGCGGTCATCGCGTAGATGACCATGTTGTGGCTCGGCGGGACGAGAAGGCCCTCGCAGGACGAGGTGATCGTCACCGCGGTGGAGAAGTCGCCGTCATAGCCCTGGTCCTCCATCATGGGGATCAGAATGGAGCCGAGGGAGGCGGTGTCTGCCGCGGCGGAGCCGCTGATGCCGCCGAAGAAGTAGCTGGCGACGATGTTGACCATCGCGAGCCCGCCGCGCATCCAGCCGACGAGGGAGTTCGCCAGCGCGATGAGCTTGTCGGAGATGCCGCCCGAGCCCATCAAAACGCCCATCGTGATGAAAAACGGCACTGCCATCAGGGAAAACGAGCTGATGCCCTTGACCATCAGGCGGCAGACGTCAAACAGGCTGTTGCCCTGCACGAGCAGGCAGAAAACGGAGGAAAGCCCCACGGCGTAGGCGATGGGGAAGCGCAGCAGGATCATCAGCGCGAAGGAACCGAGAAGCACCAGAATGGCAAGCGACTGTACGCTCATTTCTCAACCGCCTCCTTCACGAAGAATTTCTTGATGTTGTTGAACAGGGACTCCAGTTCAAATACGATCATCGCGAGCCCTGCCAGCGGCACGGGGAAGTACATCCAGAAGCGGCTGAGCGTCGGCAGCGACACATAGAAGCCGCGGGAGCCGAGCGTCGTGGCATATTTCCAGCCGACGATGAGCATGACGACGCCCAGCGCCAGCACCGCGACGTCCGCCAGCACGTCGAGCACCATGAGCAGCTTTTTGGGGAGATAGCGGTCGAACGCAGTCATGCGGATGTGCGCGCCGCGGCGGATGGCGAGTGCCGCCGAGAGCACCGCCATATAGCTCATGGCGGTGAGAACGATCTCCTCCGTCCAGGAGGGGTCGGTGATGACGGAGAGGAAGGCAAACGCCGGGTTGCTGCGCGAGAGCTGCTGGCAGTAGCGCCCCAGCACGGCGTAGGAGGTGATGAGGATATCCGCGACGAGCAGGACCTTGCAGATCACAAGGAAGAGCTTGTACATAAAATCATACGCCGGCTTGAGCTTATCCAGCGTGGTAAAGAATTTCGGCATGGCGGGTTCTCCTTTACGAGAGATCAAGAGGTTTTGAAAACGCGGAGGGCGCGGGCAACCCCGCGCCCTCCGTGTCCGAGGTGGTTTGCTTTTTTACTTCATCGCCTGGATCTGCTGATACAGATCGCCCAGCTCGCCGGCGGTGTACTGGGAGACGACGTCCTTGACGGCGTTTGCCCACGGGGTTTTGTCGGTGACCTCAACAATGTTGACGCCCTCGCTCTTAAGCTGGTCGAGGACCTTCTGCTCGGCGCCTTCCATCAGCTGCTGGTTGAACTGCTGGGCGTAGGCGGCGGCCTGCATGATGACGTCCTGCTGCGCCGGGGTCAGCTTGTTCCAGCCGGAGTCGGTCACGATGACCTGCACCGCGCCGAGGGTGTGGCCGTCGAGGATCATGTTCGGCGCGACCTCGTCGAAGGAGTTGGACTTGTAGTTGCCGATGGGCTGCTCAGCGCCGTCGCACACGCCGGAGTTCAGCGCGGAGTAGAGCTCGCCGAAGGAGACGACCGTGGGGCTGGCACCGAGGCCGTTGACCAGACCGTTCATGATCGGGTCGTTGGACACGCGGAGCTTCATGCCCTTGAGATCCTCGATGCCGGAGATGGGATCGCGGGTGAAGAAGTGACGGAAGCCCTCCTCGCCGAAGAAGATGCCGCGCACGGGCAGGCCGATCTCCTGCGGCTCGTTGAGGAATTCCTTGGCAAGGTCGCTGTTGGCGAACTTCCAGAAGTGCTCGCGGCTTGCGAAGGTGAACGGGAGCGTGCAGAGCACGGTCTTCTTCACGCCGTAGGAGTTGAGCGCGAACACCGAGATGCGGGAGATGTCGATCTGGTTCGAGCCCGCCATGATGGAGTCGAGCACGTCGTTCTCGGAGCCGAGCACGCCGCCCGCCTGGATGTCGATGGTGATGCTGCCGCCGGAGAGCTCCTCAGCCTTCTCCTTGAAGGCGGTGGCAACCTGACCGATGAAGCTGTCGATGGGGTTGACCTCTGCGTAGACGAGAGTCACCTTGGGGTCGTTGGCGACGTTGTTCGTGTCCGCCGCGGGGGTGGTCGTCGTCGTGCTGCCGCTCGAAGCGGGAGCGGTGGTGGTCGTCTGCGTGCCGGTCGACGGGGTGGCAGAGCTGCTGTTGCCGCCGCAGGCCGCGAGCGCAAGGATCATGGCCAGAGCGAGCACAAGGGAAAGCGCTTTCTTCATTTTCAAATCCTCCTGTCTTTTTTTGCCTCGCTGTCTTAGAGGCGTCTTGCATGCTCCCAATGTAGCACAAACTTGTTTATTTGTCCACTAGTATACTAGTAAAAAATGCGCTTGCTTTTTTGTGCAGGTCTGATAAAATACAGAAAAAAGCCCCGCGAGGCTGGGGTAAAACGGCAGCAGGCAGGTGCGGGAGGACAGGCGTATGGAGGAAAACAGCCGGAGCGTGGACGTGCGGCTCGACCGGGAGACGTTTCGGGAATTTGCGGTGTTTGACGGGCTGGTGCGGCAACGGCGCTGGGTCAGGATCGCCGCGTTTGCGCTGTTTTTCTGCACGCTCTCAGCGCTTGCCTTTGCGCGCGCGGCGCGCGTGGAGGGCGCGGCGGTGCTCGGCGGCGCGCTGCTGGCGGTGGGGCTGGGGCTTCCCACGGTATACCTTGGCGTGTTTTTCCGCTCGGTAGCCGTCCGCGCCCGCGCGGTCGACCCACGGGAGATCGTCTATACGCTGACGCTCGGCGCAGATGCCCTCGGCGTGAAAAAGGGGAAGGAGAGCGTATCCTACGCGTGGGCTTCCCTCTACGGTGCATACCGTCTGCGCCGCTGCGTCTGCCTGTACGCCGCGCCGGGGCGCGCGTTTCTCCTGCCCGACGCTCAGGGCGAGGCGTGGCGGCTGATTGCCGGGCGCGTGGAGCAGGACCGCCTGCATGACTGCACGAACAGATAAATCAGCCCTCCCCGGCATGGGTTCCCGGGGAGGGCTGATCTATTATGCCTCTCTGTAAAGCGACTCGTGCTCGCAGACGAGCTTGGTGCCCGCGTCGATCCGACGCCACTTTTCGACGACGCGGCGGATCGCCGCCTCGCCGTGGTCGGGGATGGGATGGGGCAGGAGGACCATATACTGGCTGCGGGTGCTTCGGGCGTATACGTCGCTGCGGCGAAGCGTCTGGTGCAGCATCGCGCCGAACGCCTCCGCCTTTTCCTCCGCCACGTCGATGTCGAAGGAGAAGAGAATGAACTCCGCGTCGATGTGATAGGTCTCGGCGCGGCGGGAGACAAAGCGGAAGATGCTTCGAAAATCGTCAAAGCTTGCCTCGTACGCGCCCTTTTGGTGTACGCGCTCCTCAAGGACCTTGCGCGCGCCGAGCAGGGAGGGGGACTCCATCTGCGCGCGGCCGCCGGAGTTGTACGCGCCGTCTCCGTGGAACACCGCGAAGCCGTGCTTCCCGTTCTGCTTGACGGAGTAGAGCGCCTTATCCGCCTTTTTGTACAGCTCGTCGAAGTCCGTGCCCTCGTCCGGCACGAGCACCGCGCCGACGGAGGCACCGAGCGGGATGTTCATATCCTCGCCCATGTACTCCTTCGCGGAGGCGAGAAGGTTCTTGTTAATCAGCGCCGCCTTTTCGGCAATCAGGCGCTCGCTGCGGATGTCGCGGCAGAAGATGACAAACTCGTCGCCGCCCACGCGCCCGACTACGTCGTCCGAGCTGCGGATGACGCTGCGCAGAATGTCCGCAAAGCGGATGATGACGCGGTCGCCCATGCCGTGGCCGTAGATGTCGTTGACCAGCTTGAAATTGTCGAGGTCGATCATCATCAGCGTGCCGCTGGATCGGGCGCAGAGCTCGCCGAGCGTCTGCTGGGTGCAGATCTTGTTCAAAAGCCCCGTCATCGGGTCGGTCTCGGCGATGATCTTGAGGCCTTGCAGCTGACGGATGCTGTCGATCTGGCGCATGGCGTTGTCGATGCGGTGCATCAGCACGTCCGGACGGAACGGGCGGCGGACATAGTCCATCGCGCCCGCCTCAAAGGCGCGGCTTTCCGCGTCGCAGTCCGCGCAGGAGGACATGAACAGAATGGGAATGAACTCCTGATGGCGCTCGCTCAACCGGCTCAAAAGCTCCAGCCCTGACATATGGGGCAGCTCCAGCTCGCAGAGCACCAGGTCAGGCCGCTCTGCGCCGTAGCGCTCGAGCGCGTCTTCGGCTGTGGCGCAGACGGTCTCATATTGCAGGGCGGGGATGCACGCCGCCGTGCTGTCCAGCGTCTGCGCGTCGTCCACGATCAGTATTTTTTTCATGCCGTACCACCTCCTAACAAAAATACCATTTTCCCGCGGGAATGGCAACACATTTTTTCTCCGCCGCGGCGCGCGGAGCTTGGAATTCCCACTTTCTTTTTTGAGACGGCTGTGCTATATTATAGAAAACGCAAATAAGCTTTGCATGCATCCACGCGGAAGGAGGCGGATTCTCTTGGGTATTTTCTCTTTTCTCAAAGCGAATCGCGACGGCGCTGCGCTGAACCGATACGAGGGGATGCGTCTGGAGGTTCTGGACCGCTCGGAGAAGCTGATGTTCGTGGCGTACGCCATTATCACACCGGCGGGCATGGCGCTCAGGCCGCTGACGAACGTGAATGTCGAGCGCGGCGAAAAGCGGGTCCGCGCCCTGCTGCTCGGCTATGACGACGAGACCGACAAGCCGGTGTATCTCGAGTGCATCATCACGGAGCGGAAGGACGGCGCGTGGGACGCCGACGACGTCAAGCTCGCCGACCGCCCGACCGGGCGGCGCTATCACCGCCAGGACATCCGCGTCGCCGGTGAGGTCATGCCCATGCGGCAAAACGACATCAAGCGCGAGCGCTGCTCCATCATCAACGCCAGCGCGAACGGCGTGTGCATCCGCTCGGACGCGGTCTTCCGGCTGGGGGACCGGCTGCTGCTCACTTCAAGCCTGCTCAAGGAGTGGGCGGTCTCGCCGCTGATGATTACGGTGCGCCGCTGCACCAAAAAGGGCGGGTCGTTTGAGTACGGCTGTGAATTCGTGGAGCTGACCGAGGAGACGGAAAAGCTCATCCTCAAGGCGCTGCGGGAGATCGAGGTGCGCCGCAGGTGGTACGAGGACGAGGAGTAGGAATTCACGGAACGTTCACAGTTCGTTGACGAACAGGCAATAATTCCATGTTAGTTTATCCATGGTCTCCCCCGGAGACTGTCAGATAAGAGCCACATTACATGAGGAGGAATAGAAAATGGAAATCACACTCGAAATGGTCGATCAGGTGCGCGAGCGCACGGGCGCGTCCTATGAGGCGGCAAGAGCGGCGCTGGAGCACGCCAACGGCAACGTTGTCGACGCGATCGTTTACATCGAAAAGGGCGACGGCTCGTCCACCGCTTCCGATATCGTCGAGAAGGTCAAGGCGGCGGTGCAGAAGGGCAACGTCAACCGCATCCGCGTGGTGCGCGGCGAGGAAGAGCTGCTCAACATTCCCGTGAACGCGGGCATCGCCGGCGGCGTTCTGGGCCTGGTTGCAGCCCCGCAGGTGCTCATTGTCGGCGCTGTCGCCGGCGCGATCGCGAAGTTCGGCTTCGATTGCAGCTTCCAGATCGTGAAGGAAGACGGCTCGATCGACGAGATCGGCAAGTAATACCCAAGACATAAAAAATCTCCTGCCTCCCTCGCGGAGACAGGAGATTTTTGTGCAGTTACGCCGCGTCGTCGGTCGCGAGCTCAGTGATGGAGTCGCGCTTGGCGCAGAAGGAGCAAAGGCGCGTGCGGTTCGCCGCGATCGCCTGATCGACGGTGCCGACGGTCAGCGTCTCGCTGTTGTTGAGCGACGAGCAGTCCTCGTGCGTGTGGTAGACCTTGCCGAAGGGCGCCCAGTAGACCTGCGTGTCGCCGAGAACCTGCTCCGCCTCGGCAAGCTGCTCCTGCGAGACGGGGTCCCAGTCGACGCTGGTCAGCCCGCCGATGAGCAGCGCGATGACCGCGACGACCGTGCAGATGACCTTGGTCTTCTTGTCGAGGTCCTTGTTCGAGAGCATCAGGATCACGATGGGGATGAACGCGAAGCAGCAGACGATCACGCCCATGTTGTTCCACAGCCAGAACTTCGCCTTGTTCTTCTCGGACACGGGGTCGATGTGGTTCGCCTTCTTCCAGAGCTGCGAGCCGATGATGACGCACGCGAGGTCGAGCACGATGAAGGCGATGAGCTGGTACATGACCGGCATGAAGGTGAGGTGGATCTTGCCGAAGAGCACCAGAGCCGCCAGTACCTCAAAGACGATCGCCAGCACCCAGAGCACCACCGCGCCGATGCGCAATCCGCCCGCGCTGCCCTTTTCACCGGCGGGCTTGACCGTGTGCTGTACCTGCTGCGGCGCATCCGCGGGCTTTGCCTGGGGCTTTTTCGCCTCGCCGCCGTCGGCGGAGACGATCTTGTGTTCTTTCTTTTCTGCCATAGCTTGTCCCTCCTGAAAAAAATGATCTTACGCTGTCAGGATAGCACAAATTTGCACGTTTCTCAATACTTTTTTGCGTGCCGGTTGACGATGAACGGGGACAGGCTGTATAATAGCGGCAACACGAAGGGAAGGACCCTGCGAAAAACTGAAAAAACGGAGGCTTATCATGGATATTACGGCTTTACTCGGCACGGTCATGTCCGCGAACAGCACGGAGGGCATCAGCAAGGCGGCGGGCGTCTCCGGCGATCAGACCCGCGGCGTCCTGTCCGCGGCGCTTCCGATGCTGCTCGGCGGCGCGCTGAGCCAGTCCACGGGCAGCAACACGTCGTCCGGCTTCGCGGGCGCGCTGACCCAGCACGCGGCGGACAACACCTCGGACGTCGGCGCATTCATGTCGGGCGTCGACATGAAGGACGGCGAAAAGATCGTCAACCACCTGCTCGGCTCGAATTCCACCGCAATCATCAATCAGATCGCGGGCGAGACCGGCGTGAAAAAGGCAGACGTCAAGAAGGTCCTCGCTGCGGCGGCGCCGCTGCTGATGAGCCTTCTGGGCAAGGAGGTCAACACCCAGCAGCAGGCAAACAGCTCTGCGGGCGTCGGCAGCATCATGAGCGCAATGCTCGGCGGAGGCGGCAGCGGCGCCGCCAGCCTGCTCACGGGCCTGCTCGGCGGCGGGATGCAGCAGAACAACGGCGTCGTCAGCATCGGCAATAACAACAATAACAATAACAATAACAATAACAACAGCGGAAACGGCCTTGCCTCCCTCCTTATGGGGCTTCTCAAATAAATCACATACAAATGCTTGCACTTGACCCAACCTATTTTGCGCAGCACCCATACCAGTTGGCTTAATACTCGTAAAACAAGAAGCCGAGGCGGCAGTTTCATTGTTTCTGCCACCTCGGTCTCCTTTATTTACAGACTGTTTTGCTACAGTCCCAACGACTTAATCCCCGGAAACCTTTTCGCGCGGGGCGTGACCTGTGCGCGGATTAACGCGGCGGAACTGCTTGAGCTGTTCCTCGGTCATCTCCGGGCAATCCTCGTCAAAGGTGATGGGATATTTACGTGCTTCTTCGATTTCCGCGATCTGCTCGGGCGTTAACGGCGTTCCGCGTTTTCTCTTATAAGATACCAGCATCGTACAGTCTCCTTTCCATCGGCGTTGCAAGACGCGCTGAGATCAGCCGGATTTTTTCCCTGCGCTCGGTGTAAACGACAAACAACACGTCGTTCACCTTGCCTATTGTATTATACCGATCTTCATTTACGCTATGCTGTGCGTCGTACCATTCAATGCGATCCTCATCGTCAAAGACAGCGGCGGCAATTTCAAAATGAACTTTATGTTTTTCGTAGTTGATACGCGCTTTCTCGGTATCCCATTCAAAATCTTCGCCCCACTCGTAAAGCAAGCACCGTCGCCCCCCCTGTTTCTTCTTTTATTATACATATGTTTTAATACATTTGCAAGGTGAATGTGTTTCTTTTTGAGACGTTTGGCTGGAAATTTGGCTCACCATGAGACGAATCTATAATCTGGATTTTGCCAGTTCTCGTAGGTATCCGTCAATGTCGGTTGGAAAACAATGACGCAAAAAATCCTCAGTAAGCTTACGAACGGCATATTCCTCAAAGGCGTTCAAATACCCCGCGTCAGTCCCGCCTTGATAGTACGATTCATCTATACCGGGGTATTTCTCCATTTTAATAGGACAATCCATATGCGCCAACATCGGATGAACGACGGGATGGAGGGATTCGTGGACAATAGAATCCAGCCGCAGTGAACCTAATATAAAGGTCAGCCCATTCTTGTCGGCGTAGTAATCAGAGGCGAAGACGCATTTGAGCGGGCTTAGAATAATTCGGACTTTTCCTGCTTGCAGACAATAATGTAACATCTCTTCGAGCGAGCGGAGTTCTTTTGCACAGTTAGTATTTTGTGCGGCGATCCAGCCGTTTTCCCAATCCAGGTAGCATTCAAATCCATTGCTTGTCATCACGGAGGAAAGCGCCGCAGGAAAATCCACGATCCAATCCCAAAGAGATTCGACCTTTTCTTCGGGTGTGATATTGCCTGCGGATAAGATACGAGACCGAAACGCCTCAAAATCACGAAACCGGTTCAACGTATCATCCAGATAAAACGTCGCAGTTTCTAATATTGCTGCCCGTGGCCAATACGGATATACGGCACAGGTTGCTTGCTTGACGGATGAAAAGAATGGTGGAACAGCCTCCTTGCCTGCAAATTTCTCGATTGCGGCAATGTGGGCTTCACTACGCTCTTGATAAAAGAAATCGTACCCGCATTGCAGCAGCGCGTAATAAATCGCAGATATTTGCGGAAGATTCTCTATTTTGCCACAACCATCTGCCCACAGGTCAAAGCTATTGCTGTCCAACATTTTTATCACCAAACCTTTGATCTTGCTTCAACCCATGCATCATAGTTGGTTGTATTATTTTGGAGTGCTTTTTTGCATGGAGGTTTATTGGTTCTGCCCGGAGAGAAGCTTTTCCTTCTGCTGCTGAAGCTCCTGGGTACGCTGTTTGGAGAGCGGGTACATGAACTGGAGGATCAGGAACACCAGCAGGAACAGCGCCGCCGGGATGATGACGGAGAAGTGGTACATGCTTTGCAGCGCCGTTTCGGTCAGCCCCTCGGTGCGCAGCGAGCCGCCGTCGTAGCCGATGCGCAGCAGGGGGACGTTGATGAGGATGGTCGCGACCGTCGTGCCGAGCTTGCGCATGAAGGAGTAGAACGCGTAGCTCGTCGCCTCGTCGTTGAGCCCGTAGGTGACCTTGTTGTAGTCGATGGCGTCCGTGGCGAGGACCCAGACGAGCAGGAAAATGAACGCCGAGCCGACGCCCGACATCAGGCAGGCGGCGAGGTAGAGCCACACGGAGGCGACGCCGAAGAGCGAGAGCACGAACAGCAGGATGTAGAACGCCGCGGCGAGCAGCATACCTGCCGCGCAGACCTCGCGCCGCCCGTAGCGGCTGCCGAGCTTTGTGGCGAAGAGCATGATGACCGCGACGGGCAGATACTGGAACACGGTGGGCAGCATCGTCAGCCCCGGGGCGTTGAAATAGTGGTGGAAGAGGTAGGTGTTATAGCCCTGCCCGAACATCTGCGCGGCGAGGTAGAGCATGCTCGCGAGGCTGACCGCCATGAACGGGCGGCTGCCGAGCAGCGTTTTGATGACCTTCGCCGTCTGCCCCTTCTCCCGCGGGGCGGGACTGGTGTCCACGCGCTCGCGGCTCCAGCGGTAGCAGAGGAAGTAGAACAGGACGCTCAGCGCCGCGATCACCGCCGCGCCGACCAGAACGCGCGTCTGGTCCATGACCTTGCGCCCGTCGGCGAGCGTCACATAGCACATCGAGGCGAGCACCATCGCGGGCATCGCGCCGAAGGTGGAGCCGACCGAGCGGAACACCGAGAGGGACGAGCGCTCCTTGTCGTCGCTGGTGATGACCTGCGCCAGCGAGCCGTAAGGAATGTTGATGCAGGTGTAGAGCATGCCGAAGAGAATGTAGGTGAAGTAGATCCACGCGACGCGCCCGCCCGCGGAAAAGCCGCGCACGTCGAGGAACATCAGCACCGCCGCGAGCGCGGTCGGCACGGAAAAGACCTTGATCCAGTGGCGGTAGCGCCCGTCCGGGTATTTCCTTGCCCCGTCGATCAGCCGTCCCCAGATGGGGTCGTTGATCGCGTCCCAGATGCGCGCGACGATGGTCATGACCATTACGCTCAAAACGCTGATTTCCAAAACGTCGGTGTAGTATTTGTTCAAGACGCTCTGCGTCAGGCCGAACACCAGACAGGACGCGAGGTCGCCGAAGGCGTAGCCGATCTTGTCCTTTGCCCCGATGCCGCTGGTCTTTGCGATATAGCCCTGCTCCATTTAACCGTCTGCCTCCTTGTTCGTTTTTCCTGCCGACGCCGCGGCGCGGAACAGCTCGAGATAGTCGCTGGCGGCGCGGTAGAAGACCGGCGGCTCGCCGAGCGGCGCGGGGACGGTGTGCCTTTCGCCCCCGGCATAGACCTTGCCGGTCCAGAGATGCACCCACACGCCCTTTGGCAGCCAGACCTGCCGCTTTTCCGCCTTGCGCCGGATCACCGGGCAGACGTAGAGGTCGCTGCCGAGGAAATAGGAATACGGGTCGTGCCCGGCGGAGTAATCGACCGCCTCATAGAAGTCCGGCCGCAGCGAGGGCAACCCCGCCTGCGCCTCGCGGAGGCACCTTTGAAGATAGGGCTTGAGCGCGCGGTGGACGTTCGTCAGGCGTACCGTGTGCGGCGCGACCGCGGGCGCGTCAAACTGCGCGTTCGCCCACGGGCGGATCGACTCGTGGGAGCGCATCAGCAGGCTGAACGTACACATTTCCATCCAGCGGATGAATAGCTCGTCATCCCGCTTGAGCTTGCCAAAGGAGAAGAAGCCGCCCGCGTCGCAGTGGACGACCGGCACGCCCGAAAAGCCCAGGGAAAAGCTCGCGGGCATGACGCAGGGCATGCCGTAGTCCCGCGTGAGGTCGGTGTGCTGGTCCCCGTTCCACAGGCAGGGCGCGTACTTCTGCACGCCCAGATAGCCCGAGCGCATGAAGAAGAACACGTCGTCCCTGCCGTACTCCTCGATCGCCTCGCGGTTGAGCCGCGCCCACAGTACGGGCCACTCGTTGTGCAGGAGCCTCGGGTCACCGTCGTGCAGCACGCAGTCCACCGGGAGGTATTCTCCAAAGTCCGCCATCCAGCCGGAGACGCCAAGGTCGAGCATGTTGCGCTTGATGAGCACGTCCTTGAGGTATTTGGCGGCGTCCGGGTTCGTCAGATCGAGCATGCCCGCGTCAAACGTGGTGGAGCGGATGTGATAGACCTCGCCGTTTTGGCGCGTGATGAGCCAGCCCTTTTCCCTGCATTCGTCATAGAGCTTTCCGCCCTTGACAAGATAGGGATTGATGTAGGCGAGGAAGCGCACGCCGCGCGCGTTGAGCTTCGCGATCGCCTGGCGCAGCGAGGGGTAGAGCGTTTCGTCCGCCTCCCAGTTCCACCAGACCTGCTTGCCCATGACGGTGCGGTTCTCGCCCGACCAGTCCTGACTCCACACGCCGCAGACCTGCGCGCCCGCGTCCAGCATGGCGAACGCCTTGTCCAGAATCGTCTGCGTGCCGCCCTGAATACTCAATATCATGCCGTCAAAGCACCAGTCCGGGAGGTACTGCCGGTTTTCGTACTGCGCCGCGAGCACGCGCGCAAGCGCGGGGTAGTCCGCGCCGCGAGCGAGCAGCAGCGCGTCGGGGCAGCGGTCGAAGCAGAAACGGTATTCGTCCTTCCCAAAGCGCGACGTACCGTCCGCCGCCGTCTCAAAGAGGATCAGCCGTCCCTTGTCGGTGACGAATACGGGCATGGGCGCATAGGAGCCGATGCTCTTGTGCGGCTTTTCCCGGTAGAGCGCGCGGGGCAGGACCGCCTTTTGCAGCACGGTCGACGCCTTGATGTGCTCGGCGACGAAGTTGACGACCGTCTCGCCGCGCAGGTTGACCTTGCGGTACTGCTCGCCGCCGCCGAAGACCGCCTCGCCAGGGGCGGCGTCGAGCCGGAGCTCGTACGCCCAGCCGTCCTCGCCGCGGAACGCGAGCCGGACGCCGCCGGAGCGCTCCGAGAGCGCCGCGGTCACGCGCCGGTCTCCGGCGGAGAAGACGAACTCGTTTTCCCCCGCCGCCGCGCACTCCGTCAGCGGGACGCGCTCGGCCTCGCGGACCTGCTCCTTTACGCTGCCGCGCACCGCGCGATAGGTCTTCTCGTGGCGGACGGCGGTGATGAACGGCGCGCGCGGCGTGTGGCGAAGCACCTCGTGCCCGTCCAGCGCCAGCGTCCAGCAGCCGTCCCCGATCCTTGCCTGAAACATCGCCTCACCCCGGTTTTTTGAAAGTAAATTGAAAGCAAAAATATATTAACGTATGAAACAGGGGCTTGTCAACGCTGTTTTGGATTGACAAAACCCGAGACACAGCGTAAAATCCGATAGAAAAAGAACCGAGAGGGAGAGGACGAATAAGGATGAAGGCAGATTTTCATGTTCACAGCGATTTCAGCTTTGACAGCAGTACGCCGATGGAGGCGCAGATCGAGCGCGCCATCGAGCTGGGCGTGGACGAGCTGTGCTTTACCGAGCATGTCGATTACGGTGTGATGCGCGACTGGGACGACCCCGGCCCGTTTCGGATAAGAAACGGGGAGCCCTACCGCAACGTCGACTATCCGCGCTACTTTGCCGCACTCGCGGAGATGAAGCGGCGCTATGCCGGAAAGATCACGCTGCGCCAGGGGCTGGAGCTCGGCGTGCAGCGCCACACGATCGGGCAGAACAACGCGCTGTTCGAAACCTACCGCGGCGAGCTGGACTTCACGCTTTTAAGCGTCCATCAGGTGGACAATATGGAGTTCTACCCGCCGGAGTACATGGAGGGCAGGACGCAGGACGAGTACAACCTCGGCTATTTTGAGGAACTGCTCGCCGTCGCGCGCGATTTCGACCACTACTGCGTCCTGGCGCATCTAGACGTCATGCGCCGCTACGATCCCGCGGGCGAATACCCGTTTGAAAAAAACCGCGATATCATTGCCGAGATCCTGCGTACGGCGATCCAAAAGGGCAAGGGCATCGAGCTCAACACCGCGAGCTGGCGCTATAAGCTGGATGATATCCAGCCCCGCCGCGCGATCCTGCGCCTTTACCGCGACCTTGGCGGAGAGATTTTGACCATCGGCAGCGACGCCCACCGCCCGGAGCGCGTCGCGGGCAATTTCGGCGAGGCGCGCGCCATATTGCGCGACGAACTGGGCTTCCGCCGCTTCTGTACCTTTGCGCACATGGAGCCGACGTTCCACGAGCTGTAATGCAAGGAGACAATAACATGCCCGAGTATATCATAGCGACATCCTCCACCTCCGACCTGCCGAGAACCTGGTTGGAGGAGCATCACATCCCATTCATATCCTACAGCTACACCGTCAATGACGAGCCGCGCGAGGACGACTGTCGGGAGGAGACGCGCGCGGCGGTATATCAGGGGATGCGCAAGGGTGATATTCTCAGGACCTCGATGATTAACACCTTCGCCTATCTGGACTTTTTCAAGGGGCTGCTGGAGACGGGGAAGGACGTCATTTTCCTCGATATGTCCCGAAAGATGTCCGCGTCCTACCAGAATTGCGCCGAGGCGGCCGAGCAGGCGCTGCACGAGTATCCGGGCAGAAAGCTCTATGTGATGGACACCCGCTGCATCTCCGGCGGGCTGGGGACGCTGGTCGTGGAGATGGTCCGCCGCATGGAGTCGGGCATGGGCTGGCAGGACGTGATCGACTGGGGCGAGGCGCACAAACGCAAGATCGCGCATCGGTTCACGGTGGACGATCTGAAGTATCTGAAAATGGGCGGCCGCGTTTCGAACGCCGCCGCGCTGGTCGGCTCGCTTTTGAGCATCAAGCCGGTGCTCTACGTCCCGGACGGGGGCACGCTGGACGTCGTGCAGAAGGCGCGCGGGCGCAAGGCGGCGCTCGCCGCGATCCGCGACGGCGTGCTGCACGACCTGTCCAAGGTGGACGCGACGGGAACGGAGGTCCACATCCTGCACGCGGACTGCCTCGCCGACGCGGAGTACCTGAAAGACGAGATCAAAAAGGCTTATCCGCAGACCGGGGAGATCACGATCACCTCGCTGGGCGTCGTCATCGGCGCGCACTGTGGCCCGGGCCTTCTCACCGTGTTCTATCTCTGCGACGGGCGCTGCCCGAACTAAGATCAGGAGGCGAGCTTCATGCCGATCCCGGGAGCGATCATCGTTCCGCATCCGCCGCTGATTATCCCCGCCGTCGGACGGGGACAGGAGCGGGAAATCCAAAACACTGTCGACGCCTACCGTACCGCGGCGCGCCGTGTCGCGGAATGGAAGCCGGACGTGCTGGTGGTCACGACGCCGCACAGCGTCATGTATGCGGACTATTTTCACATCTCCCCCGGCATGGCCGCCCGCGGCGACATGGGGCGCTTCGGCGCGCGGCAGGAGAAGCTGGACGTCCGCTACGACGCGGAGCTGCGCCGCGAGACGATCCGCCTTGCGGAGGCGGAGGGGCTTGCCGCCGGGACGCTCGGCGAAAAGGACGATTCGCTCGACCACGGTACGTTTATCCCGCTGTGGTTCCTGCGCGAGGCGGGCGTCGACTGCCCGATCCTGCGCGTGGGGCTCTCAGGCTTTTCGCCGCTGGAGCACTATCGTCTGGGCGAGTGCCTTGCCCGTGCCGTGGAGGCGCTGGGGCGCCGCGCGGCATTCGTCGCCAGCGGCGACCTTTCGCACAAGCTGCGCGCCGAAGGGCCTTACGGCTTTGCGCAGGAGGGCCCCGTCTACGACGAGCAGGTGACGGCGGCGATGACGTCGGGTGATTTCCTGCGCTTCCTCACGATGGACGCCGCGCTGTGCGACCGCGCGGCGGAGTGCGGGCAGCGCTCGTTCCAGATCATGGCGGGCGCGCTGGACGGACTTGCAGTCAAGCCGGAGCTGCTGAGCCACGAGGGGCCCTTCGGCGTCGGCTACGGCGTCGCGGTGTTCACCGTGACCGGCAGCGACCCCTCGCGCCGCTTCGCCGAGCGCTTTGCCGAGGCGGAGCGCGGACGCCTCGCCGCGCAGAAGGCGGCGGAGGACCCGTGGGTGCGCCTTGCCCGGCTGTCGCTTGAAACGTATGTGAAGACGGGGCGGCAGCTCGAAACGCTGCCCGAGGGGCTTCCCGAGGAGCTGACGCGGGAGCGGGCGGGCGCGTTCGTCTCGCTCCACATCGGCGACCGCCTGCGCGGCTGCATCGGCACGATCGCGCCGACGGCGAGCTCGCTCGCGTGGGAGATCGTGCGCAACGCCGTGTCCGCCTGCGCGCGCGACCCGCGCTTTTCGCCTGTGCGCGCCTCGGAGCTGGACAGCCTTGAGTACAGCGTGGACGTGCTCGGCGCGCCGGAGCCCATCGTCTCGCCCTCGCAGCTGGACGTGAAGCGCTACGGCGTGATCGTATCCTGCGGCGCGCGGCGCGGGCTGCTGCTGCCCGACCTAGACGGGGTCGACACGGTGGAAAAGCAAATCGAGATCGCACGGCAGAAGGGCGGCATCAGCGCGCTGGAAAAGTATACGCTGGAGCGCTTTGAGGTGGTGCGGCACAGATGAAAGCGACCTGTGAGCTCTGCTTCCACCGCTGCGCCCTCGACGAGGGGCAGACGGGACTGTGCCGCGCGCGGGGGAACCGCGGCGGGACGGTCGTGCCGCTGAACTACGGCAAGGCGGTGAGTCTCGCGCTGGACCCGATCGAAAAGAAGCCGCTGCGGCGCTTCCATCCGGGCGCGAAGATCCTCTCCGTCGGCAGCTTCGGCTGCAATCTGCGCTGCCCGTTCTGCCAGAACAGCGAGATCTCCATGGCAGGGGAGGGCGAGCTGCGGACGGAGGACCTGCCACCGGAGGCGCTCGCGGCGCTCGCGGAGGAGCTGCGCACTCGCGGTAATATCGGCGCCGCCTACACCTACAACGAGCCGCTGGTCGGCTATGAATATGTCCTCGACTGCGCGCGGGCGATCCGCGCAAGGGGCCTGTACAACGTGCTGGTCACGAACGGTACGGTCTCCGAGGCGCCCTGGCGCGCGCTGCTACCGTACATCGACGCGGCGAACATCGACCTCAAGGGCTTTACGGAGGCGTGGTACCGCCGTCTGGGGGGCGATCTGGAAACGGTGAAGCGAAGCATCGCCATCGCGGCGGGGGAGTGCCACGTCGAGGTGACGACGCTGCTCATCCCCGGGGAAAACGACTCGGAGGAGGAGATTCGCGCGCTCTCCGGCTGGCTTGCGTCCATAGACCCGGAAATCGTGCTGCACCTGTCCCGTTTTTTCCCACGCTACCGCATGACCGACCGCCCGGCGACGGACGTGGGGACGGTGTACCGCCTCGCCGAAGTCGCGCGCGAAGCGCTCCGCTTTGTCTACACGGGAAACTGCTGAAACGCATCTGCACTTTAATTCATGAAAGCTTTAAAACAGTATCACTGCACTCAAGCGTCACTTTATATGAAGCATCCTGTTGAGATAATCGTCGAAAATGTGCCGTTTTTTTGGGTGAGTGGACAAAAATAACGCGAAATTCACAATGAAGCTTGCCCTGCCCGCAAAGACATTATATAATAAAATCATCCAAGTGATTATAATATGTAATGGTTGATGTCGGCGGGGCGCGGTTTCGCGCCTTCCCCGGGGTGTGAAAAAATTCACATTTTTTCACACCCTATGATTATAAGAACGTACTGCCGCGCATCCTCCGCCGCGTTCGGCCGACCGCATTTTTTGTACAGCAAGACCTGCATGGCAGGATTTTAACTTTTTTGAAGGAGACACAAAGCATGAAGTTTTCCGAAATGGCGTATACCCGCCCCGACATCGAGGCGATCCGCCAGCAGCTTGGCGCGATCCTGACGTCGCTTGAGAGCTCCGCGACGGCGGAGGAGCAGATCGCGGCGGTGGACCGCTACAATGAGCTCAGCGGGACCGTCGGAACGATGGGGACGCTCGCGAGTATCCGCCATACCATTGATACGCGCGACGAATTCTACGACAAGGAAAATGATTTCATCGACGAGAATATGCCGCTGCTGGAGGAGATGAACCAGAAGATCAGCCGCGCGATGCTCGGCTCGAAGTTCCGCCCGGAGCTCGAAAAGAAGTACGGCAAGCTCCTGTTTACCGACCTCGAGATCGCGGAGCGCAGCTTCAAGCCTGAGATGGTGGGGCTGATGCAGCAGGAGAACAAGCTCGCGAGCGACTATCAGAAGCTCTACGCCTCCGCCATGGTCGAGTTCGACGGCAAGAAGCTCCCGCTTCCCAAGCTGGGACCCTATCAGCAGAGCACCGACCGCAGCGTCCGCAAGGCGGCATACGAGACCGGCGCGCGCTGGTTTGACAGCCACCGCGAGGAGCTGGACGGCATCTATGACGAGCTGGTCAAGGTCCGCACCGAGCAGGGCAGGATGCTGGGCCATGAGAACTATCTTCTGCTTGGGTACGACCGCATGGGCCGCAACTGCTACGGTCCCGAGAAGGTCGCCCAGTTTCGCGAGCAGATCGCGCACGACATTGTGCCTCTGGTCGCAAAGGTCAAGCGCGAGCAGGAAAAGCGCCTGGGCGTCGACAAGCTGATGTTCTGGGACGACGTGATGATCTTCCCGGACGGCAACCCCAAGCCGCAGGGCAC
>SVKP01000161.1 GCA_015068395.1 Oscillospiraceae bacterium
ATGCTGTTGAGCGCGGATACGCAGTGGTATCGAAGCGGTCATAACGAGCACGACTGGAAATCGAATTGGTTTCGTTTCCGCCGATGCCCGCCAGCCCTTGATTTTGCTGGACTCCCGCTTTTTTCTACGCCCCGCGCGCCGCGGATTTCTACGTTTTTTCTACGCTTTGCCTTCGGTTCGCCAGAACCCCGGCAAGCGACAACTGAATACGCAGTGGTATCGAAGTGGTCATAACGAGCACGACTGGAAATCGTGTGATCGCCAAAAGCGGTCCGAGGGTTCGAATCCCTCCCACTGCGCCAAAATCAAGAGGGAATTTGCCTGTTTTGGTAAATTCCCTCTTGATTTTGCAACTTTCGAGAGAATTTCCGTGATTCCGGTTTCTCGGTAGTCCGCTCGATAATCGTTCTGATTATTGTTGGTATTGCTGTATTTTTGCAATTATTGTGCTGCTGTTGGAATGTTGGCGCGTAGAAAAAGCGTAGAAGGGCGTATACAGTTGGTAATATCAAGCGCCGGTTTCCTCCGATTTTGCGTACAGGTTCGCCGCGACCATTCCGGTCTCCTGTTGCGCGGAGACGTCGAGGTGAGCGTAGATATCCGCCGTCGTGCTGAAGGTCGCGTGCCCCAGCCAAATCTGGATCTGCTTCATCGACACGCCGTTCGCCAGCAGCAAACTAGCCGCGGTATGTCTGAGGTCGTGGAAACGGATCCTCCGCAGACCGTACTTCTCCAGCAGGTACGTGAAGTGCTCCGTCACGAAGTTCGGGCGGATCAGCACGCCCATCTGGTCGACGCAGACGTAGTCGAGGTAGTCCGTGCAGTACGATGAGCGGAACAGGGTGCGGTACGTCTCCTGCTGTGCCTTCTGGCGCAGGAGCAGGTCTTCAATCACGGGCAGGAGCGGCAGAGTGCGGACGCTGGACTTGGTTTTGAGTACATCCTCGCCGCGAATCAGGCACTTGCCGCCCTCCGTCGTCTCGATGACCTTGTGCCGCACGGAGATGGTCTTTCCCTTGAAATCGACGGCGTCCCATTTGAGCCCCAGCACCTCGCTGCGCCGCAGGCCATAGTAGGCGGCGAGCGTGATCGGCGTTTCCAGCGGGTCGCCTTTCGCGGCGGCGAACAGCAGGCGCATCTCCGCCTCCGAATAGTGCCCCGGCTCGAAGTGGTTCTTCTTCGGCTTGTCCACGCGGTCGGCGGGATTGCGGCCGATGATGTCCTTCTTCACGGCGTTCAGCAGCGCGCGGTGCAGGACTGCGTGGTAGTGGATGACCGTGTTCGTTTTGCAGCCGTCGTCCAGAATCTTCTGGTAGAAGTCCTGGAGGTGCGTAGGCGTCAGCTCGCCGAGCGTCACGCCCAGCGCGCGGAAGTACGGGTCGATCCGTGCGTTGACCATGTTGCGGTAGCTGTGGTGCGTCGCCGTGGAGACGGTGGACTTGATCATCTTGAGCCACGAGCGCACATAATCCGCGAACAGGGCGTCCGCCTCGTTGGGCTTGGGCGCTTCGGTAAGCAGCTCGCCTTTCTCGCTCAATTTGGGGTAGAACTTGCCCTCGCCGTGCGCTTCGTATTCGACGATCAGATGGTTGAGCAGGGCTTCCGCCTCGCGCTTGTTGCCACGCTCCGGCAGACCGAGGGGTATCCATTTGGGTTTCCGCTTGCCGTTCACCTTGAGATTGAGAACGGCGTAGTATTTTCCGTTTTTGATTTGCAGGTTGCCGGTCAGCATTGCCTGTCACTCTCCTTTCTGTTTGCTGCGGCCGCCCGCCATTGACGGTCACACAGTATCACATTCGTGCTCACAAAGCCATATCCAAAGCGTAGAACACCGACTCGATTTTTTCTACGCTTTGACAGGCTTTCCTCTTACTATGCGGCGTCAGCTCTCTCGCCGGTCAGGTATTCGATGACGCAGAGCTTGGGGATGCGGTAGCTCCGCCCGATGCGGACACAGCGCAGCTCGCCTGACGCGAGCAGGCGGTACGCGAGTTTTCGGCTAATGCCGCCGAGCATTTTGCGGAGCTGCTCCACATCGACCACGTCGGGGTACTCCGCGAACATATCGTTTTTCTTTTGCATGATGATCCTCCTGAAAAGCAGAAGAAGGACGCGGGGCGATGATATCACTGTCATCGCGTCCACGTCCTTCCTGATGTGTTGATGGTTGTATTTTGGGCGCGTCAGGGTATAGTGATCCCTTGTGCGCCGAAAAATCTGAAAAAAGAAAAATGATAAAATAGTGCGAGGTGAAATCGGAGCTTCACTCGTTGCTCCGGGAAAAATCCTCCCTTTGCGGAGGAAGCAATACGGGACAGGTCCGGCAAGACCCGCACGGGCATGTTCCAAGGGCCTCTACTGCTTCCAACCCAGGGTCAGCGCCGCCTCTCTTACGCGGAGGCCATGCGAGGTGTCTCATTATAACTCGAAACGTCGTCCATGCGGCGGTCCTGCCAGAGACCGCTTCCGCGGCAGTTGTCGCTCACCGGCATGATCGTCGGGTCATGGCGCTGCGTTGGAGTGCTCTTCCGTTTCGACGGTTTCCCGTACTGCTGATATGATCATATCCCCGCTGTAACCGGGGAAGCGGTACGGGACGGGTTCGGCAAGACCCGCGCGGGCATATCCAAGGGTCTCTACTGCTCTCAACCCAGGGGCAGCGCCGCCTCTCTTACGCGGAGGCCATGCAAGGTGTCTCATTATAACTCGAAACGGCGTCCATGCGGCGGTCCTGCCAAGACCGCTTCCGCGGCAGTTCTCGCTCACCGGCGTGATCGTCGGGTCATGGCGCTGCGTTGGAGTGCTCTTCCGTTTCGACGGTTTCCCATACTGCTGATATGAGATTGTCGAGGTGCATCGGCAGTCGGCTTTTCCGATTGCCTGCCGCTATTATAATTGACTTTTGCGCCGCTGTCCATGTATAATGGATAAAATTATTTTTACATTTAACGATTGTAGAAATCAGAGGGCGCAAACAATGAGAAATGCTGAAAACAAGCCGACTCCGCTGGCATACGGCTATGCGGAAAACGGGCTTCTGCATACGGAATTGCAGTGGGCGCAGATGGACGAAGCGTGCTTCGCCAAAACCATCGGCGCGGATCTGGTGGATTTTGCTTACATTGATGACGGTTCGCTGTATGCGGTCATATTGGAGATCAGCAGCCTCTGCCGGGGCTTGGCCGAGAAACAGGCGAGCGCGGACGATATCGCCCGCGCCGTGTTGGAAAAGTGCGAGCCGGTGCTTCGGGTCAATCTGTATTTCTCCGTCTACCTGATGAGCTTTCTTGACTTCCTGTTTGACGGGACCATCGACGAGCGCGTTTTCCCCGGCGCGAGCCGTGCCGAACGGCGTCTGCGCAAAGCGGCAAGGGATGCGCAGAACGCGGACGTCATGGAGGTGATTGACCTGATTTTTGAAGCCTGTCAGTCCAAACGGAAGCTCGCAGAGACAGCATTGCGAGCGATCTACGAAGCCGAGGCGGGCGATGATCTCTCGCCGCTGGAGCGCTATTACCGGCGCGAGCATGAGGACGTTTTGTTCCAAAAACAGTTCCACGCGACCTTTACCGTGAAGCTGGGGCGGCGCGCAACGGGAGACCGCTCCGTGACGCAGCTCACGGCGCTGGATACGGTGGACGATCTGCTGCGCTATGAGCTGTTCCTTCTGGTGACACAGGGCAGGCGGTATAAGTTCTGCAAGAACTGCGGCAAGCCGTTCATCCCCGCCGGGCGCTCGGACGCGGTCTACTGCGACCGCGTCATGGACGGCGCGGACAAGCCCTGCAGCAAGATCGGCGCATACAGGACCGACGTGAAAAAAGTGGAGGCTGATCCGGTGCTGAACGCCTACCGCATGGCATACCGGCGGATGCACAAGAACATGGAGTACGGCGGCTTGGAGGAGGATGCGTTCCATCGCTGGAAGGACGAGGCGGCGCAGAAGCGAGACCGCTGCAAGGCGGGCGAACTCAGCGCGGAGGAGTTTCTCGCGTGGCTGGATGGAACGAGCCGGAGACGGTGAGCAGTGCTGTTAATCGAATGAGATTATGTAGGGACGCTCTGGGTATCTCCAAAGCTTACCCAATGACTTCCGACAGCAGTTTCCACGAGTCGCTCTTGATGTCCTCGTTATACTCGTCCATACAGATACACAGCTCAAAGCTGCTCTTATCCTCGCGGACGAAGCCGCCGTGCAGGCCATACTTGCCGAGGTAATTCTTCAATACCTCAAACTTGCGCGGAGAGAAGATGTCGATGTCCTCGCTCTTACCGGTGCGGTCAAAGCCGCCTTTGGTTTCGATGATCCACAGCTCGCCGCGGACGCTCAAAATGTAGTCAGGGAAGAATGACTTCTGCTTTCCGAAGCTGTCCATATAGACAATGGAGAGATACTCTGCGCCCTTGTCACCGTTTTTATAGAACCATTCCACGGCGTCACAGGTTTCACAGTATTTCTCGAACTTCTTTTCAGAAGCGGAGCGCGGTTCCGCCGACGCAAGGTAACCTTCGTATACGTTCTTTGTTAGCACCGCTTGAGACTTTGCCGTGGCGTCATAGGTAAACAGGCAGGATTGCGGAATATGGAACGCGGTCGTGGAAATGCGAGGCTGGTTCATCATTTGCTGATCCAGCATGATTGCCATCGACTGTCGCACATCGTTCTTGATCTGCTGTGCGTTGTTCAGCACGAATGCGTAGACCTCGCGGGTTTCCAGCGCCAGCACCTTGTTTGCACATCGCGTATTCTTATCGAACAACCGCCGCAGGATCGTATTGATCTGCGCATACTCCAAACCGACCTTCAGACCGATTTCGGCGACGCGGTGATGATACTCACGGCCATCTCTGTGCGTGTCCAGCTCGGTTTCGATACGGATATCGTTTAGCCCGCCGAACTTGTCAGCCGTGAGCGTTGTCATGGAGCCGGACACGGTATGCTGGATAATTTTGTCAGAGAACTCATAGCCGCCCGTTTGCAACCGCGTCCTGTTTTCTTCTGTATTTTTCCCCGTGTGATAGGTCCGGGCATAGTATTCCGCAAGTGCGCTCAGCGCGGCGGCGGGATCGCGCGTCATGGCAAGCGGAGACTTCTGCTCGCTGGTCAGCGCGATCTGCTTGAACTCCGGCTTGAGATAGAGCGTGGCGGCGGACAAAGCGCCCTTGCCGAGGTTCTGGCGAACGCCCTCGGTGAACTTCTCGTCCAGAGTGTAAAGATAACAGCTGTCCAGTAAATCGCTTTCGTAGTGCTTTGCTTCTGGCATACGGCGAATGCGCCCGATGGTCTGGATCTCGAACGTCTCGCTCATGTTGTCGCGAAGCTTCACGAGAATGTGCGCGCGGGGGCAGTCCCAGCCCGTTGCCACCGCCTGCTTGATGATGACCGCGACCTGCAGCGCGTCGTTTTGCTCAATATCATCCAGATTCTCATGCTTTTTGGAAAGCCAGACGGCAAGCTGCCCATTTTCATAGGTGATACCGTTGGCTTCAAACCAACGCTCGATCTCGTCTTGCAGCACGTCGTTTTTGTTGGGTATCTGCACGATGATGAGCGGATTAACCGCGACGCCGCAGCCGAGAAACGCGCTGTGCAGCTCTCTCTGTTTTGCAAGCGCCTTGCCAAGCAAAAAGTCGATTTGCTGCTCCACTTGAACGCTCTGTGGGAAGTCCTCGTTGATGATGAGCATCTTCTTGATGAGACCTTCCGCGATAACGTCCTCCTCCGGCACTTCGATCAGCTTTGCATCGGTATAGTTCTTGGGCGTCGCGGAGCAGCGGATGATTTTCTCCGGCGCAAAGTAGCGCAGGATATCCGCCGCCTTGACGGTGTCGTTCTGATGGCTTTCATCCACGACCACCACGAAAGATAGCCCGTTCTGCTTTGCGCGCTCGATGTGTTCAAGGAAGTTGGTGTGTTCGCCTTCTTTGAGCGCGTTGCTGCCCTTTTTCGTCAACATCTCCCAGTTGATAAAGCAGGCGTCGTTCTCGCGGAAGCCGGAGGTCATCACATCGCGGAGCAGCTTTGTGTTGCTGCCGGGGATGTATTTTGCCATCTTGTTTCGGCTTTGTTCTTCGAGGTCGCCCTTGCCGGGCGTCAGCCAGACAAAGACCTTGTTGCAAAAGCTCTTGCCGTATTCGTCCATAAAATGCGTCAGGATGATGGCCTTGCCGCTGCCGGTGCAGCTTTTCAGAACGATCTCCCGCTCCGGCTCGGACATGGCTTCCATCAAGTCGCTGATGGCTTTCAGTTGATAATCTGCAAGACGCATACTCAGCCCTCCAGCTCGCGGTAGTAATAATCGGGGATGATGTGGATTTGGATCTCATTGGCGCGCAGGGCGCTTTCCTGCTCGCCGTCCGGCAGGATATCGTGCCCCAGATACAGCGTCTGGCATTTGGCGAGTGCCACCCGATCTGCCGTGAATTCCCGCAGCTCCTCGTCGGTCAGTACGATGGCGATCTCCGCGTTGCCGGTGAAGTTGACGCCGTTTTCCAGCTCGACCAGCTCCCGTACATGATGCAGAAGCTCGTCGGCGTACTCGTAGTAGAGCCGCTCGTCGATGGGGACAAAGTCAACGACTTGATATTTGAGGCTTGCCTTGTAGTCGTTGCTTTCCATGACACGCTTGAGGCGCTCGTAGGTCACGCTGCGGCAAATACCGTTTTCATTGTTCGTGCAGAGGATGAATTTGCGATGACTGTCGGCGTGGGCGGCGTTGTGTGCCAGCACCGCGTGCCCGGTCGTACCGCTGCCTGCAAAGAAGTCAAGGATGATGCTGTCGGGTTCGGAGGCGATGGTGAGGATGCGATCCATGAGGCGCACGGGCTTGGGCGTATCGAACGGTGCTTGTCCATCGAAAATGCTCTTTAACATTCTGGCGGCTTCATCGGTGTGCCCGGTTTCCTCATATGACCAGAAATTTGTAACGGGACGACCACCCACTTTGTTTAAATATGCCTTTCTGCTTAGTGTGCCATATCCCCCTTTAGTAAAGAAGAATTCAGGCCATTGCCCTTTAGCGTATCTCTCTTTTGCACTCCGAGCAGATTCCTCAATTGTTTTCTTTAGCACGATGGCAAGAACATCTTTGCGGATATCCCTGTCATCGACATTGCAAATGGTTGCTCGAATATGATAATCTTCCAAATCGCGCAATTCGTATTCGCACCAATCGCTCATAATGCTGAGCATTTGACTCTGCTGAAGCGGCCAGCATCGTCCCGAAGGCGGGTAGATTAATTCACCAGTAAACGGATGCTGAATCGCATATACCATGCCTTGATGCGTAGAAGCGCTTGGAGCACTTGCGATAATATTTCTCCAAGCTCCGTGAGGATCATTATCGGTGTTTTTGTACTTGGCATCCATTTTCTCTGTCCGTTCAAGTTTCTTGGGCTGCCAATCTGGTTTTTGACTATATGCCAATATGTGTTCTACTTCGGCTGCTATTCCTTTTACGTCATTGCGCATCGAGTAAGTACGCTGCCATGAGATATCTGCCACGAAGCAGCTTTCATCAAATATGCTGTCGCACAGAAGCTTGAGTGCTGCGCATTCATTGTCATCAGCGGATATGAAAATCACACCGCACTCGCTGAGCAAGTCTTTGGCGAGCACCAGACGCTTACTCATAAATGAGAGCCATTTGCTGTGCCGGAACGTGTCCTGGGCATCGACAAAGCTGTCGTCATAAACGAAATCCTTGTGGCCGGTGTTGTACGGCGGATCGATATAGATGAGGTCGATCCTGCCGCTGTGCGTCTTTTTCAGCAGTTCCAGCGCCGCAAGATTGTCGCCTTCCAGCAGAAAGTTGACCTCGCCGCCGCGGTCAATGAAGAGGTCGGCGTTCTCCGTCAGCACCGGCGTATGGGTTTCCAGCGTTTCGTCGATGGCCTCGCGGTGCTCCTCGAACACGAGACCGAACTTCCGGCTGCCCAGCTCCTTCTCCAAGTCGCTGAGATAGGTGAGCAGGCTGCCGGTATTCTCATCCTGCGGCGCTGCGGCTATGTATGCGCGGATCGAGCTGATCTTGCCAATCAGCTCGTCGCGCTTCTGTTTGGATACGTTGGTGGACATGAATAACCCGCCTTTTGTTTATAAGAATCTGTTAGTCTACTGTGTAATCTTCTCGCTATTAGAGAAATACCACATATCTTTATCAAATTTAGGAAGAGAATCACAGGATTGCAATTTAATTTCAAATACCGTTTCCAAATATGACACAAAAGCGGGACTATGCGAAAGACGAAGCTTTATTTGCTCATCTGACAGTCCCATCTTCTTCAGCATAATAGCTCTATACAGATCCTTGCAGATGGAAGCAATTCTTGTGCAGTCATGGATGTCGAGTTTGTGTTGCAATCGATTTGATGAGTGCGTATATAAATTGCGCATATCAACAATTTTAGTAATAAGGCTCCCGTATTTCGCTTTCCACCGGGTCTTGGAAATAGTCTTGGATGGGTCAAAAATAGAAATCCCTTCCCACAAAAAGAGTTCCACGGAACGTCTAAATGTGAATCCGGAAGGAACAAGGTTTTGCTCAACAAGGGTCTTATCAACATCGTCCTGTAGTTGTGAGATTATTCGCTTTTTCTGCAATGTGAATTCAGCAATTGTAGTGTCGTCACCATGAAAGGCAGAAACAAATCCCTCAATTAACTGCATAGCAGCCAAAAATCTATTTTGCGTAACAATGCTAACATCTTCATCCATCAGGATTCGCCCGTATGATTCATGCGCTAATAAAAAATCCTGCTTGCGGGTGTAATTTAACCACAGTTCTAATGCTGCGCTGATATCTGAAAAATCGGAAATCTTAAATACCGCAATTCGCAAATTGTCAGCGGAATCCAAATCATTTCTCTGGAGCATTTTTAGGCTTGGGCGAGGGTAGTTGCAGTAACCGATAAATTCGTACGCGTCACTTCTGCCGTCACCAGTATCAATAACAAGTTTGAGCCGATTGATTCTTACAAATTCGCCGCACAAAATAGACATAAAGTCTGTAAGCGGTCCTAAAACCTTTGAGAATTCTCTGGGGATGGTAGGTTCGTTGAGGTCAATCGTTATCTGATGCTGAAAGCCAAAAGACAAGGCATCTTTACTAAAGCAGGGGCAGGGATAAGAGACGAAAGATATTTTCCCGAGGCTTATATTTGATACAATGGAAGAATAGTCGATTGGAATATGGATAGGATTATGGTGAAACATATCCATAATCAAAGAACTCGCATCATATGGACACAAGCCAATCAATTCATATCCATCAGTAATTTCGATACTTAGTTTCGCAAATGTATCATCTGCTGAAAACCGCCTTGAGCCTCGGATTGCGTTGCGAGCCAGTAATGTGGCTGTACCTTTTATGGGCGACTGATCAGAAAAAACAGAATAGCTCTCTTCTCTTATCCGTACATCAAAAAGGCTAAAATAATCGCCCTCCTCCAATTTTATGCAGGCGCAACAATAATCCGCTTCTCGGATTTGATTTACATCATCCAAGGTTATATCATAAACAGTTACGAGCATTTGATGATGCTCGGTTATCCGAAGAATCGAATGATAGTTGGTTTCTCTTCCGCCCAAACTGATTATAGTTCCTCCCACCGACGAATGAACATCAAATTTCATTATGCACACCTTGCTTTTAGGAAGCATCTAATTTGTTTAATGCTTATAAAACTCGTTTGAGATGATTATTGGTAACGGATTATTTCCCCGTTTTCTTTTTCTACAACCAGCATTGGCATCATCAGGCCGAAAAGGAGTGGATTGTCTGCATCTTTAGAATCCACCCGAAATCTTCGGCTATACAGAATATCCGGTTTCATTTGATCAATTAAAAACAGAATATTTTCAATATCTTTATGAACTACTTCGTAGGAATAGCCGCCATCTGATGCTGATGTATGGAAAACAATGTTTTCTCCGAGAGCGACAGTCTGCGGCTTTGAAGTGCAGAAGGATCTGACCCGTTGATAGACAAAGCTGCCGTATTGATAATCATATACAACCTTGACGGCTCTTCCGCCAACGGAATCATCTTTGCACCCATCGACTACGTTACGAAATGCAATATCTGTTTGCTTAACGACATCACAGTTATCTTGCAGACGAGCTTCTTGAAAAGCGCTGAATGCGTCATCTGATCCGATATGCGCGAGTGTTACGTCCTTTTCGAGTTTTCCATTCTTTACGCAATCAATGTGAATATGATCATTAGAGAAGTATGCAATGACAAATTCAATATCGTTTTGTGATTCAGCACTCAAATGAAGATGGAAGGCATGGTCCGAAACATCTGCCACCTCAAAAGAACCTATATCTTTTAATTTTTTAAACAGCTTAGATGCATAGAGAATGTTGTTTCCGGCAAAAGAAATGCACAGTTCCGGACAACAAATTGTACTTTTCACGATTCCATATTTGCGGACCAAATCATATCCAATGTCGGATAAACAAGCTGAAGTATAATTGTTAGGAGTAATCTTCGTATCGCAGAATATTTGAACCGTCTCATGTTCTGAACCGTTATCTCGATATTTCTCAGCATATATGAAACTCATTTTTCTTCTTTACCGCTCCATATCTTGAGTTTGGAGATTTATCTCGCATTCCATTACCTGTATTTGAATGACTTATAGCTTGTGATGGAGCCGATTATGCGGCCGGTTGGGGTGTGCCATTCATTGCGCGTACGCTCAATCATCTTGCAAAACGTACAGGGGTCTCCTGAAATGAGGAGAATTTTATCTTTCCCTGTTCGACTGTGAAACTAAACTGGCAGCCAAACTCTTCGTGGTATCTGAGTACTTCTCACTGCTTAATACCTTTGAAGCCTTGGATTCCATATCTGCTCCGGTCTGCTTATTGGGATTGCGCTGGGACAATACACCGCCCGCTAAGGATCGCTGGATTTTTGAGGCATTGTCATTGTTTAAAATCTTTGCCGCGGTAGACGCGAGGTTTTTACTGCTTCGTTTGTTATTCATAAGATTAAGCCTCCTGCCTATTCAGTTATTCAAATTTAATATCTTCTTGGTTCGAGTTATAGAGTTCAAGTTTCTGCTGAATATCCAGCTCATTTACGATCCAGCCTCTTAATGTACAGGCTCTGATAAAGTCCTGAATGCGGTTGACCCCATTGATTTCCCGTAAAGTGACGACCGCGCCGAAATTCAGGCCATTCTCCGTCCGGGAGCCTAGACGCAGCTTTGACGTGATCACCATTCCCCAGAGTCGATCCTCATAGGATTTTGCTGGGCGGCTTCTGCGTTTCAGCACTTTGGAAATAAATTTGGTATTCTCCCATTTTCGAAAGTCCTTGCGCGACTGTCTCTCGTCAACATGAGCGGTCTCTTCATCCTGAACATTGTCGTTGATGTCTTCTATAGCACCGTTGGCTTTTACGCGCCCAAACTGAAGGGACAATTCCCTGCCAGTGTAGTCAACACCCTGAGACCTTGTACATTCGGGGAAGTAGCAAAGTGTCGCGCGGGCGATATAAGGATACTTTCCATCCTCGTCTTTGGGGACCGGTATAGCATAATTGGTTGTCCTGTAGGATTCGGAGGTGCCATAGACCACAAAGCGGATCTCGTCACTTTCGGTGGAAAGCAGCTTTTCGATGCTGATTGGAACAACACCGTAACCGAGAGTGTTTCTGTGAAGATGCGTAGAAGCCTTGTAGTCCCAGTCAGCGGCGGAGTCGATGAGCAGAGCCTTCGCAACCTCGCGCGGGAGTCCCATAACATCGATCATATAGCAAAGTTTTCTACTGATCCACGGCGCAGCGAAAGAAGTCCCGCAGACATCCTCTTTGCCGTATGGTGAGTACGCAACGATTCTTTCATCATAATCACCGCCATAATAGGATACGTCCGGCTTGTTGAAAAAGGACAGCACCGTGCCTTCTCGGGAATATGATGCCGGTATGCCGCTGCGCTTCACGGAATTGACCACAACGGCATTTAAAGAGTCCGCCGGAGAACCGATCCTCATCCTTGGCGAGCGGTTTTGCTGCTCGTCATTCGTACCTGATATGACAAATAACACATTTTTTTGGAATTGCAATTCATCGAGAACCGCGGCGTCAAAGGAGATAAAGTTCTTGGAAACTTCGTCCTCGGTGCCAAGTGAGAGGTTCCATACATGAATATCCGGGTTATGAGTGACGATTTCTTTAATTTTTCGGACAAGCCGCGGAACGGATATCCTATCGCCGCAAACGCCAAAATGACGTACGCGGAAGCGGCCGCATCCGTCGTCCAGCCACGGATTTAAGGTGGGGCCATCCACGATGATCGAGGACACCTCCGTCCCGTGATTTTTCCAATCGTTACGAACTATTGAGCGTTCAATATCAGAAAGATAGTCGGTATTCTCGACCCAGTCATGAAAGTAAACGCTTTCGTCAAAAAGTGTGTCAATAACGCCAATAACAGGCTCGTTGGATGGAGCAGGAATATCAATTTCATCCCGCGTTGGAGCACCCACTATTTGATCAATGGTGATTTGTGAAAAATCCGTTGAGATCATTGAGATCATGTAAGGAACATGGCTCTCAAGAAAATCGTAAAAGTCCTTTGTAACGGAAATGGTATCTTTCCCGTAAGATGAGTAGCGATATCTCGTTTCGTCGACCTTGAGCTTTTCCATAAGCTTTTCCAGCGGTAGTTCCGTCTGGTAAAACGTAACAAGGAAGGTGTCGCTCTCGGGCGTTTCCGAGATACGTGGAACCGAAAAAGAATCGATTACAGAACAGTCAACAACGATATGGCGCAGTTGGCTTTTGCTCAGCTCATACCCGCTGTAATCAATCTCACAGTCCGGCTCGTTAAAGTTTTTATAAGTTGCCTTACTATTCAGCCGATCTTCAAGGAATTTCTGTGCAATTCTCAGCTCTTGAATTGTGCGCTCGATCGTTGCGGCATCCACATAATACGTGATGATGTGGTTTTCTTCCCCAGCAGGAGCGTTTGAAAATCTTGCCCCGACGACAACGTCGTTTGTTTGCACCGATCCAGCCGGCTTAAGCACTTCCTTAATCCGGTTGGACTTTGCGATGATATCATTGTAATTCACATCGATCAGTATTCTGTCGAGCATTTTGGGGACACCCCGATAATAACGCAATACAGCGTTCAGGTCATCGATTAGAGCATCGATTTTCTCCGACGTTGTATCATCCCGAACTCTCAGATTCCGAGCTCCGGGGCGCTGCTTGTTTTTTTCGTTCGCAAATCGAAGCTTAACCTGCAATAAATGGTTCATTTTCTATCCTTCAGCTTTCTCGAAACACTGCTTTTGGGAATTCTTGTGAGGATTTCTATTTCTCTGGTCGTATATCCCTGCTCTTTTAGCCTTTGCATATCAACAGTTTCAGGGTTTCCGTTCAGCGCGAGATAGATTTTCCTCAAATAATCAAATTCACTCGTTTCGTCGCTGAATGCAATAGAAGTCTTGATAATCTGCTTTAGATCGCCCGGATAGGGAATGCTGCCAAGGTTACTCAGAATCTTGTGAAAAAGTCTCAAGTCTTGCTTTGATTTTGCGGATTTCCTTAGATTTGACGTAAGCATGGAATCAGCAATATCAACCAAATCCTCTCGAGAGTAGCGATCAAAGGATATCGCTGCGTCAAATCTCCGAATCAACGCTTTATCAAGATTGGGGTATAGATTAGTAGTTGCAATGATTATGACCTTGTCATTTAGTGCGTCGAGTTCTTTGAGGAACAAAGAGGTTACACGCCCCATTTCGCGCAAATCATTTTGGTTGATCCTGTCCAGCACTAACGCATCAATTTCATCAAACATCACAAGAACCTTGCTGAATGGAAGGTGATTGATCTCATCAAAAAGCGCTGCAACATTTTTTGCTGTTTCACCGAGTCTGCTGTCAATAAGCTGCTCAAAATCCACGGACAGGATATCGCGGTTTAATATCCTTGCAATTTGAAATGCTGATTCTGTCTTGCCGCTGCCGGGGGCCCCATAAAAAAGGAATTTTGACAGTCCGGCGTTATTGCTGATCGACCGTGTGATCCCGACGATATCTTCTTCAATAATGTTGGGAAGCAAGAGTGGCTGCGCGGAGTATTCTTTCTTTTTCAGGTATCTCAGACTCTTATAGCTTGCTTGCGGAACATAGAAATTCGCGTTGGAAATCAGTTCCATAAGGTATTCCGCTACAGAAGCATCTCCACTTTCATCAAATTCTTTTGCAATTTTTGACACTTCGGAGGCAAAGGCTTCCTCGTTCTTTTCAACATGGTATCGGATCAAATTAATCAGATCCTGCTTTTTCATTTTATTCACCCTTTTGTAGTATAGCAATTGATGGGGCAAATGTCAATGGAATTGGGACACATTATTTGCTGAAGCGTAATGGCAAACATTCCTCCAACGCTCGCGTCCCTTTAAGTTCAAAAGCGACTAGTTTTCGCATTGCTCTTCTTTGCCATTCGATTAATGAGTACCCTTTATACCTTCTCCACCGGCGCGCTCAGTCGTCCATGACCGCATGAATGACCAGCAGCCCACGTCGGCGCACATACTCCATCGCCCGGTCCACGGCGTTGCCCCGCGCGGTGGCGGGGTCGTAGGCGGCGAGCACCATATCGGCGTAGTCGATAATCTTGCGGTAAGCGTCGTATTCGCAAGTCGGGGTCTTGTGCAAACTCGCCGCCTCCATGAGGGAGCAGTCCTCCAACAGCTTGAAATAGCGGTTGCGGAGGTCGGGCGTCCACTTGGTCGCCTGTTCCTCATGCGGCGTCACAACAAAGAGCATGAGGTCGGGGTCGTGCTGCCGCAGCGCATTGACGCACTCCCCGGCGTACAGCCCCACACCGCAGTCCGCGACGACGGCAAAGCGCATCACGCCCCGCTGCCGCAGCTCCATGATTTTTTGTGCCAGCGCCAGCTTGAGTTCCTGGCAGCCGGGGTCGTCCTCGTCGAAGCCCCACGGGAAGCGCATGGGGTGTTGGCCGAGGACGGCGCAGGTAAGGTTTTCCTTTTCCATATCCGTCACCCTCTAATGCGTCGCCTCCGGGCGGCGCTTTTTGTATGCAGGCCATCTGGTATAACCATATGGTAGCCCCATAATATCCGATTAAATCAGCTATGTCAAACGTAATTGCTAATTGAGCCGAATATCAATGGACAGCCTATATAGTAAAATCAGATGGGCGGTGATTAGCATGGAACAAAAGGAATTCGGTCAGCGTTTGGCCGAACTGCGGATACAAAAAGGCGTATCCGCGCGGGATATGAGCTTGTCGCTCGGGCAGAGTGCGGGATATATCAACAACATTGAAAATGGCGTGAATTTCCCGTCCATGTCCGTGTTTTTCTACATCTGCGATTATCTCGGCATTACGCCGAAGGATTTCTTTGATACGGACACCGGTAATCCCACGAAGGCAAACGAGCTGCTTGCCGTATGCCGTCGCCTGAACGACGCCCAGCTCGACAATCTGCTTGCGCTGGCAAAGGATCTCAAATAAAGCATACGCCCCGCTTGCTTCCGCACTTGAGAAGCAAACGGGGCGCTCGTGTTTGTTCAGCCCACAAAGATGTAATACTGCGTCTGCATAAATTGGCCGTCCACATACAGATCCCAGGCTTCGCACCAAAATCGGCCGCGCGGTACGGCGGCAGCTTTCTTCTCCAACTCAGCCGCGCGCCAGGGCCAGAACACCGGCGTGTACGCCTCGTGCTCGGCGGGGATGGTCAGGTAGACCTTGGCGAGCGGTCTTCCGTCCCGCCACGCCTCCTGCGTCCGACCGAGGGCGTTGTACAGTGTGTACTGCATACGCCTCGTTTCGTACAGGTTCCGCACGTAGAGGTTGTCGCCCGCGTCGCTGACGTAGTGCCGCACCTCCGGC
>SVKP01000162.1 GCA_015068395.1 Oscillospiraceae bacterium
AAGGTCTCGCTCGGGTCGCTGCCCGGCTTCGTCTGCGCATAGCGCTCGCCCTCCGCAACGACCGTCGTGTTCTCCGTCAGGCGCACGGCGGGCAGAAACAGCTCCGGCTCCACCGTGACATACTCTGTGCTGCACGCGGGCGCCGGGAAGCGCCAGAGCCCGAAAAGGTCCTCCGTCCACGCCTCCGCATCCAGCCGCAGCGTGCCGCAGTGCGGCGTTTCGACTGCAAGCGACGTCTCCGGGATGCCGGAGAGCCGGGGCGAAAAGGAAAACGCCGCCTCCGCGCGCTCGTTCGTCAGGGCGTCCTCGCAGCGCAGGCGGCCCGCCGTGCGCGACAGGACGCCCGACGCCTCTGCGGCAAGCGCGACGCGCAGCGCGCCCCCCTTCGCACAGCGCGGGGGAACGGCGAGCGACAGCCGGACGCGCTTCGCGCGACGCCTCGCCGCGAGGATCGACAGCGCGGGCAGCAGGACGGACGCGAGCAGCATCGTCAGCGTCGCGGCGCCGTTTTCAAAAAGCCAGAGCAGGGCGGCGGCGAGAAACCACGCCGCCCATGCAAGCCTGCGTCCCGCCATGTCAGGACTCGCGCGTGTCCGGCACCTCGACGGTACGCAGCAGCTCCGCGAGCACCTGCTCCGCCGTGACGCCGGAAAGCCGTGCCCTCTGCGTCAGGATGACGCGGTGCGCGCACACGTCGGAAAAGACCGCGCGCACGTCCTCCGGGATCACGTAGTCGCGCCCCTCCAGATACGCCCGCGCCTTCGACATGCGGTCGAGGAACAGCACGCCGCGCGGGCTGACGCCGATCTCGGTCATCGGATGCTCGCGTGAGGCGAGCGCAAGCCGCGTGAGGTAGGACAAAATGCTGTCCTTCGCCGTCACGGCGCGCACCTCGTCCTGCATCCGCGTCACGTCCTCCCGCGTCACGGAGGGGCGCACGCTCTCAAGCGGGTCGCGCGCCTGCCGCGCGCGCAGCAGCTCCATCTGCGCGTCGTAGTCGGGGTAGCCGATGGAGAGGCGCACCAGAAAGCGGTCGACCTGCGCGTAGGGCAGCATCTGCGTCCCCGCCGTGCCGACGTTGTTCTGCGTGGCGATCACGATAAACGGCTTTTGCAGCGGATAGGTGTTCCCGTCCACCGTGACCTGCCGCTCCTCCATCGCCTCCAACAGCGCGGACTGCGTCTTGCTCGACGTGCGGTTGATCTCGTCGCCGAGCAGCAGGTTCGTGTCGTTCACCACGCCGCTCTGGTAGGTGAACGCGCCGGTCTCCTTGTTGTAGACGGAAAAGCCGACGATATCGCTCGGCAGCACGTCGGGCGTGAACTGGATGCGGTGGTAGCTGAGCCCCAGCGTGCGGCTGAGCGCCAGCGCCAGCGTCGTCTTGCCGACGCCCGGCACGTCGTCGAGCAGGATGTGCCCGTCCGACAAGATCGCCATCAAAATCTTCTCGATGACGGCGCGCTTGCCGGAGATCGCCTTTTCCACCTCGGTGATGATCTGTTGCAGGTCGCTGTTCATATTGCTTGCACTGTCTCCCCGTTTTTTGTTTGCAGCACTGAATTATATCGTAAGCGGATTTAACAAATGCGCTTACGATATCAGCCATATTTCGCAGTTGCCGCATAGCGGCGAGCGAAATGGCAATCAAAATTCTATAGTAAATGCAAATATTTTTTTCGTTTACTATAACATAAGAACAGGGAAAGGGCAAGCGTCCGCCTGCCCTTTCCGCGTTTTTTACAGATTATTTGCTCGTCACGACCACGGTGTTCGCCGCCTCGTCGAATGTGACGCCGAAGCCCAGCTTCTCGCCCAGCTCGCGGAGGCGGAAGAAGTTGTATCCGCCGAGGTTGAAGGCGGTCAGGTCTGTGACCGGCTCGCCGTTGATGACAAGCTTCTGCGCGCTGCGCACCGCAGAGGCGGACTTGTCGTCGCCGGGCTCCAGATCGCCCGGCTGCTTCTCATACGCCTCGCCGGTCTGAATGGAGATGGTGTTGCTCGCGGCGTCATAGCCGACGGAGAACTGCGAGCCGGTGCCGCTCAGCAGCGACGCCACGTCGCGCAGCTTGAAGTAATTGCTGCCGTCGATGTTGTAGATCTCCGCCGTCTTTGCCTCGCCGTTCACGGTGAGGTTCTGCTTCGTCGGCACGACGGCGGGCTTCCCCGCGATCGTGATGCGGCCCTGCGGCGCGGCATAGCTGTCGCCGACGGCACCGGCAAGAGTCTCCTTGAGGTACAGCCAGACCACGTCGCGCACCACGGCGGTGGTGATGGCGCTCTTGTCGTTCGCCGCGGCCGCCTCCTTGAAGATGTAGGAGGAGTCCATGCCGTTGAAGTTCGCGTTACTGGTGACGACGGCGTAGGTCGCGGTCTCGTCAAACGCCTTGCCGCACACCTCGGTGATAATCACGCGGCCCACGGACGCCGCCTTGTACCACGGCTCCTTGTAGACCTCGCCCTGCGCGAACGGGCGTGAGGCGTCGACGGTGTACTTCATGCCGGAAACCTGCATGAAGGACGCGCACGCCGCGGCGGTCGACTCGCTGTAGGGGATCGCCTGGGACGCCGCCTCCAGCGCCTCGCGCAGCTGCGCGCCGGTCATGTAGACGACGGCGACCTTGTTGGGATAGGGCAGGACCTCCGCCAGCTCCGCCGCGCCAAAAGACCCGGCGTCGATATCGGCGCGGAGGTTGCCGCCGTTCCACAGCGCGACGATGTGGTCGGCGTCGACCGCGAGCTTGTCGTTGCCCGCCGTCAGGTCGTCCTCTTCAAAATACGCGTTGATCGCGCCGGACGCCGCAAACCAGCGCAGCGCGTCCGTCCACAGGTCGCCGAGGTTGGTCTCGCCCTTGCGCGCCGCGTCGTCCGCGCCGACGAGCTTCACGGTGGTAAGCGCCTCCACGCTGTCGTCCAGCTCGACCACGTTGCCGTGGGCGTCCGTGAAGAGCAGCTTGATCCTGCCCTGCGCCTTGCCGTAGGTCTCCTCCCGGACGATGTTTTCCAGCTCCTCGTCCAGATAGGTCCAGACCGCGTCGCGCACGACGGCGGTGGTGATGACACACCTGTCGTCAGCCGCGGCGGCCGCCTTGAACAGATAGGAAGAATCCATGCCGTTGAAATTCGCGTTGCTGGTGACGACGGCGTAAGTCGCTGCCTCGTCAAACGCCTTGCCGCCCACCTCGGTGATCGTCACGCGGCTCACGGACGCCGCCTTGTACCACGGCGCCTTGTAAACCTCGCCCTGATCAAAGGGCTTGGAGATGTCAACCGTGTACTTCATGCCGGAAACCTGCATGAAGGACGCGCACGCCGCCGCGGTCGCCTCGCTGTAGGGCAGCGCCTGCGTCGCCGCCTCCAATGCCTCGCGCAGCTGCGCGCCGGTCATGTAGACGATGGCGACCGTGTTGGGAAAGGGCAGGACCTCTGCCAGCTCCGCCGCGCCGAACTTCCCCGCGGGGATGTCTGCGCGGAGGTTGCCGCCGTTCCACAGCGCGACGACATGGTCGGCGTCAACCGCGAGCTGATTGTTCCCGGCGGTCACGTCGTCCTCTTCATAGTACTCGTTGACCTTGCCCGAGACGACGAACCAGCGCAGCGCGTCCGTCCACAGGTCGCCAAGGTTGGTCTCGTGCTTTCTGGCGGCGTCGTTCGCGCCGATCAGGTCGGCTTCGGTGTATGCCTCCAGCGAATCGTCCAGCTCGACCTCGTTGCCGTGGGCGTCGATAAACGTCGAGGCAGAGGCGGGTGCCGCGGCCAGTGTGAAGAACATGCTGAGCGCAAGCAGAACGCCTAAGATTTTCCGTGTTTTTTTCATAGCTTCCTCCTAATCAATAAACGGCAATCGCCGCAAATTACCTTCTTGTCCCCGCGACCTGATACATCTCGTCGTCAGAGATCTTCACGTCCACGTCGAACCACGGCGCAAAGAGAGCGGCAAGCTCGTGCTCGTCCAGCAGCCCGATCGACACCTTGCTCGCCGCGCCCGCGTGGTGCGCCCCGATCTTCTCGCGGCTCATGCCGTGCGCCACGGAGAGGCGTCCGCCCGGCTTCGTGAGCCCCGCAAGGACCTCGATCAGCCGTCCGGGGTCCGGGAAATGCGGAAACGCGTTGTAGACCATCACCGCGTCGAACCGGCGGTCAAACGGATAGTCCTCCACGTCGGCGCAGATGACCTCGGCGCGCGGAAACTTCTCCCGCGCGCGCTTCGCCATCTCAGGCGAGATGTCAACGCCCGTCAGCGAGGCGACGCCGCGCGCGAAATAGTCCGGGAACAGCACGCCCGTGCCGCAGGCGACGTCCAGCACGTCAATTCCCGCGCGGACGCCGCCGTTGTCGAGAATCGTGCGGATCGCGTGCTCGTTGCGGATCATGTCGGCATCCCACGACGGCGCGCAGTGATTAAAAAAGTCAATGACCGCGTTCTTATCCACCGGCACAGACTCCTTATCAAAGTAGTAAGTATTATTGTAGTACGCGGCATTCCAGTCCACAAGCCCCCTGGGGGGTTATTTTTGCGCAAAAAATATCCCCCCTCGGGGCTTCTCAAGACGCTTTCCGTCTGCTATACTATGTTTGCTTGAGATCATGAAGCAGGTCGCGCTTTGTCACGGGGGCGCGGCCTGCTTCGCTTTTTTACATGGGAAACGGGCGGCAGCCGCCGCCCGTTTCCCATGATTTGGATGTTCGTTATTCCATGATGTAGCCCCGGGTGTCGATGTTCCCCGTGTCGCCGATGAGCGCCTCGAAGTCCGGCACGGGCATCGGGCGGTAGAAGTGGTAGCCCTGCACATAATGGCAGCCGAGCTTTTTGATGAACTCGGTCTCCTCCTCGGTCTCCACGCCCTCGACGATGATGGGCGCCTCCATGCTCTTTGCCATGCCGACGATGGATTCGAGGATATGTACGCCCTTGAGGTCGTCGCTGTTCATGCGCAGGAACTTGGCGTCGAGCTTGATGATGTCCACGCTGAGCGTGCGCAACATGTTGAGCGAGGAATAGCCGCTGCCAAAGTCGTCCATCAGCACCAGAAAGCCCTTTTCGCGCAGCCGCCGCACGGTGTCCGCCACCTTGTCGTCGCCCACGTAGGCGGACTCGGTGATCTCGATCTTGATGACCTCCACGGGCAGCTTGTACTTCCAGAGCAGCAGATTGAAATACGACGGCACGTCGATGGTGAAGATATCGATCTGCGAGACGTTGACGGAGACCGGGAGCGGCGTATGCCCGCCGTCGATCCACCTTCTCTGCCACGCGCAGACCTCCTCCCAGACGAACTGGTCAAGGTCGGTGACGAAGCCGTACTGCTCGAGCACGGGGACGAAGATGCCCGGGGAGACCATCGAGCCGTCCGCCTTTTTCCAGCGCACGAGCGACTCCGCGCCCACGACCCGTCCGCTGTCGATGTTGCACTGGGGCTGGAGCTGGATGAACAGCTCCTGATTCTGGATCGCCAGCCGGAAGTCGGAGAGGATCTGGTAGTCGCGCTCCGTCTTCTGGAACATGGACTCCTCGAAGATGCGGATGCGGTGGTGATAGTCCTCCTTCGCGTGCTGCGACGCCTGGAGCGCGCGGTCGAACATCTCCTCGACGGAGATGCCGTTCTCTTCCATGCACACGCCCACGGCGGGCATGAAGCCCACGGAGGTGCCGTGCTCCATGACGAGCTCGTGCACATCTTCGAACAGTCGGCGGACGCCCTCCTCGTCATAGGGCATGATAAGAACGAAGTCGTCCTGCCCCAGATAGCAGGCGAGCCCGTCGGTCTTTGCCTCCGCGCGCGTCATGCGCTCGCCGATCTGGCGAAGCAGCTCGTCGCCGGCGTCTCTGCCGTACCACTCGTTGAACAGTCTGAAATGCTCAAGATCGAGCGTAATCAGGCACCAGCCTTCCGGATGCGCCTCCAGAAGCTCCTTACCGCGCACATAGAGCGCCGCCTCCGTGCGAAGGCCGGTCAGCTCGCTGTGCGCGTCGAGGCCGACGTCGAAGGCAAAGCCGAAAATCAGGTGCTTGGTATCCCCTTGCAGAGGGAACACGCGCAGCTTGCAGTACGCCACGCCGCCGTCCTTGCGGATGCGGTAGCTCAGGTTCATCTCGCCGTGCTCCCGCACGATCCGGCATACGTTGTTCTTTTCCAGCTCCCGATCGAAGAGCTCTCGGTCCTCCTCAACGATCGTCGGCTCAAACTGCTTTTTGCTGCTGTTGAAAAAGTCGGTCCCGCTCTCGTTCCCCAGTATTTCCTCCTGATACGAGACATAGTTCCCCGACTCGACCTCAACGTAGTACAGGGCGAAGTAGCTCGCGGAAAGCGCCTTGGCGATACCGGCGTAGAGCTCTCCGGCACTCTTTGCCTTTTCGTACGCCTTCCTTGCCTCCGCCGTCTCCTGCCGGACGCGCACCAGCTCCGTGAAGTCCTGGCAAACGCCGAGCAGGCAGCGCCGCCCCGTCGCGTCGGCGAACTTGAGCTTTGTCGTCTGAAGCTGATACGTCCGCCCCGCGGCGTTCTTCGACTCCTCGTAGTAGCTGTACGGCCGGTCCATGGAAAGCGCCTTTTTGTCGTTGGCGACAAATTTCTCCGCGTTTTCCTCGCCAAAGAGCTCGCGGTCAGTCTTGCCGATGACGTCCTCGACGCTCTTTTGCGACGCATAGTCTGCGAACGCCTGATTGCACGCGAGGTATTCGCCCGTCTCGACGTCCTTCGAGAACATCATGCCGGGCATATTCTCCAGAAGCGAGGACACGCTCTGCGTCAGCTCCGCGATCCGGATTGCCGCCGCTGCCTTTTCCTCAAGCCTCTGGTTCTCCTCCTCCACCTCCGTGGCGTAGTCTCTGATAATAGATTCGTGATAGCGCCGCAGGGAAATCTTCACCATCACGGCGATCATGCCGGCGATGCCGACGATCGCCGCCGCAACGGAGGCGTAGATATTGCGCGTGAGCCTGCTCATGACCTTGCCGTAGTCCATGCCGGAGAAGACGTACCAGCCGCCCTCCACCTCGCCGCCGCAGTAGATGATCGGCTCCCCGTCGACGTCAAGCCGGAAAAAGCGCTGCTTGTTTTCCAGAATCTGCCGCGCGATCTCGCGCTCGACAGGATCGTCGGACCCGACGTAGACCTTCAGCTGCTTCGACTCGTCAGAGTGCGCAATGATCGCGCCGTCGGAGTCGATCACAAAAACCTGCGCATAGCCGTACCGCGCACCGTCGCCCCCGAGATAATCGTCCGAGCTTGCCAGCTCGTCCACGACGTGCTGAAGCTTTTCCGTCGTGAGGTCCATCGCGACCACGCTCACCCCGTCGGAGAGCACCTTGCAGACGGTGATTGTCTGCAAGCCCGTCACCGCATCCGTGTACGGCGGGACGTGCGTGACTGTGCCGCCCTCCTCGACCGCCTTGATGTACCACGGGCGCGTCGTGGCGACAAAATCCGCGCCCGGCACCCAGTCCCCGCCGTACAGGAAGGTACCGCCGATATATCCGTAGACCGCGGTGGTGGGACCTGCGATCTTGCTGTCCAGATTGCCGGATTCCCGCGTCATATAGGCGAGGATCTCCGCGTCCGTCTCCCCGCCCGCGCGCATCTCCTCAATGCGCCGCGCGGCGGATTCGACCGCCTGATTCGTCAGGCGCAGATAGTCCTCCAGCTCGACGGAAGCGAGCAGATAGCTGTTCTGGCAGTTCCGATAGGCGTTTTCCTGCCCCAGCTGCATCAGCTCCCGCAGGTTGAGCAGGAGCATGCCCGAAAAGAGCAGGCAGCACAGGATGCAGATGAGGATCTGCCTCCAGCCCATGATCTTCAAAATACCGACCCGCTCCGCTTCTTTCTTTTTCACGACGTCGTCCCTCGCGTTCTCCAGATACAATTTGATGTGGTCCCGATGCGCAGCTCATACCACAGGTATTATAATACTATATCATACCACGCTCTTTGCCGCGCCGCAACACAAAAATCCGCTGTTTTTCCCGGCTGTTTTTCCCGGAATTTGTTTTATCCCGATTTTCGGCTAAAAGCGGCAAAGCCTTGCGGGCAGATTTTTTGTCATGCAAGGCAGAGGACGCAGGCGGGCTTGATATCATCCTGCGAAAGCACGCCGTTTCCTGCGCAAAAAACTCCGGTCGGCTGCTCTGCCGGTCGGAGTTTTTGTGCCGTATTGTCTTTTCCTCAGTTGACGCGGTGCGCGGCGGCGAAGTCGCCGTTCAATACCGCGAGCGTGTCCCGGACCACCTGCATGCCGGTCTTTTGCAGCGCCTCCTCGGTGTTGCCGCCGAGGTGCGGCGTCGCGCTGAAATTGCGAAGCGTCAGCAGCTTGTTGTCCGGGCTGACCGGCTCCTCCACAAAGGTGTCGCAGGCGGCGGCGCGAAGTCTGCCCTCGACCAGCGCGTCGTAGAGCGCGTCCTCGTCGATGACCTCGCCGCGGGCGGCGTTGACAAACACCGAGCCGGGCTTGAAATGCGCCATCGCCTCGCGGCTGACGAGGTTGCGCGTGCTTTTGACCAGCGGCACGTTCACGTTGACAAGATCGCTGCGCTCAAGCAGCTCCTCCACGGTCTCGACCTTCTCGAAGCCGCGCTTCAAAGCGTCCTCGGCGCTGACAAAGGGGTCGTAGCCGAGCACCTTGCAGTGGAAGCCCGTGCCCATGATGTAGGCGATGCGCTGGGCGATGTTGCCCATGCCGATCTGGCCAAAGGTCTTGCCGTTGATCTCATTGCCGGGGAAGTCGGCGGGGCCCTTGGTCTTGAACGAGCCCTCGCGGCTCTTGACGTTCGCCTCGTAAAGGCGGCGCTCGAGCATCAGGAACAGGGCGTTGCGGCGGAGCAGCTGCGCGGCATTCCGCTGCTGCTCCTGCCGGAGAGCAACCGCATCCGCTCCGCGGCGGACCAGCTGTTCAGTCGACACCACATGCTGCCCAACGTGGCGCTGGAATGCGCACATCAGACCGTGCTTTTTGACGCGGCGTGCTGCGGCAGCGGCGTTGCCGTAATCAACCCCATCAGCATCTATCAGGAGCTTCGGTTCGAAAATTCCATGCCTCCCCACTGCCACAGCTTCCCCCTGCGCGACGCGCCCGCCCACGAGGTCTCCCTCGCGTTCCGCAGGGACATCCCGCAGCCGCGGTACGTTTTGGACATGGTCCGCTGTGTAAGAGAGGAGTTCCGCTATTACACCGACCTGCTGGAGCAGTATCGGCTGTAGCGCTCAGTCGTGCGGCGCCGAGGCGCTTCCCGGCGCGGGGGCTTGCGGCGGCTGTCCCTGCTCCGGGCGCCCGCCGTCCCGCGGCGGCTCCAGACCGCCCTTGCCCCACACAGGCGGCTCCTTGTGGTCCCGCTCGAAGCCGAATCTCCCGGCGCTGTGGTGCTCGTCCATCGCGCGCGTGCGCTCGGAGCGGCTTGTTTCGAAGATATAGGCAGGTTTTTCGCCGAAGCGCTCCGCCGAGTGCTCCGCAAAGCCCCTGAGCTCCTTCGCGCGCCTGCCGTCGTCCGTGGCGACGCCGACGATCACCGCGCCGCCCTCCGCTCCCAGATACCCCCGGTCGTGCAGGCGCTCCATCGTGATGTTAAGCGCGTCCTCCGCGCGGTGGCGGCGCACCTCGCCGGAGAGGCTCTCCGCCAGCTCCCGCGTGTTCTCGTCCAGCGCGTCCACCGCGATGACTCTGCCGAAGTGGTTGACGGTCAGCTCGATGGCGGAGTCCTCGTCGACGTCGAGGGAGACGTAGGCGCTCGCCGTGCCGCCCATGTAGCCGAGCGTACCGCCCGTGAGCGCCAGTGCCAGCATCGCCGCCACCGCGCCGCGCATCCAGCGGCTCCGTCTCTTTTTGGGGAAAGCGACGATCTCCGCCGTCAGCTCGATGGTCTCGCCCACCTCGCCGGCCTGCCGCGTCTTGACAAAGGTGCCATCCTCGCAGAGGGCGGCGGCATAGTCGCCGCGCCGTTCCAGTATGACCGCCTTCATGCCGCTCACCCCCTTTTAATATACGCCAGATATCCGGCGAGTATCGGGAAATCCCCGTCTAAAATCTCCGCCGCCGCGATAACGTACTTGCGGTGCCGCTCCAGTATCTTGCGCAGCACGCCGCTCGCCTCGCTCAGCTCCTTGATTGGCAGCAGGCGCTTGAGCCGCATCTGCGCCATCAGGAGCACGCTGGCGATCAGCGTGCGCACCGCCTGGGCGCAGCTTTTTTTCGTCTTCTCCGCCTTGGGCGAGGCGTCCGCGAGGTCGAAGAACGAGAAGCCGTAGAGCTGCAAAATGCCCTGCATCTCGGCGATCTCGGCGCGTGCCATGCTCGCCGTGTCCTCGCCCGGCGCGGCGTCCGCCTCCTCCGCCATACGCCGCTGCACGCGCAGGTCGACGCCGCTCGCCTCGTCCTCCTCCAAGGCGTCCTCAAACGCGGCGGGCGTCACGCTGAGCTCGTCCGCGTGCCGCCCCTCCGAGCGGAGATGATCGACGATGCGGCGGCGGATCACCATGGCGGCGAGTCCGCGGAAGGAGCCCTTGCCCTTCTCGTAGTCCTGCACCGCCTCGTGGAACGCCATGAGAGCGACCGACCACTCGTCGTCGCTGTCCGTGACATAGCGGTGCGCGGTCTCCGCGGCGATGCGAAGTATCCATGCCTTGTGGCTCTCCACCAGCTCGTTGAACTGCCGCTCGTCCGTCTTTGCGGCAAGCGCCTTTTGCTCGAGCCCGTCCATGGCGATCCCCCTTTACATGATCTGGGGGAAGTATACCACAGCTTCGTTGTCTCGGCAAGCGTCACGCGCTACGGAATCAGGCGCAGGGTCTCGCCATCGCTTTGAAACGTCACCGCGCCCTCGCGCGTAAGAAGCACCTGTACGCCCGCCGCGTTCAGCGTTTCGACCACCGCCGCGCTCTCCGGCTCGCCGTCCGAGGAGGTGATGACCGCATAGCCCGGCTTCGCCGAGGCCAGCAGCGCGGAGAGCAGCGGCTCGTCCTTGCCGTGGTGCGGGAGCTTGAGCACGTCGTACGCCGCGGCGTCGGCGTCAAGGAACTCGCTGAGCCGTTCGGTCTGCGCGTCGCCCAAAAACAGGAAGCGATTTTCGCCGTTTTGCACGGATACGATCAGCGAGGAATTGTTGCTCGTATCGGCGGCATACTCCGCGCGGCGCGGCGGGTCGACCGTGTACTGCACGCCGTCGAGCGTGAAGGAAAGCCTCTCCCGCACGGTGAGCGGTTCGATCCCCGCGCCGGAGAGCGCCCTGACATACTTTTTGTACTCCTCGCTGTCCTTGGGGCTGCCGTTTTGCAGCACTGTGCCGACGGGGATGCTGTTGAGCACCTTTGCCGCGCCGCCGACATGGTCCTTGTCAAAGTGCGTGACGATCAGATAGTCGAGCTTTTCGATGCTCCGCTCCTCCAGATACGCGAGGATCGTCTTGCCGAAGCCCTTCTCCCCGGCGTCGATCAAAACAGCGCTCTCCCCGGTCGTCAGCAGGATCGCGTCCGCCTTGCCCGCGTTGAAAAAATGCACCTCAAGGTCGTCTGCCAGCGTGCTCTCCGCGGGGCTCTCCTCCGGCGCTTTCTTCGCGCCGGAGAATGCGCAGGAGCTCAACAGCAGCGCCGCCGCGAACAGGATCAGCAAAGCGGAGCGGCGGTCCATCACAGCGCCTCCCGGGCGACGGGCTTGCCGCAGACGATGTTCAGGTTGCCGTTGCGCTCGCGCAGGGCGTCGAGAAACGCCTTGGTCGCGTGCGCGTCGCGCAGCACGATCTTGTAGCGCAGCTCGTAGAGCGTGCCCATGTTCGTGGTTTTGACGCGCTCCAAGTCCGCGAAGCTCGTGAATTTGGCGAACAGGTCGTCGAACAGCCCGTCGTAGTCGAGGTTTTCGGGGATCGTGATCTTCAGCTCGCGCTCGTCCTCGCGCCCCGCGCCGAATCCGGTCGCGGTCAGCGCCAGCGAGAACACCGCCATGACGGCGAAGAACGCCGCCGCCAGCGCCACATAGCCCATGCCGGTCGCAAGCCCGATGGCGGTCGCGAGGAAGACCATGCCGATCTCCTTCGCGCTGCCCGGCGCGCTGCGGAAGCGGATGAGCCCGAACGCGCCCGCGACCGCGACGCCTGCGCCGATGTTGCCGTTGACGAGCATGATGATGACCTGCACCATCGCAGGCAGCATGGCAAGCGTCAGGACAAAGCTCTGGGAATACCTGCTCCTGTACATCGCCAGCGCCGCCGAGGCAACGCCGAGGACGAGGGAAACCGCCGTGCAAATAAAGAATGCGGAAGCCGTGATTTCGGTTCCGGTGATGATCGAGTTAAGCAATGGAACGCGCCTCCTTTTTGTAGTCGTCAAGATGATAGGTTGTCAGGACCGCCTGCCTGTAGTAGGCTCCGTATTTGGAAAACGAGGTGGAAACGATTCGGTTCTCGCTCAGCAGCCGCGCCAGCCACAGCGGCGCCGCGCCGGGGATCTTGATCTCCATGAGGATCTGGTCGTCGCGCAGGATGGGCTTGCAGCCGCCGCCGTTTCGAAGGTCGACGTCGACGTCCCGCCAGCGCAGCGCCGTGTCGAAGGTGATGCGCAGCTCGCTGTTGTCGACGCCCGCGTACGCCTCGCGGTCGTAGGCGATGTAAACGGCGGGCGCGGGGTGGTAAAAGCGCAGGAACCAGTCGATCTCGCGGCTGATCTGGCTCTCCTTCGGCGGCCTGCCGCCGCGCAGCCAGTCCGCCGCCTGCGCCGCCGTGGTCGTGACCCGGCGCTTGTAAACCACGCCGTCGAACTTTTTCTTGAGCTCGACGAACGCGAGGCCGTCGTCCCCCGGCACGCCATAGCTGCGCACGCGAAGCTTTTCCTTGTACATCGGCTTTTCCAGGGACGCGCGGATCAGCGCATAGTCCGCGGTATCGTAGTAAACGTTGCCGATGGTGTAGCGCGGATGCTTGTCGGGCCGCATGGTAAACGCCATACCCAGGAGCATAGCCCGGTACTGCTCCGGCGTCAACATGTATTTCTTTTCATACCGCTGAAAGCAGCTTTGTATCTCGCTCATGTTGTTTGCCTCCTTCGGGCGGGCAATCGCTCTGCCCCGCCCCTCTGGTATAGTATTCGAACGCCGCCTTCTGATTTTTGGGGTCGGACGCAAAAAAGGTGCGCGGTTTTTTTCGCCGCGCACCCGGATAGGTCCCTCTATATTATTTACCTGCTTGTGACGACGACCGTGCGGGACGCCTCGTCGTAGTCCACTCCGAAGCCGAGCGCCGCGCCCAGCTCACGCAGCTGGAAGAAGTTGCTGCCGCCGAGGTTGTACGCCGTCAGCTCCACGGCGCGCCCGTTGATCGTCAGCGTCTGCGTGCTTGGGACGCAGCTCGCGGAGCGGTCCGTGCCGGTTTGCAGCTCGCCGCCCTGCGGCACATAGCTCTCGCCGGTCACAACGGCAATCGTCCGGCTCGCCGCGTCGTAGTCGACCGAGAAGCACGACGACGTGCCGCTGAGCAGCATGGCAACGTCACGGAGCTTGAAGAAATTGCTGCCGTTGATGTTGTAGATCTCCGCGTTCCGGCTCACACCGTCCACGGTGAGGCTCTGCGTCGTTGGCGCGACTTGCAGGGCGCTTTCCTGCCGGGTATTCTGTGTCTGCGCGGGCGTCGTCTGGTTCCGCCCACTGTTCTGCGTCTGCGAGGACGGCTTTGTCTGGTCCTGTTGGTCGTTCTGCCCCTGGTCGGGCGATGCCATCTGCCCCTGCCGGCCGTTCTGCCCCCAATCGGGCGGCGTCATCTGGCCCTGTTGGCCGTTCTGCCCCCAATCGGGCGGCGCCATCTGCCCCTGCCGGCCGTTCTGCCCCCAATCGGGCGGCGTCATCTGGCCCTGTTGGCCGTTCTCCCCCCACTCGGGCGGCGTCATCTGGCCCTGCCGGTCGTTCTGCCCCCAATCGGGCGGCGTCATCTGGCCCTGTTGGCCGTTCTGCCCCATTTGACCGGGCATGCCGCCCATCATGTTGTCCGGGCCGGCGACGCCGCTCTGGTTGTTGAGCTCGAACGCGTCGGAGACGTACAGCGAGCCGTCGTAGTCAACGCCTGCGTCGCCGCCCCGGTTGGCGCTCCGGATTGTCGCGCTGCCCGCGATCAGGTTGACGTTGCCGTTGGAGTCGAGACCGTCGAAGCCCGCGTTCACGTTCACGCTGCCGCCGGTGATGTTGATGGAGTAGGTGAGCTCGCTTGCATAGGTGCCGTCGCTGTTGGCGGCGTTCACGCCGTCGTCTGTGGCGGTCAGGTCAACCGTGCCGCCCGCGATGTTCACGACCGTCGCCTCGATGCCCTCATAGCTTTGGCGGATCGTGACGTTCGGGCCGCTGCCGTCTGCGCCGATGGTGAGGATGCGGTCGGCGTGGATGGCGTCGTCGCCCGCGCTGATGTTCAGCGTGCCGTTCAGGATCGCCACGTCATAGCCGCCGTTGATCGCGTCGTTTGCCGCGGTGATGTTGAGCGTCAGATCGCCGTCGATGACCAGCGTGGTCTCGTCGCCCGCCTTGACGCCGTTTTTGGCGTTGCCGTTGAGCGTGAGCGTACCGTCGCCGGTGAGGTACGCCGCCGCGCCCGCCTTGACCTTGATCGCCGCGCCGTCGTAGGCGTCGGCGACGTCCGCGTCGGCGGAGTCCTCGTCGTCGGGGTTTTCCGCGTCGGTGAGCGTCACGCTGCCGGAGACGATGACCTTCGCCTCCGCCGTCTTGTTGATCGAAAGCGGCGCGCCCGTGGAGCTGGTGAGGTCCAGGTCCTCGAGCACCAGCACCACGCCCGTCGTACCCTTGGTAACGGTGATGCTGCCGTCCGCGCAGCTGCCGGTGACGATGTAGGTGCCCGCTTCCTTGATCTTGACCTCGTTGTCTTCGTCCGTCATGGTGATGGTCGTCGCGTTTGCGTAGTCCGCCGTGAGGGACGCCGCGCTGTTGGTGGTGTTCCCCTCCGCGACCGTTCCGGACGCGCTCGCATACTGGGCGCTTGTACCCGCGCCGTCCTGTCCGCCGCCGGGACCGCCGCCGGGACCGCCGCCCTGGTTTCCGCCGAATGCCGTGCTCGTGATTGTCGCGCCCGCCAGAAGGGTAACGCAAAGGCCGCACACCGCAGCCGTCTTCCTATATTTCTTTTTCATAAAGTTCCCGCCTTTCTGATTCTTTCAATATGTGGGTTCCGGCCGTCGGGCTTTCCCCCTATGCTACTACATTCGAAAAGGCGGTTTCGTTTTTTGGGGTCGGCGGAAAATATTTTCTTTTTATAACAAATCGTGTCTGAGCCGTGCGCCTTTCCTGCAAGCAACCGCGGTCAGCAGGCTGTTTACAGAGGAACTTTTCCATTTTATTTCACTTTGATGAAAGATTCTTTTGACTTGCGCGAACAAAAGCGGTATAATCGGGTGCAATAGGATGATGGAAAATGACGCCTTTGGCGAAAGCATCCTACACGCTGCAAAAATGAGGGGTTTCGTTCATGACGGAAATACTGGACCTGATTAAGGAAAAGATCCTGCACGGGCTGTTTGTCTGTCTGATTATCGCCGCGGTCACATTGCTCGTTATTGCCATCTGGAATCAAGTCATCTATTATCTAAAGAGGAACAAGATCGAGTCGGCGAAGCAGATCTACAACGCCATCAAGCTCGACGAACCCAAGGATAAAGCACTCGCGCTGTTTCGCGACTACGCCGGCAACAAGGACCAGTACATGGAGGAGGCGCTGCTCTCGAGCGGAAAGCGCGAGGTGGTGCTCTGTCTTCTGTTCGGCTTCAGCCGCAATGAGACGGGCGAGGTCCGGCTCACCTACGTGGACGACCGGCTCGTTCAAAAGCAGCAGAATGGAATATGGTAAGCGGCTCAACGCTGTGACGGGAGCCCCGATACGCTGCATGTATCGGGGCTCTCGCTTTTTATGACTGCTCGTAATGGACCAATGTCTCGACGATCGAAAGGAACCCCTTCAGGTTCTCCGACGGCGTACGGGTGTAAATGATGCCGTAGGGCAGCTCGAACCCCTCCGCCAGCGGAATGCTCTTCATGTCCGGGTTCACCCTGTCCCAGCACTCGAGGGACAGAAGCGGGCAGTTCCGCTCCACCGCGTGGTTGAAAATAGACGCATTGTATTCGTAATCTACGTCCACCAGATTGATCCCCGGATGGTGCCGCCCGATCTTCTCATGGATCAGGTTGTTGATCGGGCTGCTCCCGATGCGCCGCAGCATAAGCGGATATCCGTCAAGCTCCTCAAAGGTCAGCTGCTTCTTTTTGGCGAGCACATGGGTCCTCGGCACGGCGATGCAGAACCGATACTTGCCCACCGGCAGGAAGGCGAACGCGTTATCATACCGTCTCGGATTGTAGATGCCGATGACAAAGTCATAGTCCTCTCCAATGCGCGGAAAGTGCTCCGTGTCGTCGTCAAACGAAATGATCTTGAGCGGGTACTCGGCGCAGCGGTCCCTGATCTCCACCCAGAGATCCATAAAGGAATAGCACGGAAATAACAGGGACGTGCCGACGCGCAGCGTTTTCGTCTCCGCGCAGTGCGCCGCGCGGATGCGCTCGACCGCGCGCTCGATCGCCTTCATCAGCTGCAGCGACTCCTCATAGAACACCTGCCCCGCGGCTGTGAGCGTAACGCCGCGCTTATCACGGTTGAACAGCTTCACCTCCAGGCGCTCTTCTATCCGGTTGATCTGCTTGATGACGGCGGTGTGGCTGACATAGAGCTTTTCCGCCGCTTGTGTGAAGCTCTTTTCCTCGGCAACCGTCTTGAAGGTAAGGAGCAGCTTGTCGTCCATTTCTTTTCCTCCCCGCGCTCATTAGAAACTTTTGGTTTCTAATATGGTATCAAATTGAACCTTCATTGTCAACCCGCATTGTGATACGATACAAGAGATAGGAAACAGCAAAAAAAACGATCGGTATACGGTATACAATCTGTGCCGATCAAATGCAGGGAGGCAAAAAAAATGTTCAAAAAGGCATTCAAAAAGTTGGGGACGCAGATCACGGCGTTCACGGTGGCTGCGGTCGGTTTACTGGTGATCCTGTTGATGGTCATCACGATCATGCAGTTCAAGTCCTACAGCAGCAGCCTGCTGCAGGACCGTTCCAACGCCGGCGAGCGCGTGCTGGAAGCGACGCTGGTCGCACAGCTCGACATCTGTTGCAGAGACCAGATCATCCTGACGAAGGACACCGCGGCGATGGTCGGCAATACCGCCGCCAACGTTGCAAATTTCGAAAAGATCTACAATGAGCAGTTCAGCTCGCAGACGGAGCTGTTCATCATCCTCGCCGACGAGAATGGGCAGATCGTCTTTGCAAGCCCGACCACGCCGTTTAGCAGCTACGATTTCAGCTCCGTGGCGCGCGGCGAGGGCATCTACGGAATCGTGAAGGCGGGCGGCGAGGTCGTCGCCATGTACGCAAGCCAGGCGCCGATGGGCAGCAGTACCTGCGTGATCGCGGTCGGCTTCCTGATGAGCACGACCGACTGGCTCGACAAGGCAAAGGAAGAGGCGAACTGCGAGTTCACGATCATCCAGGGCGACACGCGCTACTCCACGACGCTGCTCAACGCGCAGGGGAAGCGCAACGTCGGCACAAAGATCGACAGCAAGATCGCAAATATCGTGCTCAACCAGAAGACGACGTACCACGGCGACACCACGATCAGCGGCGACCACTACTATGTCACCTACGCGCCTCTGACGGACATCAGCGGCAATGTGATCGGCTCGTACTTCGCCGGCTCGAACGCGGCGATGGCGGACAAGGAATTCACGCGCATCGCCTGGATTGCCGTCATTCTCGGCATTCTCGGCGCCGTCGGCATTGCGGCGTATCTAATCATCTTCACCCGCAAGCGCGTCAGCGACCCGCTGCACAACGCGGAGCTCTTCGCGCAGGAGATGCTCAGCGGCAAGCTCGATTCCACCGACGTCACCTATCGCTTTGCGGACGATGAGGTCGGCCGATTCGTCGACGTCCTCAAGCAGGCGAAGGACGGCATGAACGCCGTGGTGGGCGACGCGTCCGCCGTTCTCGCCGCCATGGCGGGCGGCGATTTCACCGCGCAGCCGCACGTCGAATATCCGGGCGTTTTCAAAGCGATCCGAAACAATCTGCAAAAGATCGAGGACGACCTCGGCTTTGCGTTCCAGACCATGAACGCCTCGTCCAACAACGTGTTCACCGGCTCCACGCAGATGGCGGAGGGCTCGCAGTCCCTCGCCGAGGGCACCACGCGTCAGGCGTCCGCCATTGAGGAAATTTCCGCCACGATCCAAGACGTCTCCACGCAGATCGCGACCACGGCGGAAAATGCCGCGCAGGCGGGTGAACTCTCCGAGCGGACGCAGGAGAAGGTCAACTCGCAGGACGCTGAGATCCAAAACATGGTTTCGGCGATGGCGGAGATCAACGAGACCTCCAAGGAGATTGGGAAGATCATCAAGACCATCGAGGACATCGCGTTCCAGACCAACATCCTCGCGCTCAACGCGGCGGTCGAGGCGGCGCGCGCGGGCGAGGCGGGCAAGGGCTTCGCCGTCGT
>SVKP01000163.1 GCA_015068395.1 Oscillospiraceae bacterium
GCCGGCTGGTGGACCCGGAGACCGCGTCGGAGTACAGCTTCATGATGGAGGTCGCCGCCGTGAAGAATGAGACGCCCATCATTTCGGGTGAGAAGCCTGTCGAGGAGCTGGGCATCTCCGCCGCGGACGACAAGACGCTGGTGGTGGAGCTCGACCGTCCGGTCACGTTTTTCATCAACCTGATGACCTTCCCGAGCTTCTGCCCGATCAACCAGGCATACGCGGAGGCAAAGGGCGCGCAGTACGCGCTGGGCGCGGACAATCTTCTCTGCTGCGGACCGTTCTACATGTCCGCGTGGGACGTGGGCGGCAACACCTACCAGCTCAAGAAGAACCCCGATTATTACGACGCGGAGAATGTCCGGCTGGATGAGATCAACTTCCAGATCATCAAGGACCCGCAGCAGACCATGCTCGCCTATGAAAATGGCACGCTGGACTATGTGCGGCTCTCCGGCGACCAAGTGACCAAGTATGAGTTCGAGCCGGGCTTCACGCGCATCGGCGAGGGCTACCTCTGGTATCTTTCGCCCAACCTGAACCCCAAGAGCGCCGAGTATTCCTGCGGACTGGAGAGCGAGAATCTGCGCAAGGCGATCGCGCTGAGCTATGATAAGAGCGTGATCTGCAACGACATTTTGCAGGATGGCTCCGCGCCCGCCGATTTCGCCATCCCCTATCAGCTGGCGACCGGTCCGGACGGCAAGGATTTCCGCGAGACCACGGGGCTTTATTTGCAGACCGACAAGGCGAAAGCGCAGGAGTACTGGGAAGCCGCGAAGGCGGAGCTCGGCGTCAGTGAGGTCAGCATCGAGCTGCTCTACGACGACTCCGACTCCACACCGCTGATTGCGCAGTTCCTCCAAAGCGAGATCGAAAACAATCTGCCCGGCGTGCACATCAGCCTGAAGGCGCAGCCCAAGAAAAGCCGCACGGAGCTGATGCAGAACCGCGAATATCAGCTTGGCCTGACACGCTGGGGCCCCGACTACGCCGATCCCATGACCTATCTCGACATGTGGACAACAGGCTCCACCTACAACTACGGCGAGTGGAGCAACGCGGCGTATGACAAACTGATCGACGACGCCAACGGCTCGCTCGCCAACGACCCCGCCGCGCGCTGGGAGGCGCTCAAACAGGCGGAGGCGCTGGTCATGGAGAACGCGGTCATTCTGCCAGTCTACCAGAAGGGTACCGCCGCCATGGTGCGTCCGGGCGTCAGCGGGCTTGCTTTCTTCCCGGTGGGCGTGGGCACGATCTACAAGGACGTCGACGTGAATTTCTGACAAGACACCGCAAGGGCGGCTGCGGACGGGAAGCCGCGGCCGCCCTTGCCGATCCTGCGGCGCGGCCCGCCGCGCAAGTTCATCAGCGGAAGGAGAGGGCGCAATGCTCAAATATATCGCCAAGCGGGCGCTGATCTCGGTGGTGACGGTGCTCATTATTCTGGCAGCTCTCTTTATCATGCTCCACAGCATGCCGGGCAGCCCGTTCAACGACGAGAAGATCACCGCCGTCCAGCGCGCAAATCTGGAGGCGAAATACGGGCTGGACAAGCCGCTGCCCGTCCAGTTCGTCAACTATCTCAAGGCGATGCTCACGGGTGACTTCGGCGTATCCTACGTGATCCAGAAAAACATGCCGATCTCCGAGCTGCTGCGCTCCCGGATACCCGTCTCGATCCGCATCGGCCTGCAGGCGGTTGCCCTCGGCTCGGTCATCGGGCTGCTGATGGGGATTCTGGCGGCGCTGCGGCGCAACAGCGCGATCGACACGGCGGCGACGGCGCTGTCAGTCATCGGCGTGGCGTTTCCTTCCTACGTGTTTGCCATGGCGATGAGCTACTTCATCGGCTTCCGGTTGGGCTGGCTGCCGCTTCTGTACGACACGGCGGACGCGTTGCGCTCCACCGTCATGCCCACCATCTCGCTGAGCTTTTTCTCCATGGCGACGGTGGCGCGCTTCGCCCGCACGGAGATGGTGGAGGTCATGGGCAGCGACTACATGCTGCTCGCGGACTCCAAGGGAATCTCGACCTTCCGGCTGCTGGGCGTGCACGGCCTGCGCAACGCACTGATCCCCATCGTGACCGTGCTCGCGCCGCTGACCGTGGAGCTGATGACCGGCTCGCTGGTCGTCGAGCAGATCTTCGCGATCCCGGGCATCGGTTCCCTGCTGGTGTCTGCCATCCAGTTCAACGACTACAATGTGGTCCTTGCCGTGGTGTTTATCTACAGCGTCATGTTCATCGCCGTCATGCTGGCGGTGGACGTCCTGTACGGCATCATCGACCCGAGGATCCGTCTGGCAAAGGAGGAATGACGGATGACGACCGCGAAGCAATACGCCGCAGTGGTGGAGCGGGACGATTTTGTGCTCGCCAACCGCGGCGATCTGGGCGTAGACAGGGTCTACGGCTCGCAGAGCTTCTGGCGCGATGCTTTGAGCAGATTCGTCAAGAACAAAGGCGCGGTATTCGGGCTCGTCATGATCGTGCTGATCGTGTTCATGGCGTTTGCGGGGCCGGCACTCTCCGGCTACGACTACCGCACGCAGGATATGTCCCAGCGCAACCTGCCGCCGCACGTGGCAGGCTGGGAAGCGATCCCCATCTTCTCCGGTGTTTCC
>SVKP01000164.1 GCA_015068395.1 Oscillospiraceae bacterium
ACGGTGTCGACCACGATGACGTTCTCCGCGGCGTCGGCAAACTCGCCGAAGGATTGCAGCGGTTCGCCGCCGTAGACGAACTCACGGTACGCCTCGTCGCCGATGAGGAAGAGGTCGTGCGCCTTGGCGACGTCCACGATCATGCGCATCTCCTCGGGCGTGAGCACGACGCCGGTGGGGTTGCCGGGATTCGTGACCATGATGGCGCGGGTGTGCTCGTTGATCTCCTTCTCGATCTTCTCGCGGTCGGCGTAGTGATAGCCCTCGTGCGGGGTGGTCGGGATCGGATGGATGGAGGCGCCGCAGGTGCGGACCATCGTGTTGTAGTTGGGATAGAACGGCTCGGGGATCAGGATCTCGTCGCCGTCGTCCAGAATGCATTGCAGGGCGATGGCAAGCGCCTCGCTGCCGCCGGTGGTGACCAGGATCTCGCTCTTGTCGAAGTGCATGTCGAGCTTGTCATAGTACTCCTGGATCGCGTCGATCATCACGGGGAGTCCGGGAGACGGCGCGTAGGCGAGGACGGGCTGCTCGAACTTCTTGATCGCTTCGAAGAAGGCGGGGGGCGTGATGACGTCGGGCTGACCGATGTTGAGGTGATAGATGGTCTTGCCCTTCGCCTCCGCCGCGACGGCGTAGGGATGGAACTTGCGCATCGGGGACAGGCCGCACTTCTGGACCTTGCTGGAAAATCTCATTGCTGGTTGCCTCCTTAATGAATTGTTGCAGTTGTCAGCGTTTTGCCGTTGAGCTGAGCGAATACCAGGGCGTCGCCCTCGTATTTGAGCTTGAGGGAAAAGAACGGCTCGTCGGAATCGAGCAGGCGCAGGAAGATCTTGTCGCCCTCCCAGAGCTTGAGGCTCAAAAGACGCTTCTTGTCGACCCACTCCAGATCCCCCTCGTCGCACGCGCGCAGCGTGCCCGTCCACGCGTCGGCGGTAAAGAGGTGCATGTACTCCGTCGTCCACGTGTCGGAGACGAAGGTGACGAGCCCGCGGTAGCGCCAGCGCGTGAGCGTCAGCCCCGTTTCCTCGTACGCCTCGCGCAGGGCGCACTCCTCCGGCGCCTCGTCCTGCTCGAACTTGCCGCCCACGCCGATCCACTTGTCGTGGTTGAGGTCGTTTTCCTTCTTGGTGCGGTGCAGCATCAGATACGCGCCGTCCTTTTCGATATAGACGAGCGTGGAGTTGATCGCGCCGGGTCGTTTGTCGCCCATAGGAGCCTCCTTCTTCTGTTCCCTGCTTATTATAATCGCACAAACGCGATTTGACAAGGGGGTGTTTTTTTGATAGAACGGACAAAAACCGGGGGAACGAGTAACGCGCTGTAAAAAAGCGGGAAGCCGATGCTGGCTCCCCGCTTTTGGGATGGGTCGGATCAGTTCCAGAAGTCGGTCGGAACCTTTACGCCGGCGTCCTTCGCCTTGAAGGTCGGGTTCTTGCCCGCCTTCTTCTGCGCGACATAGTCGTCCAGCGCCTTGTAGGCGACGCCGCCGAGCACGATACAAACCGGGATGTTCAGACCTGCAAGGATGACCTGGCAGACGTCCGCGAGGTCCCACGCGAAGCCGAAGGACACGATCGCACCGAGGAAGATCAGCACCGCGCCGACGACGCGCGCCGCCAGTGTGAACTCCTTGCTCGGGGTCTTCTTCATGATGTAGGCAAAGCCGTTTTCCACATAGTAGAAGTTGCCGAGCAGGGTCGTGAACGCGAAGAGGACCATCGCGACCGCGATGAAGATCGGACCCGCTACGCCGAAGGTGGAGGAGAGCGCCTGCTGCACGAAGGGCGCGCCGGCAATGTCGGCATTGGGGGTCACGCCGGAGCAGAGGGTCATGAACGCGGTGGCGGTGCACAGAAGCAGCGTGTCGATGAACACGGAGAGCATCTGCACGAGGCCTTGCTTGGCGGGGTGCGAGACGTCCGCCGCCGCGGCGGCGTTCGGCGCGGAGCCGATACCGGCTTCATTGGAGTACAGGCCGCGCTTGAAGCCCATCATCAGGCAGGAGCCCATGAACCCGCCGAAGATCGCCTTGAAGTTGAACGCGTCGGAAAAGATCATGCCGAACATTGCGGGGATGTTCTTGATATTCAGCAACAGCGCGATGAGCGACATGAGGACGTAGAGGATGCCCATGATGGGGACCAGCGTGCCCGTGACCTTCACGAGGCGCTTGCCGCCGCCGAGCATCGTGTAGAGGAACACCGCCGCGATGATCGCGCCGATGACGCCGGCGACCACCTTGGGGTTGCTCTTGTAGAAGGCAAAGCCGGAGAACGCGGACTGGAGGTTGTACGCCGCGAGCATGTTGTAGCCGACGGCGTAGGTGATAATCAGCGCAACGACGAACACGATCGCGAGCGGGCGGTTGTGCAGCGCCGCCTCAATGTAGTACGCGGGGCCGCCGTAGGAGCCGCCCTCGGGGTCACGTTTTTTATAGACCTGCGCCAGCGTGGACTCGACGAACGCGGACGCGCCGCCCAGGATCGCCGTGACCCACATCCAGAACACCGCGCCGGGTCCGCCGACGCACAGCGCCGTGGACACGCCGATGATGTTGCCCGTGCCGACGCGGGACGCCGTGGAGATCATCAGCGCGCCGAAGGACGAGATCGAGCCCGCGGTGGCGGGCTTTTCGCCCACGACGCGGATGGATTCGCGGAACAGACGGAACTGCGGGCACTTCGTCATGATCGTGAAGTACAGTCCGCCGCAGAACAGCAGCAGCGCCAGCGGCCAGCCGGTCAGATAGAGCAGGAAATTCCAAATCGCCATAGCATACTTCTCCCTCTAAAAAAATTATGTGGAACGCACATGTGATATCATACAAAACTCCGGCGCCATTTTCTACCCGGAGAGATGTTTTCTCGCTTTTGACCAAATCGCGTGCGGTTTATTCGTGTAAAGCGGCAAATTATTGCGGCTCCGAGTCGAAGATGTGCAGGTGCAGCTCGCGGGAGAGGTATTCCAGCGTGCTGCCGCCGCCGATGCTGTTGCCCTTTTCGTCGAGCGAGGGGCCGAAGGTGCCGATGCCCATCTGGTGCTCGACGCTCGCCATGATGCCGCCGCCCACGCCGCTCTTGCACGGGATGCCCACGCGCACGGCGAATTCGCCCGAGCGGTCGTACATGCCGCAGGTGAACATCAGCGTCTTGACCGTGCGCACGGTCTGCGCGCTCAAAAGCCGGATGCCGTTGCGCGGGTCCACGCCGCCGTTGGCGAGGATCAGCCCCAGCCCCGCCAGCGAGCGCGCGTTGACGCTCAGCGAGCAGAGCTTAAAATAGAGGTCCACGGTTTGCAGCACGTCGCCGGTCAGCACGTCCTTGCTCTTGAGCAGGTAGCCGATGGCGCGGTTGCGGTCGCCGGTGGCGGCCTCGGAATGATACACCGCCTCGTCGAGCGTGATCTCGTCGTCCATGCAGATGGCGCGCACGAAGTCCAGCAGCTGCTCAAAGGAGAAGGTCGGCGCGAGCAGATTTACGATCTCGATCGCCCCGGCGTTGATCATCGGGTTGAAGGGCCGGTTGCTCGCGGTGTCCAGCTTGAGAATGGAGTTGAACGCATCGCCCGAGGGCTCCATCATCACATGGGAAAAGACCGTGTCGAAGCCCTCGTGCTGCAATGCCGTCGCAAGGCAGACGACCTTGGAAATGCTCTGCATCGTGAAGCGCTGCTCCACGTCGCCGAACTCGATGGTCTCGCCCTCCGGCGTCTTGATGCACAGGCCCAGATGCACCGGGTTCGCCTTGCCCAGCTCGGGAATGTAGTCCGCGACCTTTCCCTTCATCAGAAACTGCCGCCCATATTCCCACGCCGCTTTCGCGGTGTCCTTCAGCATAATACCACCCCTTTCGGAAATCGCCCTCAGTATAGCAGAGCTGCACAAAAAAGTCCAGAAGTGTTTTCTTGCTTTTACCGCAAATAGACAAATCAGCCCGCTCCGGGCGGAGCGGGCTGAAAGAGGCGGCTGCTGTTATGAAATGATATCCAGATGCTCGGGCAGGAGGTCCTTCGTGTAGGGGTTTAAGTATTGGTTGACCATCTCCAGCGTCGCGTCCGGGTCGAGGTACATGTAGGGGTTGCGCCACGCGGCGGGCGCCATCATGGTGTTGAGGCTGCCCTCGCGCTCCATGTCGAAGCCCAGCGCGTGCTCGGCAAACCACGCCATGTCGCTGAGCGAGAGGTCCGTGTCCACGTGCTCGGCGGCGATGGAGATATAGCTTTTGAGCTTTGTGATATTTCCCCAGGAGAGCAGCTTTTTCGCGATGACCGTCAGCATCTTGCGCTGCGTCTCCATGCGCCCGGTGTCGGTGTAGCCGGAGCCGTCGTTGTTCTTGCGGAAGCGGCAGACCTCCAGCGCCTGCTGGCCGCTGAGGTGCTGCATCCCCTTCTGGAAGTGGATGGAGAGCCCCTGCGCCGGGTCGTCGTAGCTCATGTTGCAGGGCACGTCGAAGTCGACGCCGCCCAGCTCGTCCACCAGCGCGACGAAGCCCTTCACGTTCACGCGGACGTAGAAGTCAATGGGAATGCCGAAGGTGCGCGAGACCTCGGTTTCCAGCTGCTCCATGCCGCCGTTGGCGTAGGCGGCGTTGATCTTCTTGAGCTTGCGCTTGACGTCCACGCAGGTGTCGCGCGGGATGGACGCCAGACTCACCGTCTGCTCGCCGACGTCGTAGCGTACGAGGATCAGACTGTCCGTATTGCTGCCGACCTTGTCCATGCCGACGAGCAGGAAGGTCCAGCAGTGCCGCTTGCGCGCGTAGCCGTCCGCCTCCGCGGGCGGCTGCTCGGCGAGGTCGCTCTCCCCGGCGTTCTTTGACGGCTCATCCGTGGAAGCGCTCATAGCCGACGTAGCGGTCGCCGGCTCCGGCACCAGAATGCGCCACGAGGCGTAAAGCCCGCCGCCGACGAGCAGCAGCATCAGCAGCACGCCCAGAAAGCCGCCGCCCTTTTTCTTTTGTACGCGTTTTCCCTTGCTCATGGATCTCTGTCATCTCCGTTTTTTCGACGTAAACGTCAGCATAACAGATTTGAGAGCGTTCTGCAAGAAAAAGTTCCCACGGACAGGAGAAAAGTCGAAACGGTTCGGTGCGCCTTATGAAGTCATTCTACCATTCATCCCAGCCAATCCACTCTACGCCGGGCATGGACGGCTTTTGATTTGGATCGGGATGGTCCTTCATGTAGTTGATGGTATCCTCAAGGATGCGGCCCGCCGAGGTCGGCATAAACGCCCCGGTACTGTAAACGGTAACGGTTGGAACATCATGATACGGTATGAGACAGCAGTAAGTTACCGTCTCGCAGTGCTCGCCGTAGCCGATCCCGACATAGGCGTATTCCGGGTCCTGCGTGTTTGTCCCAACGTTGACGAAGTATCCGCCGTAAACGAAATAGATATTCGTATCAGCTTTTGACTTCGGTGTTTTGGCACCCATCTCCCGGCCATAGTCGGCGAAGTCTGTGAAATCGCCGTCAGAGAGATATTTGTCGATAACATAGCTCGTGACCGGCTCCGGGGAGGAAGCGGGCTCCGAGCTGGTGACGAGCATGGTCTTGGTCGTGCCGTCGTAGTCCACGCCGAAGCCGAGCGCGTCGCCGAGGTCGCGGAGCTTGAAGAAGTTCGCGCCGCCGATGTTGTAGGCGGTCAGATCGACCTTCTCACCGTTGATCTCGATGCTCTGGCTGCTCAAAACGGCGGAGGCGGAGTTGTCCGCACCGGCCGCCAGCTCGCCGCCCGCGGGCGTGTAGGGCTCGCCGGTCTTGACGACGATGGTCTTGCGCGCGGCGTCGTAGTCCACGCTGAACTGTGAGGACGTACCGCTGAGCAGCATCGCCATATCGCGCAGCTTAAAGTAATTCGCGCCGTCGATGTTGTAGATCTCGGTGTTCTTCTCCGCGCCGTTGACCGTCAGCCTCTGGCTGGTGGGAACGACGGCGGGCTTTGCCGGGGCGGCAACGCCGGTTTTGAAGACATAGGTGCTGTCCCCGGCAATCGCCATGATGTCGAGCGTCAGCTTGCTTCCGTCGATGGTGACGCCCTCCGTCGGGCCCTGCTGCTGCGTGACGGCGGCAGGGAAGCTGAATTCCATGACCGTGACCATGCCATCCATCATGTCCTCCATTGCCTCGGTCTCCTCTTCGGAAAGCTCCCCGCTCTCATCCCCCTCGTCGGTCTCCGTCTTCGCGGTGACGAGCGTGAGGGTCAGCGTGCCGTCCGCGTTCTTCGTGACCTTGATTGTGGCATTTTGAAGCCCGTTGTCGGCGTTTTCGCCCTCTTCGCCGCCCTCGGTGGTACCGGCAAGGATCGCGTTCAGCTCGTCAATGTTCGCAAAGTCGACGCTATCGGATTCGCCGTAATACGTCTCGCCGTTGTAGACGAAAGCCTCGGCGTTCTCGTACGCGGCGGCCTGCTCCTCGTCCATCGACCCCAGCATCTCCAGCGCTTCCCTGGTAAGCCCGGTCTTCACGGTGACCGAGCCGCTGCCATCCTCACGGATGACTGTCTCCACCTGCGTGAGCATGCAGCCCGACAGCGCCAGCGTCATCACCAGTGCCAGCGCGGCGACCAGCAGCTTTTTCAGCGTTTTTGTCTTCATGTGCTTTCCTCCCATCGTTTTTTTGCAGCCGGTCTCCCGGCATTTTCCAGTATAACCTCTCAGAGCGGCAAAGACAAGGGGAAGCAGCCGCGCCAGCTCCTCCGCCGTCGCGCCGAGAGGCTGAACATGGCAGCAGGGCGGCGCTCCGTGCGGAACGCCGCCCATGCCGATGATATGGAAACGAATTGTACTTGGCTTACTCTACACCATATTTTTTCTTTAATTCGAGAAGCCTTCGATTGAACTCGCGAACACATGCCGCCTCTTCGGCATCTTCGGGGCAGTCTTGTCCTCCAATATAGTACCCATCAATCCAATACTTTTTTTCACGTTGTTTATCCAGTGCTTCCGTTTGTGCCATGATCCAGTCAAACAGTTCTTTCTTTTCAGAATTGTAGGTCTTCATAAAACTCAAATCCCTCCAAGTATTTGTTGAGCACCCGCATAATCTCTTCCTGCTCATATTCCACAGGAGTATCAGTATCTATAGCCCTTTGGAACACTTCCTGTTTTGCGGCCTTATATGCCGCTCTAATCTGATCTTCCCCTAGATTTCCGGTGTAGATAAACGCGTCGCTTCGCGAACCGGAGATTAGAAATTGCAAACCCGCTCTGTTTTTTACTGCAAAAATCAAATCGCCTTCGCTAAACGAATCTCCCTTATTATGTCCTTCCCATATAGGATGATTGTGGATAACCGTGCTTCCCTCCAATGCGTCAGCGCCGACAAGCTCTGTATTAACAACGCCGCTCAGCCCTGAAACCTCAAACACTTCTCCGCCCGGCGAGATTACAAGCGAATGCTCTGTATCAGAAGACTGATATTTGCTTCCAAAATCATTCAGCTCCCGTCTGACAGTTTGATGGTCGTTTGCGGGGATGCTGCGTGTGCTTGTGATACGCGAGTAACCATCAGTGTCCCCAAGCTTACCGCTTGCCTGCATGATACCATACTGATGTTCGCCTGTCCACCCCGGCGCTTCCACCAGCTTGAACGGGTCCAGTATCTTTTCCCCGTTCTCGTCCAGTGTGAGCGGCTTCATTTCGGCGGTGATATCCTCCAACACGCGCTGCGCTTCGCGGACCTCGCGCTGCGCGCGGGCGGGGTCGAGCTCGTCGAGGCGGCGGCTCGCCCAGTCCGCGAGGTCCGCCGTGCGCTGCGCCCGGCGCGCCAGCTCCTCCGCCGTCGCGCCGAGAGGCTGAACATGGCAGCAGGGCGGCGTTCCGTGTGGAACGCCGCCCATGCCTGCCGACCGGGATTTAATATTCTATGACCTTAAACACGTCGGGAGGAAAAAGATAATCCTCCCCTGATTCATCCACAATTCTATACCAGCCGCGCTCAATAGATAGCACTTCGTATATTTTTCCGTTTGTCAATTCAAGCGGGCTGGTTTTTCCTATATACATTACGTTCATTCTAACCACCTCTTGATTTTAAATTTTACCTTTCCAACACTTTCTTCTTGGAACCAATGTATCTCCGCTTTCACTTCGTCTCCTTCCACATCTAACGTGCCTATCCCTTTTGCGTGTTGCCACTTTCCCGCAACTCCTCCATACTCACTTACCAGTCCCGATATTGTGTCAGCGTTGAGAGCCTTTGCTCCCTTGAATCCCGCAAAAACTGTGGGGTTTTCAATTCTTGTGCCTTCAACGAGATAGTACCCTATGCCCGTTTCCCTGTCAACCACCTGATAGTTTTTTGCTTTTGCCCCCAAGCTTTTTCCAATAGATATTTCGCCTTCTAGCCATAGCGGCGCAGAAGGTTTTGTCCACCCCGGCACTTCCACCACTTTGAACGGGTCCAGTATCTTTTCCCCGTTCTCGTCCAGTGTGAGCGGCTTCATTTCGGCGGTGATATCCTCCAACACGCGCTGCGCTTCGCGGACCTCGCGCTGCGCGCGGGCGGGGGCGAGCTCGTCGAGGCGGCGGCTCGCCCAGTCCGCGAGATCGACCGTGCGCTGCGCCCGCCGCGCCAGCTCCTCCGCCGTCGCGCTTGGGTCGATCAGCGCCCGCCGCGCCGCGTCGTACAGCTCGCCG
>SVKP01000165.1 GCA_015068395.1 Oscillospiraceae bacterium
ACGAGGCGAAGAGCAACTTCCTCGCCAAGATGTCCCACGAGATCCGCACGCCCATCAACGCCATCCTCGGCCTCAACGAGGTGATCCTGCGCGAGAGCCGTGAGCCGGAGACGCGCGCCAACGCCGCCGACATCCAAAACGCCGGCAAGACGCTGCTTTCGATCATCAACGATATTCTGGACTTTTCCAAGGTCGCGGAGGGTAAGATGGAGATCCTGCCCACGCAGTATGAGCTGGGCTCGATTGTCAACGACCTCGTGAACATGACCCGCACCCGCGCGGAGAAAAAGGGGCTGGATTTCTACGCCTTTGTCGATGAAACGACGCCCAGCGTGCTCTTTGGAGACGAGATACGTATCCGCCAATGCGCGCTGAACCTTCTGAGCAATGCCGTGAAGTATACGGAAACCGGCTCGGTGACGCTGATGATCGGCTACACCGAGGTGGACCCCGACACGGTTCTGCTCAAGGTCAGCGTCACCGACACGGGCATCGGCATCAAGCCCGAGGATATGGCGCGCCTGACCTCCCCCTTTGCCCGGCTGGAGGAATCGCGCAACCGCACGGTCGAGGGGACGGGGCTTGGCCTTGCCATCACGACGCAGCTGCTCGCGCTCATGGGCAGCTCACTGGAGGTCGAGAGCGTTTACGGCGAGGGCACGGAGTTTTCCTTTGCCATCAGGCAGCCTGTGGTCAAGTGGTGGCCCGTCGGCGAGTTCGGCGGACGCTATGAGACGGGCGGCGCGCACATGGCGGCGGAGCGGGAGTCCTTCTGCGCGCCGGAGGCGCGTATCCTCGTCGTGGACGACGTGGCGGTCAACCTGACCGTTGTGAAGGGCCTGCTCAAGAAGACGCAGCTTCAAATCGACACGGCGGAGTCGGGGCGCGCGGCGCTCGCGCTGGCGGCGAAGAATACCTACGACGTGGCGCTGATCGACCACATGATGCCGGGTATGGACGGCGTGGAAACGCTGCGTGAGCTCAAGAAGCTGCCGAACACGGAGAACACGGTCTGCATTGCGCTCACGGCGAACGCGATCTCCGGCTCCCGCGAGCGTTACATCGACGCGGGCTTTCAGGACTACCTGTCCAAGCCCGTGGATGGGGAGAAGATGGAGGAGATGCTGATGAAGTATCTCCCGCCGTCGAAGGTGTGCGTGCGCATGGAGGCGACCGCGTCGGAGCGCGGCGCGCAGGAGCCTGGCTTCAAAAAGACCACCGTATTCGTCGAGGGCGGCGAGGAGATCTGTCGGCAGGTGCGGGATCTTCTTGGCAAGGACTTCCGTGTGGTGAGCCGCGAATACGAGGGTATGGATACCGAGCTGGGGGGACTTCCCGGCTGGCTGGGCAAGGTCGAGGGGCTGGACCCGGCGCAGGGGCTTGAGCGCTGCGCCACGGAGGAGACCTATCTCGACACGCTGACGGTCTACGCGCGCACCGCCGCCGCCGGGGCGGATGAGATCGAGACCTTCCGCCGCGTTGGAGACCTCGACAACGTCATTACTAAGGTCCACGCGCTCAAGAGCACGTCGCGCATCATCGGCGCGGAGCCACTGGGCGCGTTGGCGGAAAAGCTGGAGCTCGCGGGCAAGGCGGGCGATACGGACACGCTTCTCGGCGGACTGGACGAGCTGCTCTCGCGCTATCGCGCGATGGGGGAGAGGCTTGCGCCGCTGCTGGAGAAGACGGAGGACGAGGACGCGCTGCCCCCGATCTCGGACGAGCGGCTTCAGGAGACCTGGCGCATGATCCGCCATCAGCTCGACGAGCTGGAATACGACCGTGCCGCCGAGCTGATCGAATCCCTCGGCGCCTACCGGCTGCCGGAGGACGCGCGGGAGCGGCTGGAAAAGATGCGCGCCGCGGCGGAGAATTTCGACTGGGACGACATCGTCGACCTGCTGCCGTAAAAAGGCGTCATAAAAGAGCTGACACAATATAAACTGCGCGTATCGGATAAGATGAAAGTAGACGCTGAAAAGTGCCTGCTTTCATCTTTTTGCCATCGTTATTATTCATCTTCGCTCAGATGGATGTTCCAGCCTGTGTCGAGCTTTTTTCTTACTTTTTTCATCGTCTCCGAATCCAGAGCGGGCCAATCCGTCACCGTGCTCGCCTTGTCCGTTACCAAATGGGCTTTTTCAGCGCATAGGGCAAGCGGTGTGTCGGCAAGGGAATCGGAGTAAAAATGCTCGATCACAGGAAAACCATGATCGTAGATGTATCTTGCTTTTTCCTTTGCGTACATCATGTTGTTGACGAAAACGCCAAATTCACGGTCAAATTCCGTCGCCATGAAGTTCACGCCAAGCCGTTTTGCAATCGGCCCGATGATGCAGGTGGGCGACGCGCTGATGATCAGATCGTCAGGCTTTTTTTGCGCCAGATACCACGCCGCGATCCTCTTTTCGTTTTTGTCCCAGTAGCGTTCGATCTGCACATCGAAGTCGTCGATCAGCGTCAGATATCCGAAGAATCTGCGCTGCATCAGATATTCCGGCATCTTTCCTTTTTTTCGCAGGATAAGGTTTTTAACAGCCTTGGGGAAAAAGGTGAACCACAGCCTGGGATGGCGGTTCATACACCAGAAACAAAAGCCTATCGAACAATCCCCGGGAAAAATCGTTCCGTCAAAATCATATACGTTCATCCGGTTTCACCTTCCTTTTTCATCTGACCTTGATCTCCACCCGGTTGGGCAGCTCCTTCTCCGCGTCATACGCATATGTCAGCTCCTCCGCCGTGCTTCGGAGCAGCGCATAGGAAAGCTCGTTGTCCGTGTCCTTCGGGTCGAATCGCTCTCCCGCATAGGAAGCTGTGATCGCGGTGCTCCCGTCCCGCGGGTCGTGCTCCACCGCCACGCGGATATCCGGGCCCGGCGTCCGCGGCAGGAGAATCTGCTGCACCAGCTCCTCAATGGCAAGCCGGACGCGGTATTTCTCCTTCGGGACAATGTCGTTTTGCAGGCAGTAGCGGTCAATTTCCACACCGGCGGAAATAAAGTCGAAGCCCGGCGAATCGACGGCGAATTCCAGCACGCGCAGCTGCCTGATAAAGCGCCGGGTACGTTCCCTTTTCGGGCGCTCGAAAATCTCCTCCGGCGTGACCTGCAAATTCGCGGCAACGACGTCCACCTTGCCGACCTGCGCCGCCTGGACCACGCCGGCATAGTCATAGACCTCAAATTTTACATCCGCGCCCAGCCATGCGGCAAACCGGTACATGAGCTCGATGTCGTATCCGGTCAGGTCGGTCCCCTCGTAGTAGGTGTACGGCGGCGTGATGCCCGTCGTCCCCACGGTCAGGCAGAACTGCGGCGTGTCAGCCTCTTCGATCGCCGGCATCGAAAAGTCCTCCCGGACGACCCAGCGCTCGTACATATCCTCCAGCGTACCATTTTGCTTCAATTCCTGTATAAAGCTGTTTGCCTTGCTTTCCAAATCGGGAATTTCGGATACATTGGATATCCCGAGAGCGATTTTGGTCGGCTCGCCGATCATCCTGTCCAGAAACCTGACGCCTTGCAGCCCGTTCTTAATGGCAAGCTCCATCTGCTTTTTGTCAAAGACGAAAGCGTCAAGCTTGCCCTGCGCAACGGCGGCATAGCCGTCGAGATGGTGATAATAAAAGACCTCCGCCTCCGGGAACAGCTCGTTTACCAGCTTTTCCTGTATCGTTCCGGTGCCCACGCCGATCCTGACGCCCTTTTCGGACAGATCGATTTCCACGCTGCTTCCCGTCGCCGCTGCTCTGTAGGGAAGGAGCGCCAGGGCAAGCAGCTTTTGAACGACCGCGTTTTGCTTCATGACATTTCCCTCATCTCTGCATGAAAAGGAATCGCGCTTTTGTGCCTGTGCGTGAGTTATCTTTCGCGGTTTCGCTCTCAGTCTGCAAAGAGCTCCGTAAATCGGAAGCTGCGGCAGTCCACAAGCCCGCGGTTCGTGAGACGCAGCTCGGGGAGGCAGGCAAGCGGGATCAGCGCCATCGTCATATAGGGCGAATTGATCGTGCACCCCATCTCGCGCCACGCCGCGCTCAGCCTGCCGACCAGCTCCGCCATCTCCTCGACGGGCAGATCGTTCATCAGCCCGGCGATCGGCAGCGGCACCTGCGCGAGTACGGTTCCGTCGGCAACGGCGCACAGCCCTCCGCCGCACGCTATCAGCGTGTTGGCGGCAAGCGCCATATCCTCGTCGTTCGTGCCGGCAACCAGCAGATTGTGCGCGTCGTGGGCGACAGTCTGCGCCATGGCGCCCTTACGGAAGCCGAAGCCCTTCACGAAGCCGCGCCCCGTTGTGCCCGTCGCGTGATGGCGCTCAAACACCGCCATTTTCATAACATCCTGCGCGGGGTCCGCCTCCGCAAATCCATTCTTTACAGACAGGTCGAGCAGCCGCTCGTAGTTGCCGACGCGGTTCGGAATGATCTCGATCACGCGCGCCTTTACGCTGTCCTTCCCGGCGGGCGCCGCGATTCGAAAGCTCTCCGCCGTGATGGGATGCCCAACGTGCATCGTGTCATAGCAGGCCGAGGGAAACGCGGACTTTCCAATCTCCACGGTCATTTTCCCGTTCTCGGCGACGACCTCCCCATCAATGATCGTGCGCGTCACACGGACGTCTTTCAAATCGTCAAAGAACACGATATCGGCGCATTTGCCGGGCGTAATGCTGCCCAGCTCGTGATCCATTCTGAAGCAGGTCGCCGGATTGATCGTGACATATTGGACCGCCTTGATGGGATCGAGCCCTTCCCTGACGGCGCATCGAACGATGTGGTCCATGTGCCCGTCCTCAATCAGTGTGTCGGGATGCGTGTCGTCCGAAATAAGGCAGGCAAAGCGGTCGTCGATATGATTGTCCAGAATGGCGCGAATGATGACCGGCATATCGTGCCACGCGCTGCCGTAACGCATCAGGGCGTACATACCGTGCCGCATTTTCTCCAAAACGTCCACAGCGCGGGTCGACTCATGGCAGCAGCGGACGCCGGAGGCAATGTAGGCGTTCAAGCCCGCTCCGATATCCGGGACGGAGTAGTGGCCGGTAATGACCTGATCGGCCTTCAGCGTCTCCGCAAGCTCCCCATGGATGGCGGCGTCGGCGGCAAGGACGCCCGGAAAGTTCATCATTTCACCGAGGCCCATGACGCCGTCCCAGGCCATCATCTCCCGAACCTCCTCCGGGCCGATGCGGGAGCCGGTATCCTCAAAGCCGGCGACGGCGGGGACGCAGGATGGAACATTCGACATTGCCTTAAGCGGAGAGCGCTTCGCGTCCTCAATCATCGCCCTCACGCCGTCTGGCCCGCATACGTTGCAGATCTCATGAGGGTCCATAAAGATGCCGGTGGTGCCGCGTGGAACCACCGCGCGGGCATATTCGCCCACCGTAATCATGGAGGATTCGACATGGATATGCGCGTCCATAAAGCCCGGCGCGATGTACTGCCCCGCGGCGTCGATCACGACCGTATGCTCGCCTACGCAGTGCGCCGCGTCGCCAACCAGCGCGATCCTGCCTTCGGTGATCGCAACGTCGACACCCTCCTGAATCTCAGCGGTGCATACATTGACAAGCCTTGCGTTTTGAATGACCAGCTCCGCTTTCTCTTCGCCCATCGCCACACGCGCCAGTGTCCGCGTGACTTCATAAAGAGGCTTTTTGCAGAACCTGTTCAGCATGAAATCTCCTCCTCCAATATGGTTTATGATGACATCATACACCAGATCGCAAGTTGTTTCAATGAATAGAGAATAAAAACACCTCAAAAATGCCGGGAAAATTCAAAAAAGAGCTGACACAGAGTCAAACTGCGTCAGCTCTCAATTTTGGTAAAAAGCTCAGCCGCGGAAATAGCGCACGGCGGAGGCGAACATGGGCAGGTCGTAATTGCCCGGGACATTGCGGTACAGCCCCGCGCCCACGCGCTCGGTGTGGCCCATCTTGCCGAACACGCGCCCGTCGGGCGAGGTGATGCCCTCGACGGCAAGCACGGAGCCGTTGGGGTTGAAGCGCACGTCGGCGCTTGCCTCGCCGTTCAGGTCCACATACTGTGTGGCGACCTGCCCGCCTTCGGCGAGCGAACGCACCAGAGATTCCGACGCGAGCAGGCGTCCCTCGCCGTGGGAGATGGGCACGCTATAGACCTCGCCGACCTGCGCGAGCGACAGCCAGGGCGAGAGCGTGGAGACGACGCGCGTGCGCACGATGCGCGACTGGTGCCTGCCGATGACGTTCACCGCCAGCGTCGGGCTTTCTTCGTCCGTGTCCGTGATCTTGCCGTAAGGCACGAGCCCCAGCTTGATGAGCGCCTGAAAACCGTTGCACACGCCGCACATCAGACCGCCGCGCCGGTCCAAAAGGTCCTCCACGCCCGCCCGGACCGCGGCGCTGCGGAAGAATGCCGTGATGAACTTCGCGGAGCCGTCCGGCTCGTCGCCGCCGGAAAAACCGCCGGGCAGGAACACCGCCTGCGCCCGCGAGAGCGCCGCGGCAAAGCGTTCCACGCTGCGCGAGACCGCGTCCGCGTCCAGATTGTTGACGATGAAGATCTCCGCCTCACCGCCCGCGGCGCGCACGGCGCGGGCGCTGTCATACTCGCAGTTGGTGCCGGGAAAGACCGGGATGAGGAAGCGCGGCACAGCCGTCCGCGGTCCTTTCGGGGCAGGCGCGGCGGCATGGAAGGAGAGCGTTTCCGGCTTTTTCGCGGGCGCGGAGGGCTGCGTGGGATAGACGGGTTCCAGCGTGCCCTGATACGCTTTCAGCAGGCGTTCCAGCGGCAGCGTCTCTCCGGCGCAGGCAAGCGCCGCTTCCTCTGTGGTATAGCCGACGGTCTCGCCCTCTGCCTCGGCGCCGCCCGTTTCGCTCAGCTCCAGCAAAAACGCGCCGTAGTCCCGCGTGAAGAGGCGGGAAACGTCGAAGGCGGGGTCGAAGCGGAAGCCGACGCCGTTGCCGAAGCACATCTTCATCACCGCCTCGGCGATCCCGCCGGGGCCGGGCGTGTAACAGGCGACAGCCCTGCCGTCTTGCAGCAGGGAGGCGACGCGGTCGAACACGGAGAGCAGCGAGTCGCAGTCGGGCAGACCGTATTCATTTCGCCGCGGCGCGATGTGGATCACGCGGTGGCCCGCCGCCTTGAACTCAGGGGAGACGATGCTTGAGACCTTCTGCGTCGTAACGGCGAAGGAGACCAGCGTGGGCGGCACGTCGAGGTCCTCAAAGGAGCCGGACATGGAGTCCTTTCCGCCAATGGCGGCGACGCCCAGCCCCATCTGCGCCTCGAACGCGCCGAGCAGCGCCGCGAGCGGCTTGCCCCAGCGCTTGGGGTCGCGCCCCAGCTTTTCAAAGTATTCCTGAAAACTCAGATAGACGTCGTTTCGGTCCGCGCCGGAGGCAATCAGCTTGCTGACAGACTCCGCCACCGCAAGATACGCGCCGTGGTAGGGGCTGCGCGCCGAGACCTCCGGGTCGAAGCCCCACGCCATGAGCGAGCAGTCGTCGGTCTCGCCGCGCTCCACGGGGAAGCGGTGGACCATCGCCTGAATGGGCGTGAGCTGGTTTTTGCCGCCGAAGGGCAGCAGCACCGTGCCCGCGCCGACGGTGGAGTCGAAGCGCTCGGAGAGCCCCTGACGGGAGCAGCAGGCAAGGCTGGACGCCATTGCGAGGCAGCGCTCCGCGAAGCCTCCGGCGGCGGGCGCGTCCTCCCAGCTTTGCGCGGCGGCGGGCGCGGCGGCGGTGTGCTTCTCCGCGCCGTTGGTGTCGAGAAACGCGCGGCTCAGATCGACGATGGTCTTTCCGCGCCAGCGCATGACAAGGCGCGGCTCCGCCGTGACGGTCGCGACGCGGCACGCCTGAAGGTTTTCTTCGCGCGCGAGGGCGAGGAAGCGCTCCACATCCTCCGGCGCAACGACCACCGCCATGCGCTCCTGCGACTCGCTGATGGCAAGCTCGGTGCCGTCCAGACCCTCGTATTTTTTCGGCACGGCGTCCAGCTCGATGGCAAGGCCGTCCGCCAGCTCGCCGATGGCGACGGACACGCCGCCAGCGCCAAAGTCGTTGCAGCGCTTTATCATGCGGCATGCCTCTGCGCTGCGGAACAGACGCTGCAGCTTGCGCTCCTCTGGCGCGTTGCCCTTTTGTACCTCCGCGCCGCAGGTTTCGACGGAGTGTGCGTTGTGCGCCTTGGACGAGCCCGTCGCGCCGCCGATGCCGTCGCGCCCCGTGCTGCCGCCGAGCAGCAGCACCGCGTCGCCGGGCTGCGGCCGTTCGCGACGGACATTACGCGCGGGCGCGGCGGCGATGACCGCGCCGAGCTCCAGATGCTTCGCGGCATAGCCGGGGTGATACAGCTCGTCCACAATACCCGTGGCGAGGCCGATCTGGTTGCCGTAAGACGAGTAGCCAGCCGCCGCGGCAGTGACCAGCCTGCGCTGGGGCAGCTTGCCGGGGAGCGTTTCGCTCAGCCCCTTGCGGGGGTCCGCCGCGCCGCTGAGGCGCATGGCGCCGTACACATAGCCTCGCCCCGAGAGCGGATCGCGGATCGCGCCGCCGATACAGGTCGCCGCGCCGCCAAAGGGCTCGATCTCCGTGGGGTGGTTGTGCGTCTCGTTTTTAAAAAGAAGCAGCCACGGCTCCCGCACGCCGTCCACCGTGATCTCGGTCTTTACCGTGCAGGCGTTGATCTCCTCCGACACGTCCAGCTTGTCCAGCTTTCCCTGCGCGCGCAGCGCCCTGGCGGCGATCGTGCCGAGGTCCATCAGACAGACGGGGGCGGTGCGCCCCAGTGCGCGGCGGGCGTCGAGATAGTGCTCCCACGCGTCCTGCAGCAGCTTGTCCTCAAACGTCACGCTGTCAAGGACCGTGTGGAAGGTCGTGTGGCGGCAGTGGTCGGACCAGTAGGTGTCCAGCACGCGCAGCTCGGTGACAGTCGGGCAGCGGCGCTCCTGCTCACGAAAATGACGTTGGCAGAAGGCGAGGTCGTCCACATCCATTGCGAGCCCCATGCGCGCGGCAAGCGCCTCGAGCGCGTCGCGCGAGAGCTCCAAAAATCCATCCAGCGCCGCCACGTCCTCCGGCTGGGCGTACGCGGCGGCAAGCGTTTCGGGCTTGTCCAGACACGCCTCCCGCGCCTCGACGGGGTTGATGACGTAGCGCTTGATCTCCGCCAGCTCGTGCCCGCTCAAATTACCGTAGAGCGCGTAGACCTTGGCGGAGCGCACCGCGGGCCGCTCTCCTCCGGAGAGGAACTGAATGCACTGGGCGGCAGAGTCGGAGCGCTGGTCGAACTGCCCGGGCAGATACTCCACGGCGAAGACCTGCGCGCCGTCCAGCTCCGGCTCGAAGCAGACATTGTCCAGCTGCGGCTCGGAGAGCACGGCGCGCACCGCATAGTCGAACAGCGCCTTGTCGATGCCCTCCACGTCGTAGCGGTTGAGAACGCGCACGCGCGTGAGCGCTGGAATGCCCAGCAGCGCGCGGCAGTCCTGCGCCAGCGCGTCCGCCTCCAGAGCGAGCGCGGGCTTTTTCTCCACATAGATGCGATAAACCATGCTGTTTACTCCTTTTCCATGGCTGCCAGCGCTCTTGCGCCGATGTCGCGGCGGCAGTATGCATTTTCAAAGCGGATCTGGTCCGCCTGCGCGTAGGCGGCGTCGATCGCCTCGCGCAGCGTGTCCGCGACCGCCGTGCAGCCCAGCACGCGGCCGCCCGAGGTGACGAGCCCGTCCCCGCGCCGCGCCGCGCCCGCGACGAAAACATGCTGCCGCAGCGCCTCGGGAACATCCAGCGGAAAGCCCTTCTCATAGGCGGCGGGGTAGCCCGCGGAGGCGAGCACCACGCAGCAGGAGCTTTTTTCGGAGAAGCGGACCTCCGTCTGCGCGAGCCGGCCTTCGGTCACGGCGCGCATCACGGTGAGCAGGTCGCTTTCCAGCAGCGGCAGCACCGCCTGCGTCTCCGGGTCGCCGAAGCGGCAGTTGTATTCGATGACCTTAGGACCGTCCGCGGTGAGCATCAGCCCAAAGTAAAGGCAGCCGCGGAACTCCCTGCCCTCCGCCTTCATCGCGCGCACAGTGGGCAGAAAGATGCGCTCCATGCACACGGCGGCGACGTCCGGCGTGTAGTACGGGTTCGGAGCGACCGCGCCCATACCGCCGGTGTTGAGACCGCAATCGCCGTCCAGAGCGCGCTTGTGGTCCATCGAGGACACCATGGGCACGACGGTCTCTCCG
>SVKP01000166.1 GCA_015068395.1 Oscillospiraceae bacterium
CCATCGGCGACATCGAGAGCCAGCCGTTTATCGAGGCGGCGCGTCAGGTCTCGCTGGAGGCGGGCCGGGAGAACAGCATGTTCATCCATGTGACGCTCGTGCCCTTCCTGCGCGGCTCCGACGAGCACAAATCCAAGCCCACGCAGCACTCCGTCAAGGAATTGCAGGGCATGGGCATCCACCCCGACGTCATCGTGCTGCGCAGCGACGAGCCGATCGAGGACAAGGGAATTTTCCGCAAGATCGCGCTGTTTTGCAACGTGCAGCCCGACTGCGTCATCGAAAACCGCACGCTCTCCTGCCTCTACGAGGCGCCGCTCATGCTGGAGGCGTCGGACTTCTCCGGCGTCGTGTGCCGCAAGCTGGGGCTTGACGTGCCCGCGCCGGAGCTGGCGGAGTGGCGCGCGATGGTGGAGCGCATCAAGCACCCCACGCGGACCGTGACGATCGGTCTGGTCGGCAAATACACGCAGCTCCACGACGCCTATCTCTCCGTGATGGAGGCGCTGCACCACGCCGGAAGCGCCCTCGGCGCCCGGGTCGATATCCGTTGGATAGACTCAGAGCAGTTGACGGCAGAGAATGTGGAGCGGACGCTTGCGGAGACGGACGGCATCCTCGTTCCCGGCGGCTTCGGCAACCGCGGCATCGAGGGCATGATCCTCGCCGCGCAGTACGCGCGGGAGCACAAAAAGCCGTATCTCGGCATCTGCCTCGGCATGCAGATCGCGGTCATCGAGTTCGCGCGGCACGTCGCGGGCATCACGGACGCCGACTCCGGCGAGTTCAACGAGGTGTGCCGCCATAAGGTGATCGACTTCATGCCCGGCCAGAGCAGTGAGATCGACAAGGGCGGCACGCTGCGCCTCGGCAGCTATCCCTGCGCGATCGCGCCGGACACGACCATGGCGCGCTGCTACGGCGCATTGCAGATCGCCGAGCGCCACCGCCACCGCTATGAGCTCAACAACGACTACCGCGACACGCTGACGGCGGCGGGCTTGACGCTCAGCGGCCAGTCCCCGGACGGAAGGCTGGTGGAGACGGTGGAGCTCAGTTCCCTGCCTTTCTTCGTGGGCGTGCAGTTCCACCCGGAGTTCAAGAGCCGTCCCAACCGCCCGCACCCGCTGTTCGTCGGGCTGGTCAGCGCCGCGCTGGAATAAACTCCTTCCGTCACGCGCTGCGCGCGGCGGCTAATTCTGGACAAGAAAAATGGGCGTTTCCGCCCATTTTTCTTGTCTTTTTTTATTTTTTGATTGCCCTGCCGACTGCAATCAGGACGCAGGCGCCGACGACGCCGACAATGATGTTGCCGATCAGGCCCGAGCCGTGAATGCCGATCACCCCAAGCAGGACGCCGCCGATCAGGCCGCCCACCAGGCCAATGATGATGTTGCCGAGCAGGGAAAACTTGCTGTTCATCAGCTTGCCCGCGAGCCAGCCCGAGACGCCGCCGATGATGATGCTGATAAGTAGACTCATAGATTCATTTCTCCTATTGTTTCCGGATTTTGCGCTTTGTATTGCCTGTGCGGTTTGATTACAAACCGGGATGCTATGTTACACGCTTTTTGCGCCCGTGTCAAGTGCCGCGCGGGCAAAAAGCCCCTCCCCTTCCCCCGGGCGGGAGAAAGGGAGGGGGAATTCTCCTTCCGTCACGCGCTGCGCGTGTGCCGCCTCCCTCTCAGAGGGAGGCTAAAGACACGTTTCCTCCGTTGGCTCCCTCTTTGAGGGAGCTGTCAGCGCAGCTGACTTTTCGAGACGTCGAAAAGTAGAGGGAGTTCTTAAGGATGCGCTGAAAAAGGCTGTGCCGGATCAGACGCGCTCGTTCGGCATTGAAAAGGTGTTCATCAACGGGCGGTTGGTTTTGAACGGCGACAAGCTCGACACCGACGCGCTGAAAACCGCCGGACGCGCGCTGCCCGTTGTCTGAACTGCATTCCCACCGGGTAACCGGAGCTAACGATAAACGCAGCCATTCCGCTTTGGAATGGCCGCGTTTTTGCTTACAGCTTCAGGACGGCGACGATCTCGTCGTCGTCCTTTTCGCCGTTCTCCACAAAACCGAAAGACGCGTACAGTTTTCTCGCGACTTCGTTCTCGGGGTTGTAGGACGTTTCGCAGAATTCCGCTATTCCGTGCGGCCACGTCCTGACAAATTCCAGCGCAAGCCGCACAGCCTCTCTGCCGAAGCCCTTGCGCTGATGGTTTTTGTCGATCATCAGACGCCAAAGACTGTAATTGTCCTTGCAGCTTTCGGGGGGATTCTCCTCGATCGCTGCTTCGTTATACCCGATCATCACAAAGCCGACCAGCGTCTCGTTGTCATAGATGGCGAAGGGATAAGCGTATGCCTCGCCCGATGCAATGGCAAGATACGCCTCCGCAAGGCTCTCCTCGTTGTCGGCGACAAAGGGATACTGCGATTCGAATATGGTCAGGTCGATGATTTCCTCAAAATTCCGATAAGTCACTTTTTCCAAATGTGTCATTTTAATATCCATTCTGGCCGCTTTGCGTCCAGCACAAATAGGAATGAAAGAGTGCTGGCAAGCGGTCACCTTTCTTGTTAAAATTGGTTTTGAGGGGGATGCACACTACAACGCACGGTAGGAGGAGTCGTAGATTGCTTCCAAAGCTCAAAACAGTATTTTAATCAGTGATGGAACCATCTTTACAAGCACAAATAAGTGGCGCTTCGAGCCCGCACGCTGCGGTTCCTTAATACTTATCGCTGCCGCCGCCGAACGAGGACGGGGCGGACGCGCTGCGGCTGCGGGACGGCTCGGAATAGCTCGGCGCGGGGCTTGCCGCCTTCTGTGCCTTGGGCGCGCTGTAGCTCTTGCTCTTGCCGATGCCGCTCTCCTGAAGCGTAAATCTGCCGACGAGCTCCTTGAGCAGGTTCGCCTGCCCGGACAGCTCCTCCGACGCCGCCGCGGACTCCTCCGCCGTCGCCGAGTTCGTCTGCACCACGCTCGAGATCTGGTCGATGCCCGTGCTCACCTGCGCCACGTCGTGCGTCTGCTGGCGCGTCGCGTCGGAGATGAGGTTCACCGCCTCCATCACCTTCTCGGCGCGCAGAACGACCTCCTTGAGCGCGTCGTCCGTCTCGATCGACAGGCGCGAGCCCTCCTTGACCGCGCGCACCGTGTCCTCGATCAGCGTCGACGTGCTCGCGGACGCCTCCTGCGACTTCGTGGCAAGGTTGCGCACCTCGTCCGCCACGACTGCGAAGCCCTTGCCCGCGCTGCCCGCGCGCGCTGCCTCGACCGCAGCGTTGAGCGCGAGGATGTTCGTCTGGAACGCGATGTCCTCGATGGTCTTAATGACCTTGCTGATCTCCTGGCTCTTCGCCTCGATGTCGTGCATGGCGTTCATCAGCTCCGCCATGTGCGCCGAGCAAATTTCGATCTGGTCGTGAGACAGCTGGTTGTCCTCGCGCGCGGCGTCCGCGTGGCCCGCCGTCGCCTCGACCTGATTGGAGATCTCGTTGATCGTCGCGGCGAGCTCCTGCACGGAGGACGCCTGCTCCGTTGCGCCCTGCGCCAGCGCCTGCGCGCTGGAGGACACCTGCTCGCCGCCGGAGTTCACCTGATCGGCGGAGACGTCGATCTGGGAAAGCGTGTCGCTCATGGCGGTGGTCAGCTCCACCACGGACTCACGCAGGCGCGCAAAGTCGCCCGTGTAGACCTCCGGGCAATCGCTCTTGACGGCGAAGTTGCCGCGGCCCATCTCGGAGAGCTGGCGCTCCACGTCGCCGAGCATGTCGTGGAAGGTC